>NZ_LNBE01000004.1:3192419-3492419 GCF_001445655.1 Streptomyces roseifaciens
CCCTTCGTTGTTTCCAACCTTACCAGATCCGTTTTCCGGTCCATTTCCGGTCCGAATTCCGTTTCCGGCCCCCTGTTGGAGCGGGGTTTCGCCTTTCAGCTTTCGCTTTCCGGCGGTGATCCCGACTTTATCAGACGCTTTCCGGCCGAAGCTAATCGGCTTTTCGCTTCCGATAAGGGATCAAGGTGCTCGGGGTGAATCTCGTTCACCACCAGAGCTCTGTAGACACTAGCCGTTCCCTGGGAACCTGTCCAGTTCCCCGGCAACCGTTCGAATCTACCTCCCCACGCGCCCTGTGTCAACAGGTCTTGTGGGGCGAAGAGGACACTACCAGGCTGACCAGCCCCTCTGCACATCAGGCGAAGGACGACGGGGGACTCTCCAGGTCCTCCAGCTCGACGCCCGGTGCCGACAGGACGACGTCGCCGGCGAGGTTCACCGTGTGCTGCTCGCCCGTCTCCAGGTCGGTGACCTGGTACGCCTCCACCTGGAGCGGGCCCTCGTCGGTGGCGTGTGCCGTCCTGCCGACCAGGGCCCACGACTGGTCGAGGGTCCGGGGGGCGAGGACGGGAGAGGTGAAACCGACGAGCCGGATGCGCGTCGCGCCCGCGCCTGGGGTCAGCCGCAGGGCCCGGGACAGGGCGACATAGAAGGCAGGAGACGCGCCGGTGAAGGCACGGGCCTCTGCGACGTTGCCTTCCGTGGCGTGCTCCCCGGTCGGGTCGGTGCGGACCCAGGTCACTCCGTCGAGCGCCGCGCCGCGCACCTGCCAGCTTCCGGCGTGGAGCTGCACGCGGATCGGTCGGCCCAGGTCGTCGAGGGTGAGGTCGACGGAGCCGGCGTGGTCGCCGGCGGGGGTGGTGATCTGCGAGACGTAGCGCCAGCCGGAGGGGCCGGTGGCGCAGTGGAAGTGCTCTTCACCGAGGGGGGTGTGGTCGTGCGGGTCGTGGAGCGAGTAGCGGCCGCGGGGCATGGTGGGGTCCTCGACAGAACAGGGACAGGCCCCTGCCTTCCCGGCAGGGGCCTGCTACCGATTGCTTTTGGTGCTGCTGGCGCTGCTGGTGCTGCGCCGGTGTCAGTAGCGGTAGTGGTCCGGCTTGTACGGACCCTCGACCGGGACACCAATGTAGGCCGCCTGCTCCGGACGGAGCTCGGTCAGCTTCACACCCAGCGCATCCAGGTGCAGCCGCGCCACCTTCTCATCCAGCTGCTTCGGCAGGACGTACACATCCGTCGGGTACGACTCCGGCTTCGTGAACAGCTCGATCTGCGCCAGCGTCTGGTCCGCGAAAGAGTTCGACATCACGAACGACGGGTGACCCGTCGCGTTCCCCAGGTTCAGCAGACGACCCTCGGACAGCACGATCAGGACCTTGCCGTCCTCGAACGTCCACGTGTGGACCTGCGGCTTCACCTCGTCCTTCACAATCCCCGGGATCTTCGCCAGACCCGCCATGTCGATCTCGTTGTCGAAGTGACCGATGTTCCCCACGATCGCCTGGTGCTTCATCCGGGCCATGTCCGAGGCCATGATGATGTCCTTGTTGCCCGTCGTGGTCACGAAGATGTCCGCGCTCTCCACGACGTCCTCCAGGGTCGTCACCTGGTAGCCGTCCATCGCCGCCTGCAGCGCATTGATCGGGTCGATCTCCGTCACGATCACCCGCGCACCCTGCCCGCGCAGCGACTCCGCACACCCCTTGCCCACATCGCCATAACCACACACCACCGCGACCTTGCCACCGATCAGCACATCCGTGGCCCGGTTGATCCCATCGATCAGCGAATGACGGCAACCGTACTTGTTGTCGAACTTCGACTTCGTCACCGCGTCATTCACATTGATCGCGGGGAACAGCAACGTGCCCTCACGCTGCATCTCGTACAGACGATGCACACCCGTCGTCGTCTCCTCCGTGACACCACGGATCTCCGACGCCAGCTGGGTCCACTTCTGGGGGTTCTCCCCCAGCGTGCGGTTCAGCAGGGTGAGGATCTGGGCGAACTCCTCGCTGTCCGCCGTCGACGGGTCCGGGGCGCTGCCCACCTTCTCGAACTCGACGCCCTTGTGGACCAGGAGGGTGGCGTCACCGCCGTCGTCCAGGATCATGTTCGGGCCGCCGGTGGCGGTGTTCGGCCAGGTCAGCGCCTGCTCCGTGCACCACCAGTACTCCTCCAGGGACTCGCCCTTCCAGGCGAACACCGGAATGCCCTGCGGGTTCTCCGGGGTGCCGTTCGGGCCGACCGCGATGGCGGCGGCGGCGTGGTCCTGGGTGGAGAAGATGTTGCAGGACGCCCAGCGCACCTCCGCGCCCAGCGCCACGAGGGTCTCGATCAGAACGGCCGTCTGCACCGTCATGTGCAGCGAACCAGTGATACGCGCACCCGCCAGCGGCTGCGCCTCCGCATACTCCTTGCGGATCGCCATCAGACCGGGCATCTCATGCTCGGCCAGCGTGATCTCCTTACGGCCGAAGGCCGCCAGCGAAAGATCCGCGACCTTGAAGTCCTGGCCGGGGGAAGTGGTGGTCATACGGGCTGCTCCTCTGTGAAGGGCGAGCGAGGGTGGACACGGCCGTGCATGCGGTCGTGCTGCCTGAGCAGCTGGACACACTGGACACACCGGTGCCCCGACCGCAGCGCAGTCCGTCGGAGGCCCTCTCTCCCTCGGCCGGTCCGTCGCGCGGGCCGCCCGACCGCCATCAGCAGCGACGTCTGGCTCGTTCACGAATCTACACCGGGGGGCCCGCCGAACCCCACCCCCACTGGCGCCCTATCCGCCGGAACGTCAGATTCCGGAAAGCTCGCGCTCGCTGACACCGGAACGGCCTCGTTTCCTGTGCAGGTCAGGTGTTGCAGGATGCGAAGAGCGCGAGGGCGCGGCACGCCCCGCGGGCGATCCGTTGTGAGGAGATCCACGTGACCAGTCCGGCCGATCCGCCCGAGCGTGACACGGCGCCAGAGGGACGCAGGCTGCTCGCCGTGACCGCCTGTCCGACCGGGATCGCGCACACGTACATGGCGGCGGAGAAGCTGGCCCAGGCCGCGCAGGAGCTCGGCTACGGGATGAAGGTGGAGACGCAGGGGTCGATCGGGGCCGAGAACGTCCTCTCCGACGCCGAGATCAGGGAGGCCGACGGCATCATCGTCGCCGCCGACAAGGACGTCGACCTGAGCCGCTTCGCGGGGAAGCGGGTGCTGTCCGTCGGGGTTGCCGAGGGCATCCGTCATCCGGAGCGGCTGATCCGGGACGTGCTGAGCGCGCCGGTCCACCGGGGGGACGGCGCGGGGGCGGGGACCGGGGCCGGGGACGGGGCGTTCGCGGGGGCGGGTGGTGGCGGGAGGGAGCGCGGCACCGTCTACAAGGCGCTGATGAACGGCGTCTCGTACATGATCCCGTTCGTGGTCGTCGGCGGTCTGCTGATCTCCGTGTCGCTCGCCCTGGGCGGGCGGACCACCCCTCAGGGGATCGTCTTCGACAGCTCCTTCTGGCAGACGGTCAACGACATCGGCGCCATCGGCTTCGCGCTGATGATCCCGGTGCTCTCCGGCTACATCGCCTATGCCGTCGGGGACCGGCCGGCTCTCGTGCCGGGCATGGTCGGGGGCTGGATCGCGAGCCACGGGGAGCTGTACGACAGCAAGGCGGGGGCGGGGTTCATCGGGGCGATCGCCACCGGGTTCCTGGCCGGCTATCTGGTGGTGTGGATCAAGAAGGTCAGGGTGCCGGAGTTCGTCCGGCCGATCATGCCGATCATCGTGATCCCGATCGTGGCCACGACGACGCTCGGCCTGTTCTTCGTCTACGTCATCGGCCGGCCGATCGCGTGGGTCTTCGAGCACCTCACGAGCTGGCTCGGCGGGCTCACCGGGACGAGTGCGGCGCTGCTCGGCGTCGTGCTCGGCCTGATGATCGCCTTCGACATGGGCGGGCCCGTCAACAAGACGGCGTTCCTCTTCGGTGCGGGGCTGGTCTCGAAGAACCCCGAGATCATGGGCATGTGTGCCGCGGCCATTCCGGTGCCGCCGCTCGGGCAGGGGCTCGCGACGCTGCTGCGGCGGGGGCTGTTCAGCAAGCAGGAGCAGGAGACCGGGGCGGCGGCGCTGTTCATGGGGTTCTTCGGCATCACCGAAGGGGCGATCCCCTTCGCCGCGGCCCGGCCCGCGCGGGTCATTCCGGCGAACATGTGCGGCGGTGCGGTGGCGGGTGCGATCGCGGGGCTCGCGGCGGTGGCGGACAACGTGCCGCACGGGGGGCCGATCGTGGCGGTGCTCGGGGCGGTGGACGGGGTGCCGATGTTCTTCGTCGCGATCGCCGTCGGCACGGTGGTGACGGCGCTGATGACGGTCACGCTGATGACCGTCGGTGCGCGGCCGGCTCCCACCCGGGGAGCGACTCCCCCTGCTGCCCCTGCTCCCGCCGTGGAGGCGCCTGCCGGGGCCGGGCTGCCGGCGGGCGGGCCCGACGGTTCCGCGCTCTCCGGCCACCTCACCGTACGGACCGTGCGGCCGCGGCTCGCGGCCCACGGGAAGGAGGCGGCGATCCGGGAGATGGCCGGGCTGCTGGCCGCGAGCGGGCACGTGGACGACGTCGACGGTCTGGTCGCGGCGGCGCTCGCGCGGGAGGAGATGGGGACGACGGGGCTCGGGGAGGAGATCGCGATCCCGCATGCGAAGACGGATGCGGTGTCGGCCCCGGTGGTCGGGTTCGCGCGCTCGGAGGGCATCGAGTGGGGGGCGCTGGACGGGACGAAGGCCCGGCTGATCTTCATGATCGCCGTACCGAGCGCCGCCGCGGGCGACGAGCATCTGCGGATCCTGGCGATGCTGTCGCGGAAACTGATGGATCCGGGCTTCCGGGAGCGGTTGCTCTCGGCGGAGGCGGATGCGGGGGCCCTGGCGGGCATCCTGCGCGAGGTCCAGTAGCGGTACGGGGTCCCCAGGTGCGCCGCGCCTGGGGACGGCCGGTTGTGGACGGCCGGTTGCGGCTGAGCGGTTGTGGCTGAGCGCCGCGGCGGCGGGAGTCGCTGCTGGGCGGCAGCACCCGTGACGGCCGTCCGGACGGGGTTCGCACCGGGAACCGGGACGGGCTCGGCACCGCCGGGACGGTTGCTTTCGGCTGATGCTTTCGGCTGAGCGCCGCGGCGGCGGAAGGCGGTTGCCGGAGCTGCAGCCCCGTGGCGGCCGCCCGGGGCGCGGGCGTCGCGTCCGGCACGGAGGCCGCGCCCTGAGGCGCCGTGAACCCGCAAGGGCATCACAGCGGCCCGGGCACGGCCTCCGCGTCGTTCTTCCTCAGTGGCGGGGCGGGCCGCCCGGGGTCGCTGCCGGGTCGGCGCCGGCCGCTGCCGCTTCCTCGCGGTAGACGTCCGGCTCCAGGTAGATGACCCGGGCGATCGGGACCGCCTCGCGGATCCTCGCCTCCGCAGCGTCGATCGCACGGGCGATCTCCACGGCGGTGTCCTCGTGCGGCACCGCGATCTTGGCCGCGACGAGGAGCTCCTCGGGGCCCAGGTGGAGGGTGCGCATGTGGATGACGCGGGTGACGGTCTCGCCGTCGACGGCCGCGGCGCGGATCTTCGCGAGCTGCTCCGGTCCGGCGGCCTCGCCGAGCAGCAGGGACTTCGTCTCCGAGGCGAGGACGATGGCGATCAGCACCAGCAGGGCGCCGATGCACAGGGTGCCGATGCCGTCCCAGACGCCGTCGCCGGTGACGATGGAGATGCAGACGCCGCCGAGGGCGAGGACGAGGCCGACGAGGGCGCCGAAGTCCTCGAGGAGGACGACGGGCAGCTCGGGGGCCTTGGCGGTGCGGATGAACTGGCCCCAGGACTGCTCGCCGCGCAGCTCGTTGGACTCCTTGATCGCCGTGCGGAAGGAGAAGCTCTCCGCGATGATCGCGAAGACGAGGACGCCGACCGGCCAGTACCAGTGCTCGATCTCGTGCGGTTCCTTGATCTTCTCGTAGCCCTCGTAGAGCGCGAAGACGCCACCGATGGTGAACAGGACGATCGAGACGAGGAATCCGTAGATGTAGCGCTCGCGGCCGTAGCCGAAGGGGTGCTCCTCGCTGGCCGCGCGCTTGGCCTTCTTGCCGCCGAGGAGGAGCAGTGCCTGGTTGCCGGAGTCGGCGACCGAGTGCACTCCTTCGGCGAGCATCGACGACGAGCCGCTGAACGCGAACGCGACGAACTTCGCCACGGCGATGGCCAGGTTGGCGCCGAGCGCGGCGACGATGGCCTTGGTTCCGCCTGATGCACTCATATGTGCGGGCTATCCCTTCCGCCCTGATCCACCCCTGGACCGCCGGGCTTTGCGGTTCCTTTACGGCGGGCCATTGTTGCAGCCGCCGGGCGGAAGGGGCGTCAGACCGCGACCGTGGCGCGGAAGACCCTGGCGTCGTCACCGGCGAGCACCACGGTCTCGGCCGCCCGTACGAACGCGGATTCGCCCTGGCCGAGCCGCAGCTCCTGCCCGTCGTCCGCCGTGCGCAGGACGGCGCTGCCCGAGGTGCACAGGAGGATCTGGGGCGTTCCGGAGGGCAGCGTGGTCGTGGAGCCGGGGGCGAGGTCGAAGCGGGAGAGGCGGAACTCCTCGACGGGGGTGCCGTAGACCTCCTCGCCGCCGGCGTCGGCCTCGGGGCGCAGGACGGCGGCGGCGGTGCTCTCGAAGCGGACGACGCGCAGCAGTTCGGGGACGTCGACGTGCTTGGGCGTCAGCCCGCAGCGCAGCACGTTGTCCGAGTTGGCCATGATTTCGACGCCGAGGCCGTCGAGGTAGGCGTGCGGGACGCCGGCGCCCAGGTAGAGGGCTTCGCCGGGCTGGAGGCGCACGTGGTTGAGGAGCATGGCGGCGATGACTCCGGGGTCGCCGGGGTAGTGCCGGGCGAGGGAGACGTAGGCGGTGCAGGCGTCCCGGTACGGCCCTTCCTGCGCGGAGAGCCGCTCGGCCGCGGCGGCCGCCTCGGTGACGGTGCGGGCCATCTCGCCGTGGTCCGCGGTGAGGACGGCGGTGAGCACCTCGCGCAGGGCGTCCGCCTCGGGCTGGGCGTGCAGGAGGTCGGCGTACGGCTTGAGGGAGTCGACGTCGAGTGCGGCGAGGAGGGCGGCCGTCTCGCCGGGCGCGCGGAAGCCGCACAGCCCCTCGAAGGGGGTGAGGGCGCAGAGGAGTTCGGGCTTGTGGTCGGTGTCCTTGTAGTTGCGGTGGGGGGCGTCGAGGGGGACGCCCCGGGCCTCCTCCGCGGCGTGACCGGCCGCCGCCCGGGCGAGGTCGGGGTGAACCTGGAGGGAGAGCGGGGAGCCGGCGGCGAGGACCTTGAACAGGAACGGCAGGCGGGGCCCGAAGCGGCGGACGGCCCGCGCGCCGAGCTCGCCCTCGGGGTCGGCGGCGATGACGTCGGACAGCGGGCGCAGGCCCTCTCCGCTGCCGCTCCGGTCGACGCGGGACGGGGCGCCGGGGTGGGCGCCCATCCACAGCTCGGCCTGCGGCTCGCCGGTGGGGGCGGTGCCCAGCAGCGCGGGGATCGCGGTGGTGGAGCCCCAGGCGTAGGGGCGCACGGTGTTGACGAGGCGGTCCATGCGGGCGATTCCTGACTGTGTGCGTACGGCGTTTCTACGGGTCTACGGGGTCGAGGCGAGGGCCAGGTAGACGGCGGCGAAATCCGTGATGGCCAGCAGTTCAGCGGCGGTCTGCAGGGGACTGTCGGCGTCGGTGGGCTCCAGCTCGCTGACGGGCGTCTCGCGCTGCAGGGCGAGTTCGCGGGCGGCGGGGGCGGGCGAGGTGACGTCGGGCTCCCGTTCGCGGAGCAGGACGACGCGGGCGTGCAGGGCCTCGGGCTCCTCGACGCGGTCGCGGAAGAAGTCCTCGGGATCCGCACCGGCGGCGAAGGCCCCCGCGAGGAGGGTGCCGTGGGCGGTCAGGGCCTCGGGCAGCTCGGCGGCGAGGGCCGGTCGCCCGGCGAGGGCGGCGAGGACCGTCGCGAAGTGCCGGCCCGCCGCGCCGGCGAGCTCGCCCTCCGTCCAGATGAGGGGGAGGGTGTCGGCCAGCTCGGCCGCCAGGGTCTTGGCGGGGTTGCTGTAGGTGGCGATGGCCGGGCCGCAGCGCTCGGCGACCTGGTCCAGGCGGTCGGCGAGCGCCTCGACGTCGGAAGGGCCGCCGGTGAGCAGCCCTATGCGGTCGGCGAGCACGAGCAGGGGGGTGAGCAGGGACCACATGAGGCCGGGGCCCGGGGGCAGCGCGGGGCGCTCGCCTGCCGGGGCCTCCTCGCCGGGGAGAGCGCCCGGTTCGCCGCCTGCACGGGCCTCGTCCGGCGAGGTGGTCAGCGGGATCGCGAGGCCGCGGGCCTGTGTGGTGGCGTCGGCGAGGGGGGAACCGGCCGGGCTGACGCAGACGACGGAGCAGCCGCGGCGGTAGGCCTGTTCGAGGAGGATGGCGAGGCCCGGCTCCGTGCCGTCCGGGCTGGCGACGAGCAGCAGGTCGAGCGGGCCGGTCCAGCCGGGGAGGGTCCAGCGCAGGGCGCCGGGCGCGGGGGCGACGCCGGTGGGGCGGATCAGGGTGACGGGGGCGCTGCCCTCGGCGAGGGCGGTGAGCAGGTCGGCGGTGCAGCCGGCCGCGGGGCCCGGCCCTGCGATCAGGACGGCGCGGGGGCGGCCGTCGGGGCGGAGGTCCGTGACGCCGGCTTCCGCGGCGTTGCGGGCGGCCGTACGGACCCGGGCGCCGGATTCTGCGGCGCCGCGCAGGAGGCCGTGGATGTCGGCGCGGGACAGGGCGTCGGGATCATCGAGGAGTGACTCGTCGAACACCGTGGATCAGCCTCCGGTCGCCGTCGTGTACGCCGTGCGGGTGCCCGGCCGGGCCTACGGTGCGGTGGGCCGCCGGGCGGGGTCGGGCGGGGGCGCTCCGGCGTCAGGCCGGGCGCCGGGCCTCGTCCACGAGCAGGACGGGGATGTCGTCCCGGACGGGGTAGGCCAGGCCGCAGCCCGTGCCCTCGCACACCAGCTCGGGGGACTCCTCGGAGGCGGACTCGTCGCGGAGGGGCGCGTGGCACGCCGGGCAGGCGAGGATCTCCAGGAGACCGGCTTCGAGCGGCATGAGGGGTTCCCTTCGGATGTACGTCTCTGTCCGGCCAGGGTACCTTCGCGCCCCGCCGGGAGAAGCGCGGCATGCGGGTTCGCCATGGCGCTCTGCCGTGGCGGGTTCGCCGGTGCGGCCGGTGCGGCACCGCCGGGACGGTCGGGTTCGCGTGCTCGCCGTCGCGGCGGATTCAGGGGCTGAGACCTCGTCCGGCGTGCCGGGCCCCGGCGGCTTCCTCCCGCCGCAACGGCGATCCGCCGCAGCCGTGCAGCCCGGCGGTGCCGGACCCATCGAGGCGGGTACGGCACCGGATCGGTCGAGTCGGGCTGTTCGCCATCGCGGCGGATTCAGGGGGCTGGGCCCGGCCTTCGGCCGCAGCTGAACGCCGACGCGGCGGACGCCGGGCCGGTTCGGCACGGGGACCGCGTCCGCCGTGCCGGTGCCCGGTGTGCGTCCTACGCCCGGACGATCGCCAGGACCTCGTCCCGGATGCGGGAGACCGTCTCCGCGTCGCGGGCCTCGACGTTCAGGCGGAGGAGGGGCTCCGTGTTGGAGGCGCGGAGGTTGAACCACCAGTCGGAGGCCGCCACGGTGAGGCCGTCGAGCTCGTCGAACTCCACGCCCGGCACGTTCTCGTACGTGGCCCGGACGGCCGCCGTGCGCCCGGCCTGGTCGGCGACGGTGCTGTTGATCTCGCCGGAGCCGGCGTAGCGGTCGTACTCGGCGACGAGCTCGGACAGCGGGCCGCTCTGGCCGCCGAGGGCGGCGAGGACGTGCATGGCGGCGAGCATGCCCGTGTCGGCGTTCCAGAAGTCGCGGAAGTAGTAGTGCGCGGAGTGCTCGCCGCCGAAGATGGCGCCGGTGCGGGCCATCTCCTCCTTGATGAAGGAGTGCCCCACGCGGGTGCGCGCGGGCTTGCCGCCGCACTCCTTGACGACCTCGGGCACCGACCACGAGGTGATCAGGTTGTGGATGACGGTGCCGCCGGGGTGCTTGGCGAGCTCGCGCGCCGCGACCAGGGCGGTGATCGCGGAGGGGGAGACGGGGTCGCCGTTGCCGTCGACGACGAAGCAGCGGTCGGCGTCGCCGTCGAAGGCCAGGCCGATGTCTGCGCCGACCTCGCGCACGCGCTGCTGCAGGTCGACGATGTTCTTCGGGTCGAGGGGGTTGGCCTCGTGGTTGGGGAAGGTGCCGTCGAGCTCGAAGTACATCGCGTCGAGCTCGAGGGGCAGGCCCTCGAAGACGGTGGGCACGGTGTGCCCGCCCATGCCGTTGCCGGCGTCGACGACGACCTTCAGCTCGCGGATGCCGCTGAGGTCGACCAGGGAGCGCAGGTGGGCCGCGTAGTCCGCGAGGACGTCCTGCCGGGTGAGGGTGCCGGTAGTCGGCGCGGGCTCGGGGGCGCCGTTCTCGAGCCAGCCCTCGACCAGGGAGCGGATCTCGCCGAGGCCGGTGTCCTGCCCGACGGGGGCCGCGCCGGCCCGGCACATCTTGATGCCGTTGTACTGCGCGGGGTTGTGACTGGCCGTGAACATCGCGCCCGGCAGGCCGAGGTGGCCGCTCGCGAAGTACAGCTGGTCGGTGGAGCACAGGCCGATCTCGGTCACGTCCACGCCGCGGGCGGCGGCGCCGCGGGCGAAGGCCCGCGAGAGGCCGGGCGACGAGGGCCGCATGTCGTGCCCGACGACGATCGCGGCCGCGCCCGTCACTTGGGCGAAGGCGGCGCCGAAGAGCTCCGCCAGTGCTTCGTCCCACTGATCCGGGACCACACCGCGTACGTCGTATGCCTTCACGATCTGCGACAGATCAGCCACAGCCAACGCCTTCCTGGGTCCGGTACGGGGGGACAAACCTACCGGGACGGACCGGCGATCCGGACGCGGGCTGCTCGAGCCCCGGTCGAGGGGCAGGCCGTGACGCCGTCAGTTGTCGGGCGAGCGGAGGACCCTGAGGTGGCCCCGGCGGGCGACCTCCATGGGATCGGCGTCGCGGCCGGCGGTGCTGGGCGGCGGGCCCGGCTGGACGGCGCGCTCCTGCGGGCGGGCCGCTTCGCGCACGGCGTTGGCGAGTGCTTCGAGGTCGTCGCCGCTGGGGCGGGCGGGGCCGCTGTCCAGGGCGAGGCGCACGACGTCCCAGCCGCGCGGAGCGGTCAGCCGCTCGGAGTGCTCGGCGCACAGGTCGTAGCAGTGGGGTTCGGCGTAGGTGGCGAGCGGTCCGAGGACGGCTGTCGAATCGGCATAGACGTACGTCAGCGTCGCGACGGCCGGGCGGCCGCACGCGGTGCGCGAACAGCGACGTACAGGGCTCACGACGTTGGACGGTACCGCACTCTTGAGCGGGCCGCGACGACTCACCCCCGGCTCACCCCTCCGTGTCGTCCTGGTTCGTCCCGTGGACGCCTGCTTCTCCCCACCGCGCTGACCTGCGCGGAGGGCTGTGAACAGGGTCTCACCAGGCCGTGGACCGGTCACCGGCGCCCCCGCTCCGGACCCTCGCGAACAGACCGGACGGTCCGGTACCTGACCATAATTGATCACAGGTCTGGCCGGAATGTTCATCAGGCGACATTCCCGGGATACGCGACAGCCGCGTACGACAGGGCGGCCGACGGATACCCTCAAGAGTGATGGACAACCGCGTACCTCCCCCTGCCACCACCGGGGGTCCCCCGAGCCACGCCGGGCCGCGCCCGCGCCGCCGCGACCGACACGGACGCGGCATGCGCGGGCCGATCGCACCGCCCCAAGTGCCGCTGTCGGTCAGCCGCGGCGAGGCGTTCGTCGACATGGTGCACGACTCCGCCGAGCGACTGGAGCGCCGCTGGCCTCAGCTCGCCTCCGTCGACTTCGTGGTCCGCGAGGTACCGGTCACCAGGAGCGACGCGGGGAGCGCCATGAGCGACCCCGACGGCCTGGACGCCTTCGACTTCGACGGCGAATCCGTCCCCCTCGGCCGCTACGTGGCCGCCCGCGGCGACTCCCCCGACCGGATCGTGATCTACCGCCGCCCGGTGGAGATCCGCACCAAGAACCGCGACGAGCGCGCCCTGCTGGTGCACGAGGTCGTCGTCGAGCAGGTCGCCGAACTCCTCGGGCTCGCCCCGGAGTCGGTCGACCCCCGCTACGGCCAGGACTGACCGGGACGCCGGCGCCCCCCGGTCCGCCCGTCAGCGGTTGAGCACCGGGCGCCGGCTCAGCGGTTGAGCATCGACAGGTCCTGCCCCGTCTCCGGAACGGCCACCGACGAACGGTCGTCCGGCAGCGGCTGGATCGTGAACATGGGCACGCCGTCCTTGGGCAGCGCCAGCATCCGCGAGGCGTGCACCGGCCCGCCCGAGACCTTCTCCACCGTCACCGCGAACGACCCCTTGACGCCCGCCGGCTGCGGCGGCTCCACGGTCAGCGTGGTGCCCGGCTTCACCGTGTACGTCTTCACCGCCGGCTCGCCGCCCTCGCTGCCCGCAGAGGAGGTGACCTTCACCTGCGCCGCCTCCTTGCCGGGCGCGGCCAGAGCGAGCGTGCTGCCCTTGGGGCGGTTGTCCGCCACCGTGGCCCGCCCGCCGAGCTGCGCCACGGCGGGGACGAACGCCGTCTCCTGCTTGTCGTCCTTGCCGCGCGTGACGCGCAGCGCGGCGACGACCGGTGCGCTCCTGCCGTCCGCCGTGAGCAGCAGCGAGCCCGCCTCGCCCTTGGCGACGTCGCCCAGGTCGACGGCCGCGGTCATGCCGCTGCGGACGTGCAGCGTCTCGTGGCCGGCGGGGGTGATCGCGCCGTTCGGCCCGGCGAAGCGCAGCTTGAGGTCGGCGTCGTCCGAGCCGGGGGCGAAGACGACGAGCCGCACGGACGTCGCGTCGCCCGGGATGCCCGGCAGGACGGCGTCGGCGGCCGGCTCGGCGGACGCCGGGATCCAGTCGCCGCCCTTCTTGTCGTCAGCCGACTGCAGCCCCGCACCGACGCGGCCCGAGCGGGCCGCCACATGCACCGTCAGGTCCTCCTCGGGCGCCTCCGAGAGGGAGGACAGGAGCACCGGGACGGTGGAGCGCGGCGGGACCGTGACGCCTTCCCCGGCACCGGCCTTGACCCGGCCGTCCTTGCCGTAGAGCTCCAGGTCGACGACGGCCGCCGTACTGTCGGGGTTGGTCAGGTGGACGTAGTCCTGGCGGCCCTTGACGGTGCTCGCGCCGGGGAACCAGAACGAGGTGTCCGGCGCCGTGCAGGTCAGCCCGTGCAGCCCGCGTCCGCTGCCCGCGGCGACCACGGTGGTCTGCTGCACGGTCCAGCCCGGGGCGAGCGTCCCGTCGGCGCTGCCGATGAGGGCGGGGGCGTCGGAGCGGCCGGTGGTCGCGGTGGCGGGCTTGCCGGTCTCCTTCAGGGACAGGACCGAAGTGCCCGCGGGTGCGGGGCCCTTGCCGTCCTTCCCTTCCTTGCCGCTCTTGGCATCCTTCGCGGCCTTTTCATCCTTCTTGGCGCTGTCGTCCTTCTTTGCGCCCTCTGCCGACAGCAGTTCGGCCGCGCCCTTCTTCGCGGCCTTCGCCCCGCCACCGACCGGGGTGAAGGCGGTGTAGGCCGTCTCCCCCACGTCCGACGAAGTCGGGGCCGGGCAGAGGGTCATGGAGCGCTGGACGGGCAGCCGGGCGGGCGCCTTCGCGGCCGTACGGGCCGTGCTGCCGGTGCCTTCGGTGCTCTCCGTGCCGGACGGCGCGGTGAGGACGGCCGCGCCGCCCAGGGCCGCGAGGGCTGCGGTGGCGGCGAACAGGGACAGGGTGGTGCGCTTCACTGCTGCTCGCTCCCGTCGCGGTGGTGCCGGTCACCGCCGCCGTACGTCGTGTCGTGTGCCCCGCCGTAGGTGTACGGGTCGTACTGCCCGGTCGGCGCGGCCGGTGCGGCCGGCCCGGTCGCGTAGGGCTCCGCCGGGTAGTGGCCATGACCCTGGTCCTGGTACGGGGCCTGCTGCTGTGCGCCGCCGTAGGAGGCGTCGTACGTGCCGTCGTAGCTTCCCTGGTAGTGCTGTTCGCCGTACGGGTCGTAGGGCGTCTCCTGCGCCCCCTGCCCGTACTGCTGCTGCCCGTACTGCTGTGCCTGCGGCTGTTCCTGCGGCACCGCGGCGTACGGATCCGCCACTTGCTGTTGTCCGTACGGATCGGCGTAGACGTCGGCGTACGGAGCCGCGTACGGATCGGCGTAGGAGTCGGCGACGGGCTCGGCGGGCGGGGCTTCCGGCACGGGAGCCGCGTCCAGCCGGTCGGCCTCCGCCGCGGCCCGCAGCCTGCGCGCGCGGCGGCCCTCTCCGGCGGCGGCCTGGGCCGGCACGGAGGCGGGCGCGGACATGGCCGCAGGTGCGCTCCCCGCCTCCGGGAGGTCGTCGTCGACCTGGCGCTTGCGCCCGGGCAGGGCGAGCACCACGAGGACGGCCGCGAGGAGGCCCTGGGCCCACAGCCAGGCGGTGTGCGCGGCGGGCGCCTTGTAGGTCAGGACGAGCTTGCCGCCGCTCGTGGGGAGGGCGAAGCCCTGGGCCCAGCCGTCGACGGTGGTGCTCTTGAGGGCGCGCCCGTCGAGGGTGGCCTGCCAGCCGGGGGCCGCCTTGTCGGCGACGCGCAAGACCCGGCCCGCGGGACCGGCGGGGAGCGTGGCACGGGCCTCCACGGGCCCTGCGGCGACCGGGACGGGCGCGGGACGCTGCCCGCCGCCCTGCCCGCCGCTCTGTGCGCCTCCCTGCGCCTCTCCGGCGACGACGGTGATGCGGGCGACCTCCCGGTCGACCCGCCACAGCGAGGCGTCGTCCTGGCGGCTGAGGCGGGTCAGGCCGGGGGTGGTGTCCAGGACCCGGCCCATGGCCGCGGGGGCGCTGTTGCGGACGAGGACGTAGCCGACGGCGTAGCCGCCGAGGAGGTCCGCCTGGTCGGCTCCGGAGCCCGCGACGAGACCGGCGACGACGGAGTCGAGCTTCGGGTCCGCCCCGGCGGCCGCGGCGGCCTCGGCGTCACCGAGCCGGGTGCCGGAGCCCCGGACGAGCGCGTAGGCGACCCGGCCGTCGCGGCCGTCGAGGACCAGGGTGCGGGCCCGGTCGCGGGTGGCCGCCTCCTCCGCCACGAACGCCGGCACCTGCGCGGGGTCGCGCCGCTTCAGCGGGCCGTCGGCGCCGCCCACGGCCCAGCCCACGGCTGCGACGAGCGGGGCGGCGCCCGCGGCGAGGGCGATGAGGGCGGCCACGGGCTGCCGCCAGCCGAAGCTGCTGGCGGCCACGCGCGCCCGCGCGCCTTCCGCGCCGACGGCAGCTGCGGCGATGAGCGCGAGGCCGTAGACGAGGGTGGCCGGCCCGGCCCAGGCGGAGCGGGCGGAGAGCACGGCGGCGGCGAGGGCCGCCAGGGCGGCCACCCAGGCGCCGCGGACGGCGAGCTGACGGTCGGCGCGCAGCAGGGCGGCGAGCGCGGCCAGGACGACGCCCGCCAGCAGCAGTCCGCCGACGGCCTTCGAGCCTCCGGGGTCCGCGGTGAGCAGGTGCAGGGGGGAGGACCCGCCGGCGACGGCCGGGTCGAGCCCGGCCTCGGTCAGGAAGCGGCCGGGGTGCGCGAACAGGCCCAGGGACCAGGGCGCCAGTACGGCGACGGGGGTGAGCACGACGGCCAGGAAGCGCGGGGCGTGGAGCACCAGCCGTGCGCGCCCGCCCTGGGCGCCGTGCAGCGCCAGGGCGCCCAGGCCCAGGACGACGGCGAGCGGCCACACCACCGGGGTGAACGCGGTGGTGACGGCGAGCAGGAGGGCGTACGCCCAGGACGCGCGCCATGTGGGGCGGGCGCCCGGGACGCGCAGGCCGGTGGCCGCGACGGCGGTGCGCGCCATGAGCGGCAGCAGGATCGCCAGGACGGCGGTGCCGAGCCGGCCGGCGGCGAGGGCGCCGGTGGCCGCGGGCAGGAAGGCGTAGGCGACGGCGGCCCAGGCCCGCAGGGGGCGGGAGGAGACCAGCGGCCGGGAGGCGAAGTAGGCGGTGAGGCCGGCCAGGGGCACCGAGCAGACCAGCAGCAGGGTGAGGGTGAAGCCGGTGGAGCCGAGGAAGAGCGTCGAGAGGGTGGCGAGGACCGCCAGGTAGGAGGGCGCGCTGCCGGTGCTGCCGACGCCGACCGGGTGCCAGCCGTCGGTGTACTGCGCCCACAGGGCGGAGGCTCCGTCGGGCGCGGGCAGCAGGGCGCCGCCGGCCAGGCTGCCGCCGCCGAAGAGCTGGCGGCAGGCGACGACGGAGACGATCAGCAGGAGGCCGAAGAGGACCGGTGCGGGCTTGCGGACGAGGCGCTTGATGCGGGCGAACTGCTCGATCTCCAGGAAGTCGGCGTCCTCCCCGGTCGGCCCGGACTCGACGGCGCCGTGGCGCCCGCCGGAGGAGGGTGCGTCGTCCCAGCGGCCGCCGAAGTTGCTCGCCAGCTGTTCGGCGGCGGCCCGGAGGGTCGCGCCCGGTGGCGGGAACAGGGCTCTCATGTCGGCCGGTGCGACGGCGGGTGCGCCGCGCTTCGCCCTCGCGGCGCGGATCCGGCCGGGGCGCAGGAGGACGCCGAAGAGGCCGGCGAGTTCGTCGAAGGCCTGCGCGGGGGCCTTGCCCAGGAGGTAGCCCATGGCGTGCAGGAGGCTGCCGAGGACGAGCCGCAGCACGACGTAGGCCAGGAGCGGGCCGCGGGTGTTGGCGAGCAGCGTGTGGACGGCGCCGGCCTTGTCGACGCGGTGCGGGTTGACGGCGCGGCGGCCGGCGCAGTCGACCGGGCGGCGCTCGCGGGCGGCGGCCTCGGCGTGCCGCAGGACGGCGTCGGGGGCGACGAGGACGCGGTGTCCGGCGGCGTGGGCGCGCCAGCACAGGTCGACGTCGTCGCGCATGAGGGGCAGCTTGGGGTCGAAGCCGCCGAGCTCCTCGAAGACGTCCCGGCGCACGAGCATGCCGGCGGTGGACACCGACAGCACCGTGCGCACCTGGTCGTGCTGGCCCTGGTCCTGTTCGCGGCGGTCGAGGCCGGTCCAGCGGCGGCCGCTGCGGGCGATGGAGACGCCGGTCTCCAGCAGCTGGCGGCGGTCGTACCAGCCGCGCAGCTTGGGGCCGATGACGGCGGCCCCGGGCTCGGACTCGGCGACGCGCAGGAGCTCGTGGAGGGCGCCGGGCTCGGGGGCGCAGTCGTCGTGCAGGAGCCACAGCCACTGGACGGGTTCGAGGTCGGCGTCGCCGTGGCGGCGGCCGTCGCCGGGCTGGTCGTAGGCGTCCTCGCGCCAGGTGCGGCTGACGGGGTCCCAGCCGCTGGAGCGCTTGAGGTAGGGCAGTTCTTCGGGGTCCGGTGCGGGGGCGGCGCGCAGGGCCTCGTCGACGGCGGTGCCGAAGCCGGCGCGGCGGGCGAGGTGCAGGACGCGGTCGGGGCCGAGGGCGTCGGCGAGCAGCTGGGCGGAGTCGTCGGCGCTGCCGGTGTCGGCGCCGACGGCGGCCTGCACGGGGCGCTCCTGGCCGAGGAGGCCCTCGACGGCGTCGGGGAGCCAGCGGGCGCCGTCGTGGCTGACGATCACGGCGGTGACGACGTGGCGCGGGAAGGCCGGTGCGACGGCCGGGTCGAACGCGGGCAGGCGGCTGGGGGCGGCGGACGCGGCCGCCGTCTTCGAGTGCGCCGCATTGCTGTGCACGGACATCGGGGTACGGGCCCTCCGGCCGGGGTCCGGGGCGGGCCCCGGATGGGTGCTGTGCTGGACTGCGCCGGCCGCGGGTGCGCCCGTCGGGGCGGCGGTGCGTCTCGGACGCGGCCCCACACTAGTGGCTGCGCACACAGCGGTCCGCCTCGCGCCGCGGGCGCGGCTGGGCGGACCGTGGGTCGTCCCGTACGTCTTCGGGTGGGGAGGGCCGTACCGGCGGAAACCCCGGCCGGGCCCGGCTCCGAACCCGGCGATCGGCGCCACGGGGCGCTAACCCCTGGCTTCCGCTTTTAACTTTCGGTGACTATCGGCCCATGAATTCAGGGATTTCTCGCGGAATCACTGGCCCCCGAATCACCGAAACCGAATCACGGGCTCCGGTCCTGGATAAGACTGCTTATCCGTCTCATAGGACCTCAGGGACCATGCGCCTATCCGTATGCCTATCGGAAGCTCAGACCGCTGCCTTCTTGAGGCGGCGGCGCTCGCGCTCGGACAGGCCGCCCCAGATGCCGAACCGTTCGTCATTGGCAAGGGCATATTCAAGGCATTCCGAGCGGACTTCGCAGGCGAGGCAGACCTTCTTCGCCTCCCGCGTGGATCCGCCCTTCTCGGGGAAGAAGGACTCGGGATCGGTCTGAGCGCACAGCGCGCGCTCTTGCCAGCCGAGCTCCTCGTCCGCCTCCTCGACCAGCAGTTGCTGAAACAGCTCGGTCATGTGCGCCCCTCGTCTGTCATTTACGTCCCTGTGTCTCCGCCTTCATCAAAGTACGGCAGAACGACACGGGTGAAATTACAAGTGTGCCGATCCGGGCCAGTCAAGCCGGGATCTGCTATTGGGCCCCTTATTCACTCTGCGGAACCAAAGCCAAGCAGAAAGTGTCCAAAAGATTACAAGTCCGGACAGACCCCTCTGCCGGCCACGGCCGCCCCGCCCCCCTCTGCAAGAAGAGGACGTCACGCGCGGCAATCCCGTTGCACCGTCCGGCCGAACGATGTTTGCGGCCCCGACTGGAGCGCCACCTGTCCATGGTCACACCCCCGCAAACCTTGGAGCACCCACAGTTACCGGATGAGGTGAAACATTGCCCCCAAAAGGGACACGCAGTTGACACAACGTGTCCGGTCCCGTCACCGTGGTGGGCATGCCAGTGAACGCCGCCCTCAGCCTGACCCGTGACTACGGGTCCCGCTGCGCCGTGCAGGCTCGCTGTCGCTGTTCCAGCTGTTGATGCCCCAGAGCTCCGGCTGACCCCTTCTTTCCCGGGGTCCCGCACCATCCGCCCGCGTGGCCGTCACCCCGGCCGTCCGCGGCACACCGCGCCCTCGCGCCACCCGTAGCTCCGGGCGCCCCACGCTCCGCCTGTCACCGCGCCCTCCCCCGCACCTCGCCGAGGAACCTCCGCACATGAACAGCGACGTCCAGATCGCCGGCGACCCGCTCGCCATCCCCCACCTGCTGCCGCCCGCCCCCGCCCACCCGCGCACCGTCGCCGAGTTCGCCGGGCTGGCCCGCGCCGTCGCAGCCGACCGCGCCTCCTGGGCCCACCTGGTCCGGTACGACGCCACCACCCGCTGGTACCACCGCCTCCGCACCGGCCCCGGCTACGAGGTCTGGCTGCTGAGCTGGGTGCCCGGCCAGGGCAGCGGGGCCCACGACCACGGCCCCTCCTCCGGAGTGCTGACCGTCCTCGAGGGGGAGCTGACCGAGATCACCGGAAGCACCGGGCCGCTCGACGGCGCACGGCAGGTGCTGCGCGCCGGAGCGCAGCGCGTCTTCGCCCCCGGATACGCTCATGAGATCGTCAACGACTCCCTCGCGCCGGCCGTGAGCCTCCACGTCTACTCGCCGGGGCTGACCGAGATGCCCATGCGCCGGCCCGCGTCGGCGGCCGGCCGTCCCGTCGCCGCACCGGCCCTCACGGCTGCCCCCGCAGGCCTGGACGCCGTACGGGGCTGACGGCCCGCACGCCGCAGGCCACCACCCCTCGGGAGCGGCCCCCCGCCCTGACAGACTGACCGCATGCAGCGCATTGTGGTTCTGGCCGGCGGGATCGGGGGCGCCCGCTTCCTCCGTGGCCTCAAGTCAGCAGTCCCCGACGCGGACATCACCGTCATCGGCAACACCGGCGACGACATCCACCTCTTCGGGCTCAAGGTCTGCCCCGACCTCGACACCGTGATGTACACCCTCGGCGGAGGCATCCACGAGGAGCAGGGGTGGGGCCGGGCCGGCGAATCCTTCGCCGTGAAGGAGGAGTTGGCGGCGTACGGCGTCGGGCCCGAGTGGTTCGGGCTCGGCGACCGCGACTTCGCCACGCACATCGTCCGCACGCAGATGCTCGGCGCCGGCTATCCGCTGAGCGCCGTGACCGAGGCTCTGTGCGCGCGCTGGCAGCCCGGGGTGCGGCTGCTGCCGATGAGCGACGACCGGGTCGAGACGCACGTGATGGTCGACGACCCCGACGGCGAGGACGGCGCGCGCAAGGCCGTGCACTTCCAGGAGTACTGGGTGCGCCTGCGGGCCGGCGTGCCCGCGCACGCGATCGTCCCCGTGGGCGCCGAGCAGGCCAAGCCCGCGCCCGGCGTGCTGGAGGCCGTCGCCGAGGCCGACGTCATCCTCTTCCCGCCCTCCAACCCCGTCGTCAGCATCGGCACCGTCCTGGCCGTGCCCGGCATCCGCGAGGCCGTCGCCGGGGCGTCCGCGCCCGTCGTCGGCCTCTCCCCCATCGTCGGCGGCTCGCCCGTGCGCGGCATGGCCGACAAGGTGCTGGCCGCCGTCGGCGTCGAGTCCACGGCCGCGGCCGTCGCCCGGCACTACGGCTCCGGGCTGCTCGACGGCTGGCTCGTCGACACCGTCGACGCCGGTGCCGTGGCCGAGGTCGAGGCCGCGGGCATCCCGTGCCGGTCCGTGCCGCTGATGATGACGGACACGCAGGCCACGGCCGCCATGGCCGCGCAGGCGCTCGCGCTGGCCGAGGAGGTGCGGGCGTGAGCGCGCCGGAGCACTCCGGGGGCCGGGCCCCCGGGTACCGCGTCTGGGCCGTGCCGGGCATCCCCGAGGTGCAGGAGGGCGACGACCTCGTCAAGCTCCTCGCCTCGGCCGTCACGGCCGAGGGCATGCCCGGGCTCGCCGACGGGGACGTGCTGCTCGTCACCTCGAAGATCGTCAGCAAGGCCGAGGGGCGGCTGCTCCTGGCCGGCGACCGCGAGGCGGCCATAGACGCCGAGACCGTACGGGTCGTCGCCCGGCGCGGGACCCTGCGGATCGTCGAGAACCGGCAGGGGCTGGTCATGGCCGCCGCCGGCGTCGACGCGTCCAACACCGCCGCCGGGACGGTCCTGCTGCTGCCCGAGGACCCCGACGCCTCCGCCCGCGCCCTGCGGGCCGGTCTGCGGGAGGCGCTCGGCGTCGACGTCGGCGTCGTCGTGACGGACACCTTCGGCCGGCCCTGGCGCAGCGGTCTGACCGACGTCGCCATCGGCGCGGCCGGGGTGCGGGTGCTGGACGACCTGCGGGGCGGTGTGGACGCGCACGGCAATCCGCTGAGCGCGACCGTCGTCGCCACGGCCGACGAGCTGGCCGCCGCCGGGGACCTCGTCAAAGGGAAGACCGCGGGGCTGCCGGTCGCCGTGGTGCGCGGGCTGCCCCACGTGGTGGGCGAGGGCGAGGACGGCGACTCCGGGGCGCGCGCTCTGGTGCGTTCCGCCGCCGAGGACATGTTCCGGCTCGGGACGTCCGAAGCGGTGCGGGAAGCCGTGACGCTGCGGCGGACCGTGCGCGAGTTCACCGGCGAGCCCGTGGACGGCGCCGCCGTGCGCCGGGCCGTCGCCGCCGCCGTCACCGCGCCCGCCCCGCATCACACGACGCCCTGGCGGTTCGTCCTGCTGGAGTCCGGGGAGGCGCGGGTGCGGCTGCTCGACGCCATGCGGGAGGCGTGGATCGCGGACCTGCGGGGGGACGGGTTCGGCGAGGAGAGCATCGCCAAGCGGGTGCGGCGCGGTGACGTGCTGCGGAATGCGC
Source organism: Streptomyces roseifaciens (assembly GCF_001445655.1). NCBI lineage: Bacteria > Bacillati > Actinomycetota > Actinomycetes > Kitasatosporales > Streptomycetaceae > Streptomyces > Streptomyces roseifaciens. Next base: position 3,214,164 of record NZ_LNBE01000004.1, read on the forward strand.
CGTATCTGGTGGTGCCGTGTCTGGTGACGGACGGGTCGCACACCTATCCGGATGCGCGGCGGAACGCCGCCGAGCGGGAGATGTTCGTCGTGGCGGCCGGGGCGGCCGTGCAGAACTTCCTCGTGGCGCTGGCCGGGGAGCGGCTGGGGTCGGCGTGGATCTCGTCGACGATGTTCTGCCGGGACGCGGTGCGGAAGGTGCTGGAGCTGCCGGAGGGGTGGGACCCGATGGGCGCCGTGGCCGTGGGGCACGCGGCGGCACCGCCGCGGGAACGGCCGGCGCGGGTCACGGACACGTTCATCGAGGTCCGCTAGCGCCGCGGGGGCTACAGCGCCCTGATGTCGTTCACCGAGAAGCGGGGCGCCCTTCTCGGGGGTCTCGTGCCCGTCAGGAGGATCAGGCGGCACGCCCGGTGCCGCTGGCCCTCGTACGGGCTCAGGAGGCCGAGCATGGCCTCGTCGTCCGTGCCCCTGGCGCCGGTGAGGGCGTAGCCGATGATCTTCGGGAGGTGCAGGTCGCCGACCGTGACGGCGTCGGGGGAGCCGTTGCTGCGCTGGAGCGTCTCGGCCGCCGTCCACGGGCCGATGCCCGGGACCGCCTGAAGGCGTCGCGACGCCTGTGCGTCGTCCATGGCGGCCGCCTCCTCCAGGCGCGCCGCCACCCGGGCCGCCCGGACGATCGTCGCCGAGCGCTTGCCGTCCACGCCCGCCTTGTGCCAGTCCCAGGACGGGATCATCGCCCAGCCGCGCGCGCTCGGCATGACCCGCATCCGCGGGGCCGGGCCCGGGGCCGGTTCGCCGTGCTGCTGCAGGAGGAGCCGCCAGGCCCGGTACGCCTCGTCGCTGGTGACCTTCTGTTCGAGGACGGACGGGATCAGCGATTCGAGGACCAGGCCCGTGCGGGCCAGCCTGAGGCCGGGGTGGCGGCGGTGCGCCTCGTGGACCAGGTGGTGGCGGGGGGCGAACGCCGCCGGGTCGTCCTCGGCGCCCAGGAGGGCGGGGAGCGTCTCCAGGAGCCAGACCGCGCCCGGCCCCCACGCCTCCGCGTGGATGCGTCCGCCCCGGTCGGTCACGTGGAGCGTGCCGGGGCCCTCCGGGGTGCGGGTCGCCCGCCACACCGAGCCGTCCGGCCCCGTCCTGAACGCCGGGTCGCCCGGGCCCCGCGCCAGGACGCCCAGCGTGCGGCCCAGGTCGTACGGGCCCGGTGGGATCCAGGTGCGGGTGGTCATCCTGCCAGGGTACGTCCAGCCGTTCGCCCGCTTATGCCGGATTCATCCGGCTCCTGCGCCCCTACTGGTCCGACGAGAACCTGATCGTCGACGCCGGGATCTCCGCCTCGCACCAGACGCGGGCCCCTGCCCGCAGCTCGTTGTCCGGCCCGATGCAGGCCATGTCCCCGATCACCGCGCCGTCCAGCACCGTGCGCGCCCCGATGCGCGCCCCTGCGCCCACCAGCGAGTCCCGGACCTGGGCGCCCGCCTCGATGACCGCGCCGTCCAGCACCGTGCTGCCGTCGACCCGGGCGCCCGGCTCCACGCGCGCGCCGGCGCCGATGACCGTGCCGCCGGTGAGCTTGGCGTCCGGGGCGACCTCGGCGGTGTCCAGGACCAGCCGGTCGCCGCAGCGGCCGGGGACCGCGGGGGACGGCGCCCGGCCCAGGACCAGGTCGGCCGAGCCCCGGACGAAGGCCTGCGGCGTGCCCAGGTCCAGCCAGTACGTGGAGTCGACCATGCCCTGCAGGTGCGCGCCGGAGGCGAGGAGGCCGGGGAAGGTCTCCCGCTCCACCGAGACCGGCCGCCCCGCGGGGATCGTGTCGATGACCGCCCGGTTGAAGACGTACGCGCCGGCGTTGATCTGGTCGGTGACGATCTCCTCCGGCGTCTGCGGCTTCTCCAGGAAGGCCGTCACCCGCCCCGTCTCGTCCGTCGGGACCAGGCCGAAGGCCCTCGGGTCCTCGACGCGGGTCAGGTGCAGGGAGACGTCCGCGCCGGTGGTGCGGTGGGTCGACACCAGGGCCTCGATGTCCAGGCCCGTGAGGATGTCGCCGTTGAAGATCAGGACGGGCTCGTCCGGGGCGGAGTGGAGCTTGGAGGCGACGTTGCGGATGGCGCCGCCGGTGCCGAGCGGTTCCTCCTCGGTGACGTACTCCAGGTGCAGGCCGAGGTCCGATCCGTCGCCGAAGTACGGCTCGAAGACCTCCGCCAGGTAGGACGTGGCGAGCACGATGTGCTCCACGCCCGCCGCGCGGGCCCGGGCCAGCTGGTGCGTCAGAAAGGGGACGCCCGCTGCGGGGACCATGGGTTTGGGCGTGTTCATCGTGAGCGGGCGCAGCCGGGTTCCCTTGCCGCCGACCAGGAGGATGGCTTCTGTCACCTTGTCGTCTCTGCTTCCTGCTGGGGCCGGGCCGTGATCGGCGGCCAGTGTATGCAGACCGGAGGGTGCCCCCGCGCCAGGTCAGCGGCCCTGGAGGCGGGCCGCGACGGAGCGGGCGGTGCCGAGCTTGCCGTAGAGGCGGGCGCCGGGGCACTCCGTGGCGAAGCCGTCGCGGTGCCCGGAGATGGCCTTGAGCTTGACCTTGGTCCCCTTTTTGAAGAGATTTCCGCCTCCGGACACCAGGCTCGCCGTGCCGGCCGGGTTGGCGCCGAACAGCCCGAGCTTCCAAGCGGTGAGGTCCGCCACCGCATCGACCGCCGCGGTGGACGGATTGGTGGTTCCGTACGTTCCGAGAACGGCGATGCCCATGCTGCTGCTGTTGAAACCGAGGGTGTGCGCGCCCTTGACGGGTCTGGCCACGCCTCCCGCGCGGCCCTCGTAGATGGTGCCGCACTTGTCGATGAGGAAGTTGTAGCCCAGGTCCCGCCAGCCGCTGCTCACAACGTGGTAGCGGTAGATACCGCGGATGACGGACGCGGACTGTGAGCAGGAGTAGCGGTTGCCGGATGCCGTGTGGTGGACGAAGGCCGCGCGGACGGTCCCGGTGTAGGCGAAGCCGGACTCGCGCAGGGACTCGTCGGCGGCCCAGCCGGCCCGGGTGACGATGCGCGGGCGCGGGCCGACGTAGCGCCCGTCGACGCCGCCGTCGTCGACGCTGCTGCCGGGACGGCCGTAGTCCTCCGGGTCGTAGCCGTCACCGCCGCCCTGCTCCCCGCCGGACTCCTCGTCGTCCACCTGCAGCTCGCCCGTGCCGGTGTACTCGATGTCGCCCTCGGACTCCGGCTTGCCGAGCGCGGGGATCTCGGTGGCGCCGAGGGGCGCGAGCGGGACGTTGGCGGCGGAGGCGGCGAGCTCGTTCTCGCTGGGGACGGGGGGCGCGGCGGAGCGGGTGCGGTCGGCGCCGGGGTCGACGAGTTCCAGGCGCAGCCCGGAGGGTAGGGCTCCGGCCGGGGTCCGGCCGGTCGTGGCCGTCGCGGCCTCGGGGCGGACGCGGACCTGGATGGCGTCGGAGGCGCCGACCCACAGGGGCGCGGTGGATCCGCGCAGCCGCCCTGCGCGGCCCTCGGCCGAGTCGCTGTCGGGGCGGTCGTCGTCGTGGGTCGAGATCTCCTGCCAGCCGGCCCAGTCCCGGCTGCCGACGGGGCGGGTGCGCACCTGGGCGTGGCCGCGGAGTTCGGCCGCGGCGTCGTCCCAGACGATGCCGACCAGCGAGAAGGGCTTGACCTCCAGCTGGGGCAGGCCCTGCTCCGAGGTGGGCTCGGGGCCCGCCGTGCGGCTCCTGCCGTGCAGCGGGACCAGCGGCAGCGACTGGGTGCTGCCGGGCACGGAGCGCGAGGTGAGGCCCGGGTCGTGGGTGGACTGCGAGGCGGAGGAGGGGGCGGCGAGGAAGGGCAGGGTGAGGGCGGCGGCGCAGGCGGTCACGGTCGTCGAGACAAGGATTCCACGCATACCGAAAATCTTGGGCATACCTATATAAATCTGTCCATTCGTCAAGTGGCCCACGGGTTCTCCCCGTACCCCTTCGGCGTCATCCTTCCGACTGACCCGCACGCGCCCCGCCGCGTACGCTGGCGCCGATGAACGCCACCGATCGCACCCCCGCCGACCTGCTGCGATCCGCGCTCGCCGCGGATCCGTCCCGCCCGCTCGTGACCTTCTACGACGACGCCACCGGCGAGCGCGTGGAATTGTCCGTGGCCACCTTCGCCAATTGGGTGGCGAAGACCGCCAATCTCCTCCAGGGCGATCTCAACGCCGAGCCGGGCGACCGGCTCGCCCTGCTGCTGCCCGCCCACTGGCAGACGGCCGTGTGGCTGCTGGCCTGCTCGTCCGTCGGCGTGCTGGCCGACGTCGGCGGCGATCCGGCCGCCGCGGACCTCGTCGTCAGCGGGCCCGACACGCTGGAGGAGGCGCGTGCGTGCTCGGGCGAGCGTGTGGCGCTGGCCCTGCGCCCCCTGGGCGGCCGGTTCCCCCAGCCGCCCGCGGGCTTCACCGACTACGCCGTCGAGGTGCCCGCCCAGGGCGACCGCTTCGCCCCGTACGCCCCGGTCGACCCCGACGCCCCGGCGCTCGCCGTGGACGGGCTTGAGCTGACCGGCGCCCAGCTCGTGGAGCGGGCCCGCACGGACGCCCACCAGCACGGGCTCGGCGCGGGCTCGCGCATGCTCTCCGGGCTGCCCTACGGCTCCTGGGACGGGCTGTCCGCCGGGCTGTTCGCCCCGCTCGCCTCAGGCGGCTCGGTGGTGCTCTGCCGCCACCTCGACCGGCTCTCCGGCGGCGGCCTCGACAAGCGCCGGGAGAGTGAGCGCGTCACCGTGACGGCCCTCTGACGCTGCCGCGGCGCCGCACTCGGGCGATGATCGGTCTACGGACCGATTACGGCACCCCCCGAGGAGGGACGCAGCGCACCCGTGACCCAGAGCCCAGGAAGGCCCGGCCCCCCGGCCACGCCGTCCTGCTCCGCCTTCTTCGAGGAGCCGGACGAGCCGCCGCCCGCGCCCCGTCGGCGCCGCCGCTGGCTGCGCTGGCTCGCTCTGGGCACGGCGCTGGCGGTGCTGGCCGTGGTCGCGCTGGGCTGGTACCTGTACGAACGGCTCAACGGCAACATCCGAACGGACACGGCCACCGCGGACGAGCTGCGGCGCTGGGAGAAGGAGCGCCCCACGGCCCTGGTCAAGGGCGCCCAGAACATCCTGATCATCGGCTCGGACACCCGCAGCGGCGCGGGCAACGGCCAGTACGGCGAGGACAGCGGCACCCAGCGCTCGGACACCACGATCCTGCTGCACGTGGCCGCCGACCGGAAGAGCTCGACCGCCGTCAGCCTCCCGCGCGACCTGATGTCGATGATCCCCCGGTGCCGGCGGTCCGACGGCACCGAGACGAACGAGCGCTTCGCGCAGTTCAACTGGGCGTTCGAGCAGGCGGGCCCGGCCTGCACCATCCGTACGGTCGAGAAGCTCAGCGGCATCCGCATCACCCACCACGTGATCGTGGACTTCAGCGGCTTCAAGCACCTGGTCGACGCGGTGGACGGGGTCGAGGTGTGCCTCAAGCAGGCCGTCGACGACCAGGAGGCGCGGCTGAAGCTGCCGGCCGGCCGCCAGACCCTCAACGGCGAGCAGGCGCTCGGGTACGTCCGGGCCCGCTACAGCCTCGGCGGCGGCAGCGACACCGAGCGGATGGGGCGACAGCAGCAGTTCCTCGGCGCGCTGTTCAGGGAGATGCAGAGTGACGGGGTGCTGCTCAACCCCACCCGGCTCTACCCGGTGCTGGACGCCGCCACGTCCTCGCTCACCACGGACGCCGGGCTCGACTCGCTGCGCAAGATGTACGACCTGGTGCGCACCGTGCGGACCGTCCCGAGCGACCGCGCGCAGTTCCTGACCGTGCCGCGCCGCCCGTACCCGTACAACCCCAACCGGGACGAACTGGTACAGCCGGACGCCGACCAGCTCTTCAGGCAACTGCGCGAGGACCGGCCGGTGTCGGTGACCGGAAACGTCCGGGCGGCGGAGAACAAGCCCGGGGACCGCAGGCCGGGCGCCGGCAAGCCGGGGGCCGAGGAGGGGCCGGACGGATCGGAGGGGCCGGGGGGCCAGGTGAGCCCGGAGGGGCCCGGCAGTCCCGAGGGGCCGTCAGGAACAGGGGGAACCACGGGAACCGGGGGGCCGGCGTGGACGCCGGGCACCGGGGGGACCGGAGGAGGCCCGGCCGCGCCCGGCACTCCTCGCACGCCGCACGGGGTCACCGGCCGGAACGGTACGGCCCCGCCCTCCGGCGGCGGATCCTCCGCGCCCGCGAGCGCCCCGGCGGCCCCCGCCGGCACCGCGCCGGGCACCGCTCCCCCCACCTACGAAGGAACCACGGCCGCACGCGGCATCTGTGGATGAATCGCTCAAAGCTCGCGAACGGATCTTCCCGCTCGGCGAATGGATTGAGCAGATTGCCCAGTTGTAGGGGAGTGGAATTTGTCACCGGCGTCGCTTGCCGCTGAACTGGGCGGATAGTGTGAGCGATCCGGTGCGCACGGCCGGGCTGACCGCGCACTGCACAGACGACGTGACCGAGCGCCTCGGGGGGGCAGGCGCCGCGTGGCACCGACGGAGGATTCAAGCGACCGTGGACGCGCAAGGCCGTGGGCGGGCGGGCGGTATCGACCCCGCCGACCAGTGGGTCTTCGACCCCAAAACCGGCAGCTACGAGCTGCGTCTCGACCATGCCGACGGGGCGGATCCGACCCCGGGCACGGGCTCTCCCCCCTCGGACATCACCGATCCCTCCGACTCGGCCAGCTCCTTCGTGCCGTCCTCGAAGGCCACCCCGAGCCCGGCACCGCGCCCGAAGACGGCATCCGGCGGGCGGCGCGAGGTGCCGGGCCAGCGGGTCACCGGCCGGCGCGGAGGGGCCAAGGCGGGAGCCAAGGCGTCGGTCAAACCCGCGACGGGCAGGCGCAAGCCCAAGCCCAAGAAGTCCACCAAGAAGAAGGCGCTGCTGTGGACCGGAGGGACGCTGGCCTTCATCCTGGTCGGCGGCTCGCTGGGCGCCTACCTGCTCTACGAGCACTTCAACAGCAACCTGAACAAGGTCGACGTCGGCATCAACAACGGCGCCGTCATCAAGGGCCCCGTCAACATCCTGGTCATCGGCACCGACAAGCGTGACGGCGAGGGCAACAAGGGCTACGGCGACGAGGGCAGCGTCGGCCACGCCGACACCACCCTCCTCTTCCACGTCTCCGAGGACCGGTCGAACGCCACCGCGCTCTCCATCCCGCGCGACATGATCACCGACATCCCGGAGTGCACCACCAAGAAGGACGGGAAGACCAAGACCATCCCCGGCTCGAAGGGCGTCCGCTTCAACGAGAGCCTGGGCCAGGAGGACCGCGACCCCGGCTGCACCTGGCGGACCGTCGAGGCCCTCACGGGGCTGAAGGTCAGTCACTTCATGATGGCCGACTTCAACGCCGTCAAGAGGATGTCGTCGGCGGTCGGCGGCGTCGAGGTGTGCCTGGCCAAGGACATCGACGACCCCAAGTCGCACCTCAAGCTCAGCAAGGGCCGGCACAAGATCGAGGGTGAGGACGCGCTCGCGTTCGTCCGGACCCGGCACAGCGTCGGCTTCGAGAGCGACCTGGACCGCATCAAGCTCCAGCAGCAGTTCCTGAGCTCGATGATCCGCGAGATGAAGTCCGACGACACCTTCACCAACCCCAAGAAGCTCTACAACCTGGGCGACGCGGCCACGAAGTCACTGACCGTCGACTCCGGCATAGGGTCCGTCAGCGATCTGACCAAGCTGGCCAAGGACCTCAGCCGGGTCAACATCAAGAACATCACCTTCGCGACCGTCCCCGTCGTCGACAACCCCGCCGAGGGCAAGAACCACAAGACCGTCGTCCTCGACAGGACGAAGGCCGATCCGCTGTTCGCGATGGTCCGTCAGGACGTCTCCCTCACCGAGGTGAAGGAGAAGGAGAAGAAGGAACAGGAGCAGGCCGACGCCAAGCAGGCGGCCCTGCTGCAGGGTCCCCGTGCGGAGCCCGCGGCCGTCCGGGTCAAGGTCCTCAACGGCAGCGGCAGGATCGGCGCGGCCCAGGAGGCCGTCCGCTGGATGCAGAACAGCAAGGGCATCGTCCGCAGCAGCAACGGCGGCAACGGCAAGAAGGCCGACAAGACGGTCCTGGAGTTCTCCCCCGCCCAGGCCGACCAGGCGCGCCGCATCGCCGACGTGATGGGCCTGTCCGCCGACGCCCTCAAGGAGACCTCCGGCGGCACCGCTCCGGCCGAGATGACCCTCACCCTGGGCTCGGACTTCAAGGGCGCGGGCACCCCCGTCAACGCTCCGGCGCCCGCAAAGGCGCCGGAAGGCATCCAAAAGGTCGAAGCGGACGACAAGAACATCTGCGCCAAGTGAACCCAGGCACCGCACAGATGCATCTCACTATCGGGCGGCCGGTCTGCTGAGCAGCAGGCCGGCCCTGCCGCGCGACCCGATGGGCGCGCACCGATCCACGAGAGACGACACGCCTGCCCATCGGGCCGGACGCACCATTTAGGGGAGGCCTGATGCGGCAGAGCAGTGCGCGGGGGCCGCGGGCGCGCAAGAGCGTGCCGGGGGCACGCGAAGACGGCGGCAGGGGCGCGCGGGCGGGCGACGCCGAGGCGGCGCAGGAGGCCGGAACGGCCGGGTCTGCCGGGTCGGCCGCGAAGAGCGGAGACGCCGGAAAGCCGGAGAAGGCCGGGAAGACCGGGAAGCCGGAGAAGGCCGCGATAGCCACGAAGGCCGACGGGGCCGGGAAGGGCGGCGCCCCCGTCAGCCGGCGCACCCGCGCCGCCCGAATAGCCCGCTGGGCCGCGCTCTGCCTCGCGGTCCTCGTCCTCGGCGTCTCGGCCGCCGGCTACTTCTACTACCAGCACCTCAACGGCAATCTGAAGAAGGACCCGCTCAACCTCGGCGACAAGCGCCTCGACCGCAGCGCCGCCAACGCCGCGGGCCAGCGCCCGCTGAACATCCTCCTCCTCGGCTCCGACAGCCGGAACTCGGCGGAGAACGTCGCCCTCGGCGGCGCCCGCGAGGACGCCGGGCGCAAGCCGCTCGCCGACGTCCAGATGCTCGTGCACGTCTCGGCCGACCGCAGCAACATGTCGGTCATCAGCGTCCCGCGCGACACCCGGGTCACGATCCCCAAGTGCACCGACCCCGATGACGGGACGGTCTACAAGGAGACGAACCGGCAGATCATCAACACCAGCCTGATGAACGGCGGGCCCGGCTGCACCGTCGCCGCCTGGGAAGAGCTCACCGGCATCCCCATCGACCACTTCATGATGATCGACTTCGCGGGCGTGGTGAGCATGGCCGACGCCGTCGGCGGCGTCCCGGTCTGCGTGGACAACAACGTCTACGACAAGGACTCCGGTCTCCGCCTGGAGAAGGGCACGCACAACGTCAAGGGCGAGCAGGCCCTGCAGTGGCTGCGCACGCGCCACGGCTTCGAGGACGGCAGCGACATCGGCCGCACCCACGCCCAGCACATGTACATGAACGCGATGGTCCGCCAGCTGAAGTCCGGCACCAAGCTCACCGACCCGGACAAGCTCACCGACCTCGCCGAGGCCGCCACCAAGGCGCTCACCGTCGACAAGGACCTCGGCTCGGTCAAGAAGCTCTACGACCTCGCCGACGACCTCAAGCGCGTGCCGTCCGGCCGGATCACCATGACCACCATGCCGTGGGTGTCGGACCCCTGGAACCCGGACGCCCACGTCGTCCCCAAGCCGGGCGACGCGGAGCAGCTGTTCTCGCTCGTCCGCCGCGACATCGCGCTCGACGGCAAGGACAAGAAGAAGGACGACAAGGCCGCCGCGCCGACCGCGCCGGCCTCCCCCAAGGGCTCCGTCGAGGTGACGGTCTTCAACGGCACCGGCACCGCCACCCAGCCCGTCGCCACCGGCCGCGGCGCCGAGATCGCCGCGGCGCTCGTCAAGCAGGGCTTCACCAAGGCCACGTCGGACTCCACGCCGAAGGCCCAGGCCGACACGACGCTCAGGTACGCCAAGACGTCCCAGCGGGCCGACGCCGAGGCCCTGGCCAAGGCCCTCGGGCTGCCGGAGCGGGCGGTGCGGATGTCCACCGCGGTCGAGGGGCTGACCCTGGTGATCGGCGGGGACTGGCGCACGGGGACGACGTACCCCAAGGGCGACGACGCAGCGGACGCGGACGAGAAGAGCGGGAAGGGCGAGAAGGGCGAGAAGCCTGGGAAGCCCGGCGACGAGAAGGCGAAGGGCGACGACAAGCCCAAGAAGGAGGCCGACGACAAGGCCCCCGAGAGCTCGGACCCCCTCAACGGCAACGACACCTCCGCCTGTATGAAGGTGAACTCGCTGAATCGTTTCTGAGCATGCGGAAAAGGCCGGACGAGCCCGTCGTCCGGCCTTTCGCGCAGATCGGCGCGGTCAGCCCGCCCGCACGGGCTCCTTGCGGCTGGCGATGACCTTCTTCGCCAGCGACCGCGGGCTGGTCAGGAAGCCGAAGCCCCACGACATGTGCATCGTCGCCAGCGCCACCGGGATCTGCACCCGCGCCTTCAGCGGCAGGCCCTTGCCCGCCGGCACCGAACCGGCGGTGATCGCCGCCAGGTACCCGGCCGGCACGACCAGGCCCCACGGCGTGACGGCGGCGCCGGCCACGAGACCCGCGGCGATGGCGACGACGGCGGTCGGCGCGGCCAGGTAGCGCAGGTTGATCGAGCCCTGGTGGTAGCGGGCCACGACGTGGCGCCAGCGACCGTAGTCCTTGTACTGCTTGGCCAGCGCCTTCACGCTCGGGCGCGGCCGGTAGGAGACCTTCAGCTCCGGCGAGAACCAGATCAGCCCGCCCGCCTCACGGATGCGGAAGTTCAGCTCCCAGTCCTGGGCGCGGATGAACTCCTCGTTGTACCCGCCCTGCTGCTCCAGCGCCTCGCGCCGGAAGACGCCCAGGTACACGGTCTCGGCGGGGGCGGCGGCGCCTCCGGTGTGGAAGGCGGCGTTGCCGACGCCGACCTTGGAGGTCATCGCGGCGGCGACGGCCTGCTCCCAGGCGTTCTCCCCCTCGGCGTGCATGATGCCGCCGACGTTCTGCGCGCCGGTCTCGTCGAGCAGGCGCACGGCCGTCGCGATGTAGTCCGGCGACAGCATCCCGTGGCCGTCCACGCGCACCACGACCGGGTGGCGGGAGGCCTTGATCGCGGCGTTGAGGGCGGCGGGCGTGCGGCCGGTGGGGTTCGGCACGGTGTGGACCCGGGGGTCTTCCCGCACGAGCTCGGCGGCGATCTCGTCCGTACGGTCCGTGGACGGGCCGAGGGCGATCACCACCTCCAGCTCGCCGGCGTACTCCTGCTCCAGGATGTGCCGCACTGACGTGCGCAGATGCCGCTCCTCATTGAGCACCGGCATGATCACGGAAACGGCGGGCGGCTGCTGTTCGGACATGGTTCCTCGGGGATACGGGGTCCCCCCGGCGGGGTGGGGAGAGCCGACGGAGTCGTCCGTCACGTTACCGCTAATGGCGGAACGGACGCTCCCGCCCGGGTGGCAGCGGCGTCCGGAACGGCGTGGGGACGCGGTCCGCTGATCGTATTGACCTACGTTATCCGTCCCCGTTCCGCCCGCATCCCGTCCGTCGTGGAGGCCCCCGCCCATGACCGCACCGGCCCCCAGCCCCCCATCGCGCCGGGCCCGCCACGGCGCGCCCCGCCGGCCGCGCTGGGGTCTGCGCCTCGCCATGTGCGCCGCCGTGGCCGTGCTGGCCGCGGGCGGCATCGGGCACGCGGTGGTCACCGACATCGACAGCCGGATCGGCCGGGTGGACCCCTTCCGCGGCCTGTCGAACCGGCCGCCCGTCGCCGTCAGCAAGGGCATGAACATCCTGCTGGTGGGCACCGACGCCCGCGACCGGATCGACCCCGACGAGCGGCGCCGCTACCACCTGGGCGGCACGGCCTGCCACTGCACGGACACGGTGATGCTGCTGCACCTGTCCGCGGCCCGGGACCGCGTCTCCGTCGTCAGCCTGCCCCGCGACACCTACGCCGAGATCCCCGCGCACGTCGACGAGGCGGGCCGTCCGCGCCCCGCCCACGCGCAGAAGCTGAACGCCGCCTACGCCGAGGGCGGGCCCGGGCTCACCGTGCGGACCGTGGAGCTGCTCACCGGGGTCCACGTCGATCACTACCTGGAGGTCGACTTCACCAGCTTCATGCGCACCGTGGACGTGGTGGGCGGGGTGCAGGTGTGCTCGGCCCGGCCGCTGCGGGACCCGTACAGCGGGCTCGACCTGCCGCCGGGCACGAGCACCCTCAACGGCGGGCAGGCCCTGCAGTACGTGCGCTCACGGCACCTCGACGGGGCCTCCGACCTGGGCCGGATGCAGCGGCAGCAGCGCTTCCTGGCCTCGCTGCTGCACACGGCGACGGACGGCGGGGCACTCCTGAACCCGGTGAAGTTCCAGCAGGTCGCCGCGACGCTGCTGGGGTCGGTGCGCGCGGACCGGGGCTTCGACGGCGAGACGCTCATCGGGCTCGGCCGGGCGATGAAGAACCTCTCGCCCGCCTCCGCGGAGTTCGCCTCGGTGCCGGTGGGGTCCGCGGACTATCCCGTGCCGCGGGTCGGCTCGACGGTGAAGTGGGACGACGAGGCGGCCGCCCGCCTCTTCGAGGCGCTGCGCGAGGACCGTCCGCTGACGGCCCGGACCCACCGGCAGGCGCACGACGCCAAGCCGCCGGTGCCGCGGCCCGCGCCGTCGCCTGCGGAGGCGGCGCCCGGGCAGGTCCGCGTCCAGGTCTACAACGGCTCCGGCCGGCGGGGGCTCGCCCGCGAGACGGACCGGGCGCTGCGGGCCGGGGGCTTCGCCACGACCGGGCTGCCCGCGGACGCGCCCGGGACGCCGGTCCGGCGCACGGTGATCCAGTACGACCCGCGCTGGGACCACGCGGTCCGGACGCTGGCGTCGGCCCTGCCGGACGCGGAACTCCGCCCCGTACCGGGCCAGGGCCCGCTGATGAAGGTGACGGTGGGCACGGACTTCAGGGCGGTGACCCCGGTGAAACCGGTGAAACCGCAGGCGCCTCAGGCACCGCGCCCGGGGGCGGGCCCTGGCCGGGGCGGCCAGCCCGCGGTATCAGGAGACCAGGTCCTGTGCCCGGAGAAGAGCCTGGTGTAGTCCGGCACCGCCGGATACCGGCGTCGCGGCGCCCGGGGCGTGCCCGGGGCCCTCCGGGGAGGGTCAGTCCTCGATGCCCTCCGCGGCCCGCGCGTCCCGCAGTTCCTTGATCGCGCGCCGCCGCGCGAGGCGGTGCGTGCGGCGGATCTGCGCCTCCTGGTAGCGCCGCCGGTCCCGCTCCGTCTCCGGGAGCACCGGCGGCACGGGCCGCGGCTTGCCGTTCTCGTCGACGGCCGCGAAGACGAGGTACGCGCTGCCGACCTGGACCGCGGGCGTCGACTCGTTCCAGCGCTCGGCGAGCACCCGGACGCCGACCTCCATGGAGGACCGCCCGGTCCAGTTGACCTGGGCCTTCACATGGACGAGGTCACCGACGCGGACCGGCTCGAGGAAGGCCATCTCGTCCATGGAGGCCGTGACCGCGGGGCCTCCGGAGTGCCGGCCGGCCACGGCGCCGGCGACGTCGTCCACCAGCTTCATGATCACACCGCCGTGGACGGTGCCCAGCAGATTGGTGTCACTGCCGGTCATGATGTGGGAGAGCGTCGTACGGGCGGCCGACGTCGGCTTGCCGGCCGTCTCCTGCTCCGGGTGGTCCTGAATGGTCATGTCCACCACTGTATGCCGGGTGGGTGAACGCCGGAGGATTGCATCAGGTCTGCAACAGCAGCCCCCGGAACCCGTAGACGATCTCCGTGCCGGGCGGCCGACAGGCACACTTCGTTGCATGAGTGATTGGTCCGGAGGGCGGAGCGACGAGCGGCGGCAGGCGTACGGGCGCGGCAGCGCCGGCGGCGCCGAGCCGGAGGGTGCGCGCGCCATGCCGCACGTACGGCGTGCGGCGCCGCCTCAGCAGTACAGCCCGCCCCAGGGCTACGACGAGGCCCCGGTCGCCGGCGGCCACCGCGTGGTCGGCCAGGGCGGCCCGGGTGACGGGTACAACACGGGCCAGGTCTACGGCCGCGGCGCCCCGAACGGCCCGGGCGGTCCCGGTGGCCCCGCAGGCCCGGGCGGCCCCGGCGGGGGCGGCCCCCGCCCGCAGCGCACCGCCCGCCCGGACTGGCGCAGGCGCATCAAGATCGGCCTGGTGACCTTCGTCGTCCTGCTGCTGGCGGTCTCGGTCGGCACGTACTTCTGGGCCGACTCCAAGCTCCGCACCGAGGTGGACCTGAGCAAGGTCAAGGAGCGGCCCCCGGCCGGCGAGGGCACCAACTACCTGATCGTCGGTTCGGACAGCCGCGAGGGCCTGTCGGACGAGGACAAGAAGGACCTGCACACGGGGTCGGCGGACGGCAAGCGCACCGACTCGATGATGATCCTGCACACCGGCGACAACGGCACCACGATGCTGAGCCTGCCGCGCGACTCCTGGGTCACCATCCCCGCCTTCACGGGCCAGAAGTCCGGCAAGCGGTTCGCGAAGTCCACCCACAAGCTCAACCAGGCGTACTCGGACGGCTGCGCGGAGCTGCTCGCGCAGACCATCGAGTTCAACACCGGCCTGCGCATCGACCACTACGCGGAGATCGGCTTCGGCGGCTTCCGCAACCTGGTCGACGCGCTGGGCGGCGTCGAGATGTGCCTCGACAAGCCGCTGAAGGACCGGGACTCGGGCGCGGACTTCAAGGCGGGCTGCCAGGAGCTGGACGGCGCCCAGTCGCTGGCCTTCGTGCGCCAGCGCCACCAGGAGGCCGACCAGGACCTGGGCCGGATGCGCAACCAGCAGAAGTTCCTGAACACGCTCGCGAAGCAGGCGGCCTCGCCCTCGACCGTCCTCAACCCCTTCCGCCTCTACCCGGTGATCGGCTCGGGGCTCGACACGCTCATCGTCGACAAGGACATGGGGCTGTTCGACCTGATGGACATGTTCTGGGCGATGAAGGGCGTCACGGGCGGCGACGGGCAGCAGATGACCGTGCCCATCGCCAGCGCGAACCTGCCCACGCCCAACGACGGCGTGGCCGTGAAGTGGGACATGACCAAGGCCAACCAGCTCTTCGAGCAGCTGAAGAAGGACCAGAAGGTCACCGTCTCCGACAAGTGAGGCGCTCCGCGGCGCCCGGCCGGCCGGCTCAGGCCGGCTGGTCGGGCGGCGTCGCGTTGATGACGGCGAAGACACCGCCCTGCGGGTCCTGCACGACGGCCATGCGGCCCGCCATCATGTCGAACGGCGGCTTGAGGACGTTGCCCCCGGCGCGCACCAGCGCGTCGACCGTGCTGTCGGTGTCGTCGACCGCGAAGTACGTCAGCCAGTGCGAGGGGGCGTCCTCCGGAATGCCCGGGATGCTGGCCAGCCCCTGGAGCCCGCCGACCATGCGGCCGTCCACCTCCAGCGAGAAGTAGCCCGTGGCGCCCTCCATCGGGGTGGCCTTGATGCCGAGCGCCTTGGCGTAGAAGCCCGAGGCGGTGGCGGTGTCGCTGGTGTTGAGCTCGTTCCAGATCACGGCGCCCGGCTCGTTGACGACGCCCGCGCCGGGGAAGTCGCGCGCCTGCCACAGGCCGAAGACGGCCCCCGTGGGGTCGGTGGCCACGGACATCCGGCCGAGGGTCATGACGTCCATGGCGGGCATCATCACCTCGCCGCCGTTCGTGGCGATGCGCGACTGGGTGGCGTCCACGTCGGCGGTCGCGAGGTAGGTGGTCCACACCGAGGGCGGCATCGGGTCGGGCGTGCTGCCGTCGGGGTTCATCGCCGCCATGATCCCGGCGACGGGCTTGCCGTTCATCGAGCAGACCGCGTAACCGCCGGTCTCGGGCGGCCCGACCTCCCCCTGCCAGCCGAACAGGTCGCGGTAGAAGTCGAGCGCCGCCTGCTGGTCGGGGACCATGAGGTCGACCCAGCAGGGGGTACCGGGAGCGTAGGGGCCGGTTACGTCGGGCATGACGGGCGCCTCCAGGCGGCGGGCGGATACGGATGTCCCCCAGCAGGATCGGTCCCGCCGTGCCCGGACGCCAGCGGCGCTCCCCCGTACGGGGAACGCCGCCGGCCGCAACGCCCGCGGGCTACTTCGGCAGGTTGCGCGCCATGACGATGCGCTGGACCTGGTTCGTGCCCTCGTATATCTGCGTGATCTTCGCGTCGCGCATCATGCGCTCGACGGGGTAGTCACGGGTGTAGCCGTAGCCGCCGAGGAGCTGGACGGCGTCGGTCGTGACCTCCATGGCGACGTCCGAGGCGAAGCACTTGGCGGCGGCGCCCTGGAAGGTGAGGTCGGCGTCGCCGCGCTCGGACTTGGCGGCCGCCGCGTAGGTGAGCTGGCGGGCGGCCTCGATCTTCATCGCCATGTCGGCCAGCATGAACTGGACGCCCTGGAAGTCGCCGATCGGCTTGCCGAACTGCTTGCGCTCCTGGACGTAGCCCTTGGCGTAGTCGAGGGCGCCCTGGGCGACGCCGAGAGCCTGGGCGGCGATGGTGATGCGGGTGTGGTCCAGGGTCTTCATCGCGGTGGCGAAGCCCGTGCCCTCCGCGCCGATCATGCGGTCGGCAGGGATGCGGACGTTGTCGAGGTAGACCTCGCGGGTCGGGGAGCCCTTGATGCCGAGCTTCTTCTCCGGGGCGCCGAAGGAGACGCCCTCGTCGCCCTTCTCGACGACGAAGGCCGAGATGCCCTTGGAGCGCTTCTCCGGGTCCGTCACGGCCATGACCGTGTAGTACTCGGAGACGCCGGCGTTGGTGATCCAGCGCTTGACGCCGTTGAGGACCCAGAAGTCGCCGTCGCGCACGGCGCGGGTCTTCATGCCGGCCGCGTCCGAGCCGGCGTCCGGCTCGCTGAGGCAGTACGAGAACATCGCGTCGCCCTTGGCGAGCGGGCCCATGTACTTCTTCTTCAGCTCCTCGGAGCCGGAGAGGATCACCGGCAGCGAACCGAGCTTGTTCACGGCGGGGATCAGCGAGGACGACACGCAGACACGGGCGACCTCCTCGATGACGATCACCGTGGCGAGGGCGTCCGCACCGGCGCCGCCGTACTCCTCGGGGACGTGCACGGCGTGCAGGTCGGTGGCGACGAGGGCGTCCAGAGCCTCCTGGGGGAAGCGGGCCTCCTCGTCCACCGCGGCGGCGTGCGGGGCGATCTTCTCCTCGGCGAGCTGGCGCACGACCTTGCGCAGCTCGTCGTGCTCCTCGGAGAGCCGGTAGAAGTCGAAGTCCTTTGTTCCCGCCAAGGCGCACTCCCCTGAGAGTTAACTACCGTTTAGTAACCCCGATTCTAGGGGCGGCCCCCGGACAGGGACTACGTGAGCTTGCCGACAGCACCCGGCGGGCGCCCCCGCGACTGCCGTCCACCCCGCTCCTTCCCAGCTCGGGGCCCGACTATGCTCGGGCACCGCAGTCCCGCCCGTCAGCACATGGAGCACGCATGGCCCCCAGGATCACCGTGATCGGCACCGGCTACCTCGGCGCCACCCATGCCGCGGCCATGGCCGAGCTCGGCTTCGAGGTGCTGGGCCTCGACGTGGCCCCCGAGAAGATCGAGATGCTCGGGCGCGGCAAGGTCCCGATGTACGAGCCGGGCCTGGAGGAACTGCTGCGCAAGCACGTCGCCGGGCTGGAGGGCTCGACCGGGCGGCTGCGCTTCACGACCTCCTGGGAGGAGGTCGGCGAGTTCGGCGACGTCCACTTCGTCTGCGTGAACACTCCGCAGAAGCACGGCGAGTACGCCTGCGACATGTCCTACGTCGACGCCGCCTTCACCTCCCTGGCCGCCGTCCTGCACGGCCCCGCGCTCGTCGTCGGCAAGTCCACCGTCCCGGTCGGCAGCGCCGCCCGGCTCGCGCGGCTGCTCACCGACCTCGCCCCCGCCGGCGAGGAGGTCGAGCTGGCCTGGAACCCCGAGTTCCTGCGCGAGGGCTTCGCCGTCCGGGACACCCTGCACCCCGACCGCATCGTCGTCGGCGTCGCCGGCGAGCGCGGCGAGAAGCTGCTGCGCGAGGTGTACGCCGGGCCGGTCGGCGAGGGCACGCCCTTCGTCGTCACCGACTACCCCACCGCCGAGCTGGTCAAGACCGCCGCCAACTCCTTCCTCGCCACGAAGATCTCCTTCATCAACGCCATGGCCGAGGTGTGCGAGGCCGCCGACGGCGACGTCGTCAAGCTCGCCGAGGCCATCGGCCACGACGACCGCATCGGCAAGAAGTTCCTGCGGGCCGGCGTCGGCTTCGGCGGCGGCTGCCTGCCCAAGGACATCCGCGCCTTCATGGCGCGGGCCGGCGAGCTGGGCGTCGACCAGGCGCTCACCTTCCTCCGCGAGGTCGACTCCATCAACATGCGCCGCCGCGCGCACATGGTCGAACTGGCCCGCGAGGCGGTCGGCGGCAGCTTCCTCGGACAGCGGGTCGCCGTCCTCGGCGCGACGTTCAAGCCGGACTCGGACGACGTCCGCGACTCCCCCGCGCTCAACGTCGCCGGGCAGATCCACCTCCAGGGCGGCCAGGTCACGGTCTACGACCCGAAGGGCATGGAGAACGCGCGGCGCCTCTTCCCGACCCTCGCCTACGCGGAGAGCGCGCTCGAGGCGTGCCGCGGGGCGCGGGTGGTACTGCACCTGACCGAGTGGGGCGAGTTCCGCGAACTCGACCCCAAGGCGATCGCCGCCGTCGCGGCGGACCCCCACATCATCGACGGCCGCAACGCGCTGGACGCTGCCGCGTGGCGGGATGCGGGCTGGACGTTCCGCGCGATGGGGCGCCCTCGCGCGTGAGGGCACCCGGCTTTCCTTCCGCCGCGGCGGATGTGTGAGGCCGGGCCTCACGCCACCTGCCCCGGGGGTCTGGGGCACCGCCCCAGGAAACGGTGAAAGGGCGGGGCCGGGGCCTTTCTCCCGCCGCAACGGCGAGCAGCCGAAACGGCGGTGACCGGCGGTGCCGGGCCGGCCTGAGGCCGGAGAGGCATCGCCGGAATGCGCCGTCGTGGCTGAGCGCCACTGCGGCGGATGTGTGAGGCCGGGCCTCACAGCACCTGCCCGGGCACAGCCCGGCCCGGCACCGCCGGAATGCACCGTCGTGGCTGAGCACCGCCGCGGCGGATGTGTGAGGCCGGGCCTCACAGCGTCTGCAGCGGCACGGCCCCGCTGCCCGGCGGGCGTGTGAGGCGAGGCCTAACGACCGCTCAGGTGGTCGGCTCGTCGTCCAGGACGTCGATCGTTGCGATCGACGGACCCCGCTTCGCGGAAGCCGCCCGCGCCACATCCTCCGCGTCCCGCAACACCCGAACCGCATTGCGCCACGTCAGCTTCGCCAGGTCCGTGGCGGACCAGCCTCGGTGGAGGAGTTCGGCGATGAGGTTGGGGTAGCCGGCGACGTCGGCCAGGTCGACGGGGGTGAACGCCGTGCCGTCGAAGTCGCCGCCGATGCCGATGTGGTCGACGCCGGCGACCTCGCGCATGTGGTCGAGGTGATCGGCGACCGTCGACGCCGTCGCGAGCGGCCGCGGACGCTCCGCCTCGAAGGCGCGGTGCAGCGCCATCGCCCGCGGCGAGGTGTCGAGGTGGTGCAGGCCGTGCGCGCGCAGGTTCTCGTCGGCGGCCTGCGTCCAGGCGACGGCCTCCGGCAGGATGAACTTGGGGACGAACGTCGCCATGGCCACGCCCCCGTTCGCGGCGAGCGCGCCGAGGACGTCGTCGGGAACGTTGCGCGGGTGGTCGCAGACGGCGCGCGCCGAGGAGTGCGAGAAGATCACCGGCGCCTCGGTGACCCGCAGGGCGTCCCGCATCGTGTCGGCGGAGACGTGCGACAGGTCGACCAGCATGCCGATGCGGTTCATCTCCCGCACGACTTCCTCGCCGAAGCGGGTCAGCCCACCGGCCGCGGGGGTGTCCGTGGCGGAGTCGGCCCACGGGATGTTGTCGTTGTGGGTGAGGGTCATGTAGCGCACGCCGAGCCGGTGCAGCGCCCGCAGCGTGGCCAGGGAGCAGTTGATGCTGTGCCCGCCCTCGGCGCCCATCAGCGAGGCGATGCGGCCTTCGGCGCGCGCGGCCTCCATGTCGTCGGCGGTGAAGGCGAGCTTGAGCGCACCGGGGTGGCGGTCGGCGAGCTGCCGGACGACGTCGATCTGTTCGAGCGTGGCGCTGACGGCCTCGTCGCCGGCGAGGTCCGTACGGACGTAGACCGACCAGAACTGGGCGCCGACGCCGCCCGCGCGCAGCCGCGGCAGGTCGGTGTGGAGCCCGGTGGCGCTCTGGTCGCGGGCGATGTCGCGCCGGTCGAGGTCGTAGCGGACCTGCTCGCGCAGCGCCCAGGGCAGGTCGTTGTGCCCGTCGACGACGGGGTGGGCGGCGAGGAGCTCGCGGGCGCGGTCCAGCAGCTGGTCCGTCATCGTCGCTCCCGCGGTCACTTGCCGAATCCGAAGCCGCCGGCGCCCTGCACCTTCGCGCGCAGCCGCCTGCCCTTGTCCGTGGCCTGTTCGTTGAGCTCGTCCTGGAAGTGCTGCATGCGGGCGAGCAGGTCGGCGTCGTGCGCGGCGAGCATGCGGACGGCGAGCAGGCCGGCGTTGCGGGCGCCCGCGACGGAGACGGTGGCGACGGGCACCCCGGCCGGCATCTGGACGATGGAGAGCAGGGAGTCCATGCCGTCCAGGTACTTCAGCGGCACGGGCACGCCGATCACCGGCAGCGGGGTGACGGAGGCCAGCATGCCGGGCAGGTGGGCGGCGCCGCCCGCGCCCGCGATGATCGCCTTGAGGCCGCGGCCGGCGGCCTGCTCCCCGTAGGCGACCATCTCGCGCGGCATCCGGTGCGCGGAGACGACGTCGACCTCGTAGGGGATCTCGAACTCGTCCAGGGCCTTGGCGGCGGCTTCCATGACGGGCCAGTCGGAGTCGGAGCCCATGACGATGCCGACGACGGGGCCGACGGGGGAAGCAGTCATTCCGTGATCGTTCCTCGCAGATATCCGGCGGCGTGGCTCGCGCGCTCGCGCACATCCGCCAGATCGTCGCCGTAGGTGTTGACGTGTCCGACCTTCCGGCCGGGCTTGACGTCCTTTCCGTACATATGGATCTTCAGGCCCGGGTCGCGTGCCATGCAATGGAGGTACGCGGAATACATGTCGGGATAGTCGCCGCCGAGCACGTTGGCCATGACGGTCCACCTGGCGCGCGGGCGGGGGTCGCCGAGCGGCAGGTCGAGCACGGCGCGCACGTGGTTGGCGAACTGCGAGGTGATCGCGCCGTCCTGGGTCCAGTGGCCGGAGTTGTGCGGGCGCATCGCGAGCTCGTTGACGAGGATGCGGCCGTCGGCGGTCTCGAACAGCTCCACGGCGAGGTGTCCGACGACGCCCAGCTCCTGGGCGACCTTGAGGGCGAGCTGCTGGGCCTGCGCGGAGAGCTCCTGCGAGAGGCCGGGCGCGGGGGCGATCACGGTGTCGCAGACGCCGTCGACCTGGATGGACTCGACGACGGGGTACGAGACGGCCTGGCCGTGCGGGGAGCGGACGACGTTGGCCGCGAGCTCGCGGACGAAGGCGACCTTCTCCTCGGCGAGGACGGGGACTCCGGCGCGAAAGGGTTCACTCGCCTCTTCTGCGCTGCGGACGATCCAAACCCCCTTTCCGTCGTATCCGCCGCGCACCGTCTTGAGGACGACGGGAAACCCGTCGCCTTCGGCCGCGAAGCGCGCCACGTCGTCGGGGTCCTCGACGATGCGGTGCCGCGGGCACGGCACTCCGATCGCGTCGAGCTTCGCCCGCATCACGCCCTTGTCCTGGGCGTGCACCAATGCGTCGGGCCCCGGGCGGACGGGGATGCCGTCCGCCTCCAGGGCCCGGAGGTGCTCGGTGGGAACGTGCTCGTGATCGAAGGTGATCACGTCACACCCTTGTGCGAAAGCACGAAGGGTTTCCAGGTCGCGGTAGTCGCCGATGACGACGTCGCTGACCACCTGGGCCGCCGAGTCCTGCGGGGTATCGCTGAGCAGCTTGAACTTGATGCCGAGGGGGATGCCCGCCTCGTGGGTCATACGGGCGAGCTGGCCGCCGCCGACCATGCCGACTACCGGGAACGTCACGCCCCCAGGGTATCCGTACGGGCGAACTGCCCCGGACCGTGTTCGGAGGATCATCCGAAAAGACAGTGAGTGCACCAATGGCCGATATGACTCGCGTTCGCCTCACGTTCACCGACTCCGTCCGTCGGCGTCCGGGCCCGGTGGATAGCATGAAAGCTGCCCCACGCCCCAAGACGCCCATTCAACGGAGCCTGACGATCCCATGAGTCAACGGCGCACAGTGCGTTCCCGGCTGGAGCGGGTGGCCCGCGAAATCGCCAAGTTCGGCGCGGTCGGAGCCATCGGGTTCGTGGTCAACTTCATCGTCTTCAACATCTGTGTCCACGGTTTCGGCCTCGCGGTGGTGCGCTCGGGCGTGATCGCCACGGCCGTGGCCATCGGCACCAACTACGTCGGCAACCGCTACTGGACCTACCGCGACTCCGACAGGAGCCGGCGCAGCCGCGAGATGAGCCTGTTCCTGCTCTTCAGCGGCGCCGGGCTGGTGATCGAGAACGGCATCCTGGCGATCTCGCACTACGGCTTCGGCCTGACGACCCCGCTCGCGGACAACATCGCGAAGAACGTGATCGGGCTCGGGATAGGGACGGTCTTCCGCTTCTGGTCCTACCGCACGTGGGTCTTCCGGGCGCAGGCGGTGGAGACCGCGGAATCGTTCCTGTCCGCCCCTCCGGAGCGGGTGGAAGCGCGGAAGTAGGGGCAGGCCCCCCTGCACCCCCCTCGGGGGCGCACTCACCCGTGGGAGTCGGACCCCTCCGCCTCCCGGCTCAGGAACAGCGCGAAGACCGGCGGGTTCGCCTGGAGCAGCTCCAGGCGGCCGCCGTCCGCCTCCGCCAGGTCCCGTGCGACGGCCAGCCCCAGGCCCGTGGAGTTCCGCCCGCTGACGGTGCGCTCGAAGACCCGCGCCCCCAGGTCCGGCGGCACGCCCGGCCCCTCGTCCGTGACTTCCACGACCGCCTGGTTGCCGGTGACGCGCGTGCGCAGGGCGACCGTGCCGTCGCCGTGCATCAGGGAGTTCTCGATGAGGGTCGCGAGGACCTGGGCGACGGCGCCGGGCGTGCCGACGGCCCGGAGCCCCTGCTTGCCGGAGCGGACGATGGCGCGGCCCTCGCTGCGCGAGGCCGGGCGCCACTCCTCGATCTGCTGCTTGATGACCTCGTCGAGGTCGAAGGTGACGGCCGAGCTGGACTTGGGGTCGCGGGAGTTGGTGAGCAGCCGCTGGACGACGTCGGTGAGCCGCTCGACCTGGGCGAGGGCGATCGTCGCCTCCTCCTTGACCGTCTCCGGCTCGTCGGTGAGCGTGATCTCCTCCAGCCGCATGGAGAGCGCGGTCAGCGGCGTGCGCAGCTGGTGCGAGGCGTCCGCGGCCAGCCGCCGCTCGGCGGTGAGCATCCGCGCGATCCGCTCGGCGCTGGAGTCGAGGACGTCGGCCACCCGGTCCAGCTCGGGCACCCCGTAGCGGCGGTGGCGGGGGCGGGGGTCGCCGGAGCCGAGCCGTTCGGCGGTCTCGGCGAGGTCGGTGAGCGGGGCGGTGAGCCGGTTGGCCTGGCGCACGGCCAGGAAGACGGCGGCGATCACGGCCAGCAGCGCGACGGCGAGGATCACCAGCAGGGTGCGGCCGACCTCGCGGCTGACCGTGGAGCGGGACTCCTCGACGCGGACGAGCACGCCCTGCTCGCCCGGCTCGGTCGCGACGATGACACCGCCCTCGGGCCGCTCGCCGATCTCGATCGCCGGCCGGCCGGGGATCTCGATGCGGGCGTACCGGTCGTCGGTGATCTGCTCGCTGAGCACCTCGGACTCGACCCGCTCGCCCCCGACCAGCCGGCTGTCGACGATGCTCACGAGCCGTACGGCCTCGGACTTCACGCTCTCCTGGGCGCTGCTCTCGATCGTGCGGGTCTCGACGATGACGAGCGAGATCCCGAAGACGGCGATCACGACGAGGACGACGGCGAGCGTGGAGTTGATCAGGCGGCGACGCACGGGTTGCCCTCCGGGCGGGTGGTACGAAAGAAAGCGGTTCCGGATGCCGGGAGGGGCCGCTCCGCGCACGGCCCCTCCGGGCCCGGCATCTCTCTGATCAGCTCTTCTCGAAGCGGAACCCGACACCGCGCACGGTGGCGATGTAGCGGGGGTTGGCGGCGTCGTCGCCGAGCTTCTTGCGCAGCCAGGAGATGTGCATGTCGAGGGTCTTGGTGGAGGACCACCACGTGGTGTCCCAGACCTCGCGCATCAGCTGGTCGCGGGTGACGACCCGGCCCGCGTCGCGCACGAGCACCCGCAGCAGGTCGAACTCCTTCGCCGTCAGCTGCAGTTCCTCCTCGCCCATCCAGGCGCGGTGCGACTCGACGTCGATCCGCACGCCGTGGGTGGCGGGGGGCTGCTGGTGGGCCTCGACGGTGCCGCGCCGCAGCAGGGCCCGCACGCGGGCCAGCAGCTCGGCGAGCCGGAAGGGCTTGGTGACGTAGTCGTCGGCGCCGGCGTCCAGGCCGACCACCGTGTCCACCTCGTCCGCCCGGGCGGTGAGCACCAGCACCGGGAAACCGTGGCCCTCGGTGCGCAGCCGACGGCAGACCTCCAGTCCGTCCATCCCGGGCAGCCCAAGGTCGAGGACGAGCAGGTCCACCCCTCCCTTGAGCCCGGCGTCCAGCGCCGTGGGACCGTCTTCTCGCACCTCCACCTCATACCCCTCGCGGCGCAGGGCGCGTGCGAGCGGCTCCGAGATGGACGCGTCATCCTCGGCGAGCAGTACTCGGGTCATGGAGTGATGGTAGTCCGCTCGGGCCCACGCCAAAGGTCCAGCAGGAGCTACCGGCGGCAACCCTTGACCGCGCGGTACGGACCTTTGAGGGTGCTTAAACGGTTCCCCGATGCCTTGTGATCCATATCTCAACTGCTTCCATTTGCGGGCGGGGTGTGACGTATGGTGACCGGACGTCTGTAGCTACAAGGGGGACCTTCGGATCGTTTTCGGCGCGCCGAAGGTCTCTGTCGTGTGCAGGGCTGGATACCCCAGTCTTGTTCACAGTGAATGACCTGGCGGCCGGGTCCGTCGCGCGAAGGGGCGCGGGGGCGTGGATCCCGGTGACGGCTGTCCTGCCGCTCCCTTGGAGGAGAGAGCGAACCCCTTGGACGTGGGGCGGGCGGCGCGGTGACCGGTGCCGGCCAACCCCCACCCGGGCGCGCAGCAGCTGCAGCCGCGCGTCCCGAGCACTCAAGGATCGACATGGCGTCCAGCCTGACGAAGGGTGCGGCCGAGCAGGAGAAGACCTCTCCGGACTCCGGCGGCAAGACCTTCTTCGGCCACCCTCGTGGCCTGGCCCCCCTCTTCATGACGGAGATGTGGGAGCGCTTCAGCTACTACGGCATGCGCGCTCTCCTCGTCGTCTACCTGATCGCCGGCGGCCCGGACGCGAAGCCCGACAGCCAGGGCGGCGGCCTGGCGATGCCCGAGGCCAGCTCGGTGGCCATCTACTCCGTCTACGTGGCGATGGTCTACCTGCTCGCCATGCCCGGCGGCTGGTTCGGCGACCGCGTCTGGGGCCCGCGCAAGACCGTCGCCATCGCGGCGGGCATCATCATGGCCGGTCACCTGGCCCTGGCGATCCCCGGCAAGCCGAGCTTCTTCGCCGGCCTCGCGCTGGTGGCGATCGGTTCGGGTCTGCTGAAGGCCAACATCTCCACGATGGTCGGCCACCTCTACGACGGCCCGCAGGACCCGCGCCGCGACGGCGGCTTCACGATCTTCTACATCGGTGTGAACACCGGTGCCTTCGCCGCGCCGCTCGTCATCGGCACCGTCGGCCAGAAGGTCAACTGGCACCTGGGCTTCTCGATCGCCGCGGTCGGCATGGGTCTCGGTCTGCTCTTCTTCCTGTGGGGCACCCGCCACCTCAGCCCGCAGAGCAGCGTCGTCCCGAAGCCGCTGACGGCCGCCGAGCGCAAGGCCACGCTGCTGAAGGCCCTGCTGTGGCTGGCCATCGCCGCCGCCTTCTACGGCGTCGTCGCGGGCACCGGCCACTTCACGCAGAAGTGGGCCACGATTCCGATCGCCCTGGTCGGCCTGGTCATCCCGATCACGGTCCTGACCCGCATCAAGCGCGACAAGGACCTGACGGCGAACGAGCAGACCAAGGTCAGCGGTTACATCTGGTTCTTCGTCGCCGCCGCCGTGTTCTGGATGATCTTCGACCAGGCCGGCTCGACGATGTCGACCTTCGCCGAGAAGAAGACCGCGGACAACGTCTTCGGCATCGACTTCCCGTCGACCTGGTTCCAGTCGGTCAACCCGCTGTGGGTCATGGCCATCGCCCCGGTCTTCGCCTCGATGTGGCTGTGGCTCGCCCGCAAGGACCGCGAGCCGAGCACCACGGTGAAGTTCTCGATGGCCATGGTCATCATCGGCGCCTCGTTCTTCGTCTTCGCCATCCCGATGGGGATGGCCGCCGACGGCACGAAGGTCACCCCGGCCTGGCTGCTGATGATCTACGGCATCCAGACCATGGGTGAGCTGTGCCTCTCCCCGGTCGGCCTGTCGCTCACCACGAAGATGGCGCCGCAGAAGTACGCGAGCCAGATGATGGGCGTCTGGTTCCTCGCGGTGACCGCGGGCGACTGCACCATGACCCTGCTGACGGAGTCGGGTGTCGACCTCAACGGCACCGGCGTGATCCTCGCGCAGGCGGCGGCCGCCACCCTGGCCGGTGCCGCGGTGTGGATGTCCCGCAAGCGGATCGAAGGCCTGATGGGCGACGTCCGCTGAGGACCCCCTGAACGACAGTGCCCCGGCGCAATGGCGCGCCGGGGCACTGTGCGTTTCCGGCAGGTGTCAGTCCGGGGACCGGGGCATGGCCTCGGGCGTGAACCAGGGCAGGGCGCCGGACTGCGGCGCGGCAACAGCGGGCCGGGGCCTCAGCCGATCGACGACGACCATCCCGAGCCGGAAGAGACCGGCCGGAACGACAAGGAACAGCAGGATCCAGAAGAGCGTCACCCCCCAGGGCCGGGCCACGTCCCAGGGCTCGGTGACGAGCACCTTGTCGCCGTACTCGAGCGACACCTCGTAGGGCCCGTGGGCACCCGCGGCGAGCTCCACGTCGAAGGCGACCCGGGCGCGCTGCCCCGCCGGGATCGTGCCGCGCCACCTCCGCTCCTCCCAGGAGGGCGCGAGCACGCCCCGCGCGGTCCCGACGCGGAACACGGGGTCCTTGGCGGCCCCGGAGCCCAGATTGCCGACCGTGAGGACGAGCCGGCGGGCCGGCGGCGCGCCGAACCAGGTGAGCAGCCCGCCGGAGCCCTCCAGACGGGCGTCCAGCACGCCGATCCGCGCCCCGGAGGACTCGGGCAGCGGGGCGACGGGATGCCCCGCGACGACCAGCGGGACGTCCGCCGCCTGAGCCTCCCCCGTCACGGTGGCCACGTGCACCACACAAGGGCAAGGCGTGGGCGGCTCGACAACAACAAGCTCCCGCCGAAAGACCCCGTCACGCTCCGTAGTAACAGTGCGCCCCTCCGCGTTAACGCAGTCGTTGGTGCCCCCCACCATGTTCTGCCCGCACACCAGCAGAGTGAGCAAGGCCCGCGACCGCCACCCTTCCCCCCTGACGACCACGGTGCTGCCCTTACCGGCCTCCGCCCGATCCAGCGAGAGACGAGGCCCATCGGCAGCAGCCGCTCCCGCAGCGGGCAACAGGGCGACGAGGAGGACCAGCAGCAGAAGAACGACGGCGGAGGCGCCGGGGCCGCAGGGGCAGGGCCCTGGACGCTGACGTGTATGTGCGGCGCCCGGCGCGGGGTGCGCATGCGGCAGGGCAGAGGGCGCCGTAAATAGACGGTCCAGGGCCCTGCCCCGGAGGCCCCGGCGCCGGACCACGACGCGCCTCATGCGCCGCTCCCCGCACCGCGGCGCCGCCGTCGCACCAGCACCACCGCCCCACCCGCAAGCGCCAGCACCACCCCGCCACCCACCGGCAGAACCCACCGCACGGGCGTGTACGAGCCGGACCCGCTGGCCCGTACCCCGCCCTCCGCGACAGCGGTCACGCGCACCGTCACCGAGTCCAGCCGCGGCGCATCCGGCCACCGCTCCACCCTCCGCACCACCCGCCCCGGCGCCAGCTCGGCCGGCGCGTCGGCGACCGTGCGGCGGAGGACCGTGCCGAAAACCCCGTCGGCGCGGATGGCGAGCCGCGGGGTCAGCGTCCTGTTGCCACGGTTGACCAGGGCGTACCGGATGACCGCGCCGCCCGTGCCCGCGCCGCTCACCCGTACGTTCTCGACGGCGAGCGCCGGCAGCGCCGGTCCCCCGCTGACACGCAGGGCCAGCCGCACCCGCACCTCCCGCCCCTCCCCGCTCACGACCACCGCGCCGGAGTGGTCGCCGGGCTCCGCGTCACCGGGGACCGTCACGCGCACGGGCACGTTCGCCCGGGTGCGGGCGGGCACCCGTACCTGCTGCCGGGGGAAGGAGATCCAGGTCCCGGCGCCCCGGAGGGCGAAGGAGCGCTCGCGGTCCGCGGGGTTGACCACGGACAGCTTGTCGGTGAAGACCGTGCCGGGGGCGCCCTCCAGGTAGAACGACGCGCGGTCGTCCGGTCCGGGCGCCTCCGTACCGGCGGGAGCGGGCGCGGCCGACCACGGCCGGTCGTCGTCGGCGGCGGTGGCTGCCGGGGTGACGGAGGTGCAGAGCAGCACCGTCACGAGGGCGGCCGGCGGGAAGAGACGGACGGGACGACGGCGCACAGGCGGCCCCTTCATGCGTGTCAGCGCGTGGTCGCCGCCCGGCGCCGCCGGGTCAGCCAGAGCGTGCCCGCGACGCCGGTGAGGAGGACGGTGCCGCCGAGGGTGCCGAGGGCGATGGCGGAGTCGGCGGGCCCGGTCTGGGGAAGCTGACCGCCCGTGGAACCCCCGGTGGAGGAGGAACCACCGGTGGCAGAACCGCCGGTGGAGGACCCACCCGAGGCGGCCCCGCCGGAAGCCCCGCCGGAACCCGACCCACCCGTAGCGGAACCTCCGGTGGACCCACCCGTAGAGGACCCACCCGTGGAGGACCCACCGGTGGAGGACCCACCGGTGGAGGACCCACCGGAACTCCCGCCGGGCTCCTTGATGTCGAGCGTCAGCGACGGCTTGGGGTTGTTCGTCGGCGTGCAGGTGGTGGTCGTGCCCAGCGCCTGGATGGTCAGCGTGGAGGCGGTGAACGTCACGCTGCCGCTCTTCTTCGGGGTGTACGTCCCCGACAGGTCACTGATCTTGATCGGGGTGTTGGCCGGTATCGGCTCCGTGTTGGCGGGCCCGGAGACGGCGACCGTCCCGCTGTCCGCGCCGCCCACCTTGATGACGGCGCTCGGCTTCATCGCGCCCTTGCCGAGCTCGATGGGGCTGGAGGAGACGCCCTTCTCGAAGGTCATGGTCAGCTTGTACGCACCGCCGTCCGCGACGCCCTTGATGTCGATGGGCGAGACGGCGCTCTTGTCTCCGATGGGGGTCTTGCACGCGTAGTCGACGTCGATCGTCACCGCGTGCGCGGCCGGAGCGCCCAGCAGGACGGCCCCGCCGGCCAGGGACGCGGCGAGGGCGGCTGCGCGGCGTGGGATGTGGGACACCTCTGGTTCCCCTCTCGTCCGGTGCCGCAGCCGAGCAGAGCCGAGCTGAGCCCAGCCGAGCTGACGGCACATCAGATCGGGCGCAGACAGTACGCCGGGGACCTTGAGGAAGGAAGAGAAAGGAAGAGAAGGGAGGAAGGAAGGGACGCGGGAGAGAGAAGAGAAGGGGGAGCCAGAGGCCTAGCCCGGCGCGGCCAGCTCCGCCCACACCGTCTTCCCGGCCCCGCTCTCGTTCCGCACGACGCCCCAGTCCAGGCAGAGCCTCTGCACGATGAACATCCCGTGCCCGCCGGGCCGCCCCGCGCGGTGCGGCGTGCGCGGTGCGGGCGTCCCCGCGCCGAGGTCGACGACCTCCAGGCGCAGCACCTTGCCCGTGCAGCTCACGCGGAGCTCCTCGGGGCCGTCGGCGTGCAGGCAGGCGTTGGTGACCAGCTCGGAGACGACGAGCAGGACGTCCTCGGCGGCCGCGCGGTGGTCCGCGCCGATCGCGGGGAGCCAGCCCCAGTCGTGGAGCGCCTGCCGGGTGAAGTCACGCGACATGGGCACGGCGCCGCTGACCCCGACGAGGTGCAGCCGGCGCATCCCGCCGGGCCGGGACCCCTGCGAAGGCCCGTCCGGCGACAGCGCACCGGAGGAGGCGGCGCCGTTCGCCCCCGGACCGGGGTCGCCCGGCGGAGGGCACGGCCGGGTGGTGCTCATCAGCGCTTCACCTCACCGATTCACCGATTCAGAACGGAACGAAGGGACGGACGGGTACCTGGATACCTTGATCGCGGCTACCTGGCACATGGAACGGATTCAGCAGACTCCTGCCCGACCGAATCGTGAGAACACCCACTTCTTCGGTGCCGATCCTGTGATGCATGCAACTGGTGCCTGCGAACCCACGCCGAAGGAGCCCGGCCGACCGGGTGACGACTGAGTAACGCACAGGGAAAGGCGGGGGCGCCAGGGGTCAGCCGGCGAGGGCCGCGTCGAGGGTGTCGTGCACCGTGAAGACGGCTTCCGCGCCGGTGATCTCGAAGACCCGGGCGACCACGGGCTGCATCGCAGCCAGGTGGATTCCGCCGCCTGCGGCCTCGGCCTGCAGCCGGGCGCCCAGAAGCACGTTCAGGCCGGTCGAGTCGCAGAACTCCAGACCGGAGCAATCGAGGACCACGCGTGCGCCGCCGTCGGCGATGGCGGCCTCGAGGGGCTCGCGCAGTACGTCCGCCGTGTGGTGATCGAGCTCACCCACCGGCGTCACGATCGCGCTCGCCCCGTCCCGCCGGACGGCTACATGCAGCCGGCCCCTGCTTGCGCTGCCGACCATCCCGCGATCCATGCGCATCCCTTCTCGGTGTGCCTGCGTGGCGCTCCCAGAACACTACGCCTTCCCTACGGCGTCCGGTAGCCGAAGGTCCGGCATTATTCACATATAGGGACATCACGCACTTGCGGTGCACGGGTGAAGACAGGTAGGGCTAGTAGGACGACATCCACCACGGACGGCTTTGGAGGCGCCGCTCACCGCAGCACGACGCGACGGCATCGGCAGCCATATGCCGAGAATGATGGAGGAGACCATGTCACCCCGGCTCGACGAAACGCGTGCGGAACCGCGTACGGCGTCGTCGGCACCCCTGCCCCAGTCCCCGCCCGAGTATTCCTATTCCGACCTTCCCGGGTTTCCCGAGTGCGACGGGACCGGCCCCACGCCCCCCGGCGAAATGGCGCCGCACGACGCACGTGCCCTGTCCAAGACGCTCTTCGCCCGCCTGGAGGCGCTCGAAGAGGGCACGCACGAATACGCATACGTACGCAACACCCTGGTCGAACTGAACCTCGCCCTCGTGAGGTTCGCCGCCGCCCGGTTCCGCTCCCGCAGCGAGCCGATGGAGGACATCGTCCAGGTCGGCACGATCGGCCTCATCAAGGCCATCGACCGCTTCGAGCTCAGCCGGGGCGTGGAGTTCCCGACCTTCGCGATGCCGACCATCATCGGCGAGATCAAGCGGTTCTTCCGCGACACCAGCTGGTCCGTGCGCGTGCCGCGCCGGCTCCAGGAGCTCCGCATCGACCTGGCCAAGGCCCGCGACGAGCTCGCCCAGAGCCTGGACCGCTCCCCCACCGTCGGTGAACTCGCCGGGCACCTCGGCCTGACGAAGGACGAGGTCGTCGAGGGCATGGCCGCGAGCAACGCCTACTCGGCGAGCTCGCTGGACGCCCAGCCGCAGGACGACGAGGCGGAGGGCGCCCTCTCGGCCCGCATCGGCTACGAGGACCACGACCTGGAGGGCGTCGAGTACGTCGCCGCGCTCAAGCCGATGATCGCCGAACTCCCGCAACGGGACCGGAAGATCCTGTCCCTGCGCTTCGTGGCGAACATGACCCAGTCGGAGATCGGCGAGGAACTGGGCATCTCCCAGATGCACGTCTCGCGCCTGCTGGGCCGCACCCTCGTCCGCCTGCGCCGGGGACTCCTGAGCGAGGAGTGAGGCCGGGGCCTCAGCTTTTGCACGGTATTCACACCGTTTCCGCACCGCCGCGCGCCGCACGGGTTTCCCGTGCGGCGCGCGGCGTTTGATGCCGCCTCAGCAGCTGCAGGGCCGTGCCCACCCCTGCACAAACCTGGACCGGGGATGCGCGCCGAGGGTGTTGACCCGCCTGCTGCGGGCGAATAGCGTCGCGGCGGCCTCTGGGGGAACGGCGGTGCGACTGGCGTGCGCCTTCTGCGGGAAGACCAGGAAAACCGGGAAGACCGGCAAGACCGGCAAATCCAGGACGACGGTGGCGGTAGCGGTAGCGGTGCCGATGTCGTCATCGTCGGCAGCGGAGTGGTCGGCGCGGCGTGTGCGGAGGCGCTGACCCGCCGCGGGGCCCGCGTGCTCGTCCTCGACCGGGGCCCGCTCGCGGCCGGCACCACCGCCTGCGGTGAGGGCAACCTCCTCGTCTCGAACAAGGCCCCCGGCCCCGGACTCGCCCTCGCACAGGCCTCGCTGAGCCGCTGGCCCCGCCTGCTCGCCGCGCTGCGCGAAGAGCTGGGCCCGGGCCGTGCGGAGTGCGAGTACGAGGTGAAGGGCGGCCTCGTCGTCGCCACCGGCGAGCCGGAGGGCGCGGCCCTGTGCGGCTTCGCGGCGGCCCAGCGCGCGGCGGGCGTGGACGCCCGCGAGCTCGCGCCGGGCGAGGCCGCGGCGTACGAGCCGCACCTCACGCCCGCCGTGCGCGCCGCGGTCCACTACCCGCAGGACGCCCAGCTGCAGCCCGTCCTGGCGGCGACGTCGCTGCTGGCGGCGGTCCGGGCGCGCGGCGGCCGGATCCGTACCGGCGTGGACGTGACGGGCGTGGAGACCGGCCGGGACGGGCGGGCCGTGGGCGTCCGCACGTCGCAGGGCCGCATTCCGTGCGGGGCGGTGGTCAACGCCTGCGGCCCCTGGGCCGGGGAGTTCGCCGCGGCCGCCGGCGCGCCCCTGCCCGTCGTGCCCCGCCGCGGCACGGTCCTCGTCACGGCACCGCTGCCGCACGGCACGGTGCGGCACAAGGTCTACGACGCCGGGTACGCGGAAACCGCCCGCAGCGAGGACGCCGCACTGCAGGTGGCGGCCGTGGTCGAGGCGACCCAGGCGGGCACGGTCCTCATCGGTTCCAGCCGGCAGCGCTGCGGCTTCGACGGGACGCTGCGCGCCGGGGTGCTGGGGGCACTGGCACGCGCGGCGGCGCAGCTGTTCCCCGTCCTCGGCGGCGTCCCCGTCATGCGCGCGTACGGCGGCTTCCGCCCGTACACCCCCGACCACCTCCCCGTCGTGGGCGAGGACCCGCGCCACCCCGGCCTGTGGCACGCGACGGGCCACGAGGGCGCGGGCATCGGCCTGGCCGCCGCCACCGGCGAACTGCTCGCCGAGCTCTGGGCGGGCGAGCCGCCGCACCTCGATCCGGAGCCGTTCCGTGTCCAGCGCTTCGGAACCGCACGAACCACACGAACCGCACGCTTCGGAAGGGAGAACGGATGGCACTGACGGTGTACGTCGACGGCGAGCGGCACCGCGCCCTGCCCGGTCAGACGGTGGCGGCCCTGCTCCTGGCGACGGGCCGCCGGTCCTGGCGCACCACCCGCCTCGGCGGCCGCCCGCGCGGCGTCTTCTGCGGCATCGGCGTCTGTTACGACTGCCTGGTCGTCGTCAACGGCCTCCCCGACGTACGGGCCTGCCGGCGCGAACTGCGCGACGGGGACCGGGTGGAGACCCAGCGCGGCGCGCGGCTGCCCGCGGAGGAGGAGTCCCGCCCGGCCCCTCCGACCCCTCCGGCTCCTCCCGCCCCTCGTACGGACCGTGAGGACGCACATCCCGGTCACCCCTTGCACGACTCACACGACTCATGCAACTCATGCGACTCATGCCAATCACACGGCTTACGCGACTTACGCGACGCGGACGGGGTCGCATGAGCGCCCAGCCTCCCTTAGCCTCCTCCTCCGCCTCCGCCTCCGCCACTGCCACCGCCTCCCCCCTCGTGGTCGTCGTCGGCGCGGGACCGGCCGGCGCGCGGGCCGCGTTGAGCGCCGCCCGGTGCGACGCGCGCGTCGTGCTCGCCGACAGCGAGGAGCGCGTCGGCGGCCGGCACCACCGGCAGCCGGCCGTCGCGGGCGGCGGCCCCGGCGCCTCCGCCGCGCACCCGCTCGAACAGGCCGTCGCCACCCAGCCCCGCATCACGCACCTGGCCCGCGCCACCGTCTGGGCCCTGGAGCCGGGGCCGGCGCCCGGCAGGCACCTCGTCCACCTGCAGCAGGGCCCCGCCGACGACCGCGGGCGCCCCGTGCGCACGCTCGCGGCCGACGCGCTCGTCCTGTGCACCGGCGCCTTCGACCGCGCGTTGCCGTTCCCCGGCTGGGAGCTGCCGGGCGTGGTCACGGCGGGCGCGGCGCAGGCGCTCGCCGAGGGGCAGCGGACGGCGCCCGGCGGCCGGGCCGTGGTGTCGGGGACCGGGCCGTTCCTGCTGCCGGTCGCGCTGTCCCTGCTCGGGGTGGGGGCACAGGTCCTGGGCGTGTACGAGGCGGGGAACCCGGCGCGCTGGCTGCGCAGCCCCGCCGCGGCCCTGCGCGACGGCGGCCCCGGCAGGCTCGCCGAGCTGGGCTCGTACGCGGTGGGGCTGGCCCGCCGGCGCGTCCCGTACCGCACGCGGCACGCGGTCGTCGCCGCGCACGGCCGCGACCGGGTCGAGGCCGTCACCGTCGCCCGCCTCGACGCGGGCTGGCACCCGGTGGCGGGCAGCGAGCAGCGCATCGCACCCGTGGACGCCGTGTGCGTCGGCTACGGGTTCCTCCCGCAGCTGGAGCTCCCGCTGGCCGCAGGCTGCGCGGTCCGCGGCGGGCACGTGGTGGTCGACGGGCGCCAGGCGACGACCGTCCCGGGCGTGTACGCGGCGGGCGAGCTCACGGGCGTCGCGGGCGCCCCCGCCGCGGCGGCGGAGGGCGAGCTGGCGGGGCTCGCGGCGGTGGCGGACCTGGCGGAGCGCCCGGAGGCGGCGGAGGCCGG
The DNA here is from genome assembly GCF_001445655.1 of Streptomyces roseifaciens. Taxonomy (NCBI): domain Bacteria; kingdom Bacillati; phylum Actinomycetota; class Actinomycetes; order Kitasatosporales; family Streptomycetaceae; genus Streptomyces; species Streptomyces roseifaciens. Next base: position 3,249,419 of record NZ_LNBE01000004.1, read on the forward strand.
GGCGCGCCTCGTACCGCCGTCGCCCGCCCGTCTCGCGGCCGCCGCCTCGCGGGTGCGGTCCGGGCGGCGGTTCGCGCGGGCGCTCGCCCGGGCGCATCCCGTCCCGGGCGGCTGGCGCGGCTGGCTGCGCGAGGACACGCTCGTGTGCCGGTGCGAGGAGGTGTCGTACGGGGAGCTGCGGGACGCCGTCGTGGCGCGCGGCGCGGACGGGATGCGGGCGCTCAAGCTCACGTGCCGCGCCGGGCTGGGTGCCTGCCAGGGCCGCATCTGCGGGCGGAACACGGCCGAGCTCGCCGCGGCGTTCCTGGGCTCCCCCGTCGCCGACCCGTACGCCATGGACAGGCGGCCGCTGGCCCATCCGGTACGGCTCGGGGATCTCGCCGGGCCGCCAGCCATTGACTAGAGCTATTCAGCCACCCAAGATGTGCAGTGTTCTATTCAGAGCCGCCAGGGAGGCAGGGCCCCATGTCCGGACCGCGACCCGTACGAGCTGCGCGAGGCAGCCGGCTGAGCACGCTGGGGTGGCAGCAGGAAGCCGCTCTGCGCATGCTGCAGAACAACCTCGACCCCGAGGTCGCCGAGCACCCCGACAAGCTCGTCGTCTACGGCGGCACGGGCAAGGCCGCCCGCGACTGGCGCTCGTTCGACGCCATGGTCCGCACGCTGCAGACCCTCAAGCAGGACGAGACCATGCTCGTCCAGTCCGGCCGCCCGGTCGGCGTCATGCAGACCCACGAGTGGGCGCCGCGCGTCCTCCTCGCCAACTCCAACCTCGTCGGCGACTGGGCCAACTGGGAGGAGTTCCGCCGCCTGGAGCACCTCGGCCTCACCATGTACGGCCAGATGACCGCCGGCTCGTGGATCTACATCGGCACACAGGGCATCCTGCAGGGCACGTACGAGACCTTCGCCGCCGTCGCCGCCAAGAAGTTCGACGGAACGCTGGCCGGCACGATCACCCTGACGGCCGGGCTCGGCGGCATGGGCGGCGCCCAGCCGCTCGCCGTCACCATGAACGACGGCGTCGCCATCTGCATCGACTGCGACCCGCGCGCGATCGACCGCCGCATCGAGCACCGCTACCTGGACGTGAAGGCCGACTCGCTCGACCACGCCCTGCAGCTGGCCGTCGAGGCGCGCGACGCCCGCCGCCCGCTGTCCATCGGCGTCCTCGGCAACGCCGCGGAGCTCGTCCCGCAGCTGCTCGCGATGAACGCCCCGATCGACATCGTGACCGACCAGACCAGTGCCCACGACCCGCTGGCCTACCTGCCGGTCGGCGTCTCCTTCGACGACATGGCCACCTACGCGGCCGAGAAGCCCGCCGACTTCACGACGCGGGCGCGCGAGTCCATGGCCCGGCACGTCGAGGCCATGGTCGGCTTCCAGGACGCCGGCGCCGAGGTCTTCGACTACGGCAACTCCATCCGCGGCGAGGCCCAGCTCGCGGGCTACACCCGCGCCTTCGACTTCCCCGGCTTCGTCCCCGCCTACATCCGCCCCCTCTTCTGCGAGGGCAAGGGCCCCTTCCGCTGGGCGGCCCTCTCCGGCGACCCGGCCGACATCCACAAGACCGACAAGGCGATACTCGAACTCTTCCCCGAGAACGAGTCCCTCGCCCGCTGGATCAAGATGGCCGGCGAGCGGGTGCACTTCCAGGGCCTGCCGGCGCGCATCTGCTGGCTGGGCTACGGCGAGCGCGACAAGGCCGGCGAGCGCTTCAACGACATGGTCGCCGACGGCACGCTCGCCGCGCCGCTGGCCATCGGCCGCGACCACCTCGACTGCGGCTCGGTGGCCTCCCCGTACCGCGAGACCGAGGCCATGCTCGACGGCTCCGACGCGATCGCCGACTGGCCGCTGCTCAACGCGATGGTCAACGTCGCCTCGGGCGCCTCGTGGGTCTCCATCCACCACGGCGGCGGCGTCGGCATGGGCCGCTCCATCCACGCGGGCCAGGTCACGGTCGCCGACGGCACGCCGCTGGCCGGCGAGAAGATCCGCCGCGTCCTGACGAACGACCCCGGCATGGGCGTCATCCGTCACGTCGACGCCGGGTACGACATCGCGGAGTCGGTCGCGGAGGACCGCGGGGTGCGCGTCCCCATGCGGGAGGGCGAATGAGCAGCCCGGCTGCGGGCGAGGTGAAGGCAGGGGCTTCGTTCCACGAGATGTGGCGCGACCTCGCGTCCATCGGCCGTGACAAGGACACCGCCGGCTATCACCGCTTCGCCTGGAGCGGCGCCGACGCCGACTGCCGCGCCTGGTTCCGCGCCCAGGCGGAGTCCCGCGGGCTCGCCTACGAGCTCGACCGCAACGGCAACCAGTGGGCATGGCTCGGCGACCCGGCCGCCGGGGACGCCGTCGTCACCGGCTCCCACCTGGACTCCGTGCCGAACGGCGGCGCCTTCGACGGCCCCCTCGGCGTGGTCTCCTCCTTCGCCGCGCTGGACGAGCTCCGCGCCCGCGGGGCGCAGCCGTCCCGCCCCCTCGCCGTCGTCAACTTCGGCGACGAGGAGGGCGCCCGCTTCGGCCTGGCCTGCGTGGGCTCCCGGCTGACCGCCGGTCAGCTGTCCCTCGACAAGGCGCACGCGCTCCGGGACGCCGAGGGCGTCTCCCTGCCCCTGGCCATGGAGCGCGCCGGCTACGACCCGGAGGCCATCGGCCCGGACCCCGAGCGCCTGGCCCGGATCGGCGCCTTCGTCGAGCTCCACGTCGAGCAGGGCCGCGCCCTGGACCTGTCGGACCGCGCCGTCGGGATCGCCTCCGCCATCTGGCCGCACGGCCGCTGGCGGTTCGACTTCCACGGCGAGGCCAACCACGCCGGCACCACCCGCATCGAGGACCGCCGCGACCCGATGCTCACCTACGCCAACACCGTCCTGGCCGCCCGCAAGAAGGCCCGGCTGGCCGGCGCCCTCGCGACCTTCGGGAAGGTCGGCGTCGAGCCGAACGGCGTCAACGCCATCCCCTCGCTCGTGCGCGGCTGGCTGGATTCGCGGGCCGCCGACCAGGAGACCCTCGACCTCGTGGTCGCGGAGATCGAGAAGGCGGCCGTGGAGCGCGGCGAGCGCGACGGCGTCGACGTGCGGGTCACCCGGGAGTCCTTCACGCCCGTCGTGGAATTCGAGCACGCCCTGCGCGACGAGCTGGGCCGCATCCTGGGCGGGGACGTCCCCGTCCTCGGTACGGGTGCGGGACACGACGCCGGAATCCTCTCCGGAGCCGTCCCCACCGCCATGCTGTTCGTACGCAACCCCACAGGCGTCTCGCACTCACCCGCCGAAACGGCTTCCGAGGACGACTGCCTGGCCGGGGTGACCGCACTCGCCGACGTACTGGAGGGCCTGGCGTGTCGCTGACGGCACAGACCTACTGGGCGGAGCACGCCCTTCTCGACACCGGCGTCGAGCCGGGCGTGGTCATCGAGACCGGGACGGACGGCCGCATCAAGGCCGTCCGCCGGGGCGCCGCGGCACCGCCCCAGGGCGCGGTGACCCTGCGGGGCCTGACCCTGCCCGGTCTCGCGAACGCGCACAGCCACGCCTTCCACCGGGCCCTGCGCGGCGCGACGCAGGCGGGCGAGGGGACCTTCTGGACCTGGCGCGACGTCATGTACCGCGTCGCCGACAACCTCACCCCCGACAGCTACTTCGCGCTCGCCCGTGCGGCCTACGCCGAGATGGCGCTCGCCGGCATCACCTCCGTCGGCGAGTTCCACTACGTGCACCACCTCGCCGGGGGCGCCCGCTACGACAACCCCAACGCCATGGGCGAGGCCCTGATCGCGGCCGCCGCCGAGGCGGGCATCCGCATCACGCTCCTCGACGCCTGCTACCTCTCCTCCGGCTTCGGCGCCGAGCCCAACAAGCACCAGCGGCGCTTCAGCGACGGCACCGCCGAGCGCTGGGCCGAGCGCGTCTCCGCCCTCAAGGGCGACGACAACACCCGCATCGGCGCGGCGATCCACTCGGTGCGGGCCGTGCCCGCCGAGCAGCTGGCGACCGTGGCCGCGTGGGCGCAGGAGCGCGACGCCCCGCTGCACCTGCACCTCTCCGAGCAGACCGCCGAGAACGACGCGTGCGTGGAGGCCCACGGCTTCACGCCCACCGCCCTCCTCTCGCACCACGGCGTGCTCGGCCCGCGCACGACCGCCGTCCACGCCACGCACCTCACCCCCGGCGACATCCGCCTCCTCGGCCACTCGGGCACCGGCGTGTGCATGTGCCCGACCACCGAGCGGGACCTGGCCGACGGGATCGGACCGGCCCGGGCGCTGCAGGAGGCGGGCTCCCCGCTCTCCCTCGGCAGCGACAGCCACGCCGTCATCGACCTGCTCGAAGAGGCCCGCGCCATGGAGCTGGACGAGCGGCTGCACAGCCGCACCCGCGGCCACTGGACCGCGGTCCAGCTGCTGCGCGCGGCCACGGCCGACGGCCACGCGGCCCTCGGCTGGGACGGGGCGGGCCGCATCGAGCGGGGCGCGCTCGCGGACTTCACGGCCGTCGCGCTCGACTCCGTGCGCACCGCGGGCCAGCCGTACGCCCTCGCCGCCGAGACGGCCGTCTTCGCGGCGAGCGCCGCGGACGTCCGGGACACCGTGGTGGGCGGCCGGCACATCGTGCGCGAGGGGGCGCACCAGCTCGTGGCCCACGTGCCGGCGGCGCTGGCGGAGTCCATCGCGGCCGTACGGGGCTGAACCACCGAACCGACCAAAGGAGTGCCGCACGCCCATGGCGACGACGGTCATCACCAACATCAGCAGTCTCGTCACGAACGACCCCTCCCTCGGCGAAGGCCCCCTCGGCACGATCCGGGACGCGGCGGTCGTCATCGACGGCGACCGCGTCGCCTGGGTCGGCACGTCCAGCAAAGCACCGGCCACTGACAACCGGGTCGACGCCGAGGGCCGGGCCGCCCTCCCGGGCTTCGTCGACTCCCACTCCCACCTGGTCTTCGCGGGCGACCGCACGGCCGAGTTCAACGCCCGCATGTCCGGCCGGAGCTACAGCGCCGGCGGCATCCGCACCACCGTCGCCGCCACGCGCGCCGCGACCGACGAGGCGCTGGACGCCAACGTCCGGCGCTACGTGCACGAGGCCCTGCGCCAGGGCACCACGGTCCTGGAGACCAAGTCCGGCTACGGCCTCACCGTCGAGGACGAGGCCCGCGCCCTGCGCATCGCCGCGGCGCACACCGACGAGGTCACCTACCTCGGCGCCCACATCGTCTCCCCCGACTACGCCGACGACCCGGCCGCGTACGTGGACCTCGTGACCGGGCCGATGCTCGACGCCTGCGCGCCGCACGCCCGCTGGGTCGACGTGTTCTGCGAGCAGGGCGCGTTCGACGGCGACCAGGCCCGGACGATCCTCACGGCCGGCGCCGCCCGCGGGCTGACGCCGCGCGTCCACGCCAACCAGCTCTCCTACGGGCCCGGCGTCCAGCTGGCCGTCGAGCTCGGCGCCGCCTCGGCCGACCACTGCACCCACCTGACCGACGCGGACGTCGACGCCCTGGCGAACGGCACGACGGTCGCCACCCTCCTGCCCGGCGCGGAGTTCTCGACGCGCGCCCAGTGGCCGGACGCGCGCCGTCTGCTGGACGCGGGGGCGACCGTCGCCCTGTCCACGGACTGCAACCCCGGCTCGTCCTTCACCAGCTCCATGCCGTTCTGCATCGCGCTGGCCGTGCGGGACATGGGGATGACCCCGGACGAGGCCGTCTGGTCCGCGACCGCGGGCGGCGCGGCCGCCCTGCGCCGTACGGACGTGGGCCGCATAGCCCCCGGCGCCCGCGCCGACCTCGCCCTCCTCGACGCCCCGTCGCACGTCCACCTCGCCTACCGGCCGGGCGTTCCGCTGGTCTCGGCGGTGTGGCGCGCGGGCGTGCGGGAGGCCTGAGCCTTCTCCGGCGGCCGCGTCGCACCCCGTGGCCGCCTCGGGCCCGGCAGGCCTGCCGGTAGCCCGCCCGGCAAGCCTCAGGCCCGCCCGCCGATCGCGTCCAGCCGGTCGTACTGGGCGTCCGTCAGCCGGACGTCCAGCGCTCCGGCGTTCTCCTCCAGGTGCGCGAGCGACCGCGTGCCCGGGAGGGGGACGAGCGTCGGCGAACGGCGCAGCAGCCAGGCGAGCGCCGTCTGCGCGGGCGTCGCGCCCACCTCGCGCGCCACGTCCGCGACGGGCCCGCCCGGGGCCGCGTGCGCGCCCACGGCGACCGGGAAGTAGGCGAAGAAGGTGATGCCGTGCTCGGCGGCGTGGTCGACGACGTCGTCGTGGCCGCGCGCCGAGAGGTTGTACACGTTCTGGACGGAGGCGATGGGGGCGATCTCCTGCGCCGCGCGCAGTTCGGCGACGGTCACCTCGGACAGGCCGATGTGCCGCACCTTGCCCTCGTCCTGCAGCTGCCGGAGGGCGCCGAGCTGGTCCGCGAGGGGGTACTCCGGGTCGATGCGGTGCAGCTGGAGCAGGTCCAGGCGGTCCACGCGCAGCCGCCGCAGGGCGAGCTCGGCCTGCTGGCGGAGGTAGGCCGGGTGACCGTGCGTCACCCATTCGGCAGGGCCGGGCCGTACGACGCCGACCTTGGTGGCGACGGTCACGCGGCCGGCGTACGGGTGCAGGGCCTCCGCAATGAGCGCCTCGCTCTCGCCGAGGGAGTAGGCGTCCGCGGTGTCGATGAGGTCGATGCCGAGCTCGACCGCGCGCCGCAGCAGCGCGACCGCCCCGCGGCGGTCCTCCGGCGCGCGCCAGATGGGCGCCTGCATGGGGTCGGCGAGCCCGTCGGGGGTCTCTGCCAGCCGCATGGCGCCGTAGCCGATGCGGGAGACGGGCAGGTCGCCGCCGATGCTGTGGACGGGGGAAGAAGCGGGAGCGGTGGTGGTGTTCGTCATGACCGGAACGCTAAATTCTCACACCCGTGTGAGATTCAACCCCGTGTGAGGCAGCTCATATGAAGATCGGTGACCTGGCGCGCGAGACCGGAGTGAGCGTGCGGCTGCTGCGCTACTACGAGGAGCAGGGCCTGCTCGGCTCCCACCGGCTGCCCAGCGGTCACCGGCGCTACGAGCAGGACGCGCCGGAGACGGTCCGCCGCATCCGCGTGCTGCTGGCGGCGGGCCTGCCGACGCGCGTCATCCGGGACGTCCTGCCGTGCGTGCGGGGCGCGGGGGAGGCGGAGTTCGACCCGTGCGTGGCCCTGCACCTGCGCGAACAGCTGCAGGGGCTCGACGCGCGCATCGGGGAGCTGCAGGAGACGCGGGCGGCACTGGCCGGCCTGCTCAACGCGACGGAAGCGGCTGCACCCACTGCGGCTTGAGCCGCAGGAAGCAGGCGGAACGCCCCGCCGCCGGGGCGGCGCCCATCGACCGGCACCGATGAGCCGGTCGAAGGCGTCCCACGGCCCCGGGCCGGTCCGGCTCGCACCCCGTTCCGGCCCGCGGCGGCTCCGCGCACGCCCGGGCGTGCCGTCGCACTTGGGGCTCATCGTGTGCGGAAACCGCCCGCAGCGCATGCCATTTTTACGGCCCGGTGTGGTGGAGTGGCTTCATGTCCTCCAGTGGCATCTCCCCCGGCACCGTGGTGCGGGCCGCGCTCCGGCAAGGGCTGCTGCCCGACTGGTCCCCCGTGGCCGGCCTGCTGGACGTGCAGGGGATCCGCACGGCCGCCGCGGAGCTGCGCGAGGCCTTCGAGGAGGCCGGGGCGGCGCGCGGCACGACCCTGCACGCCTTCGCCGTGAAGGCCGCCTCCCTCGTGCCCGTGCTGCGCCTGCTCGCCGAGGAAGGGCTGGGCGCCGAAGTGGCGAGCCCGGGAGAGCTGGCGCTGGCCAGGACGGCGCGGATCGCCCCGGAGCGGATCGTGCTGGACTCCCCCGCCAAGACCACGGCGGAGCTCCGCGAGGCCCTCGCGCTGGGGGTGGCGGTCAACGCCGACAGCCGTGAGGAGCTCGCCCGGCTGGACGGGCTGCTGCGGGAGGCCTCCGGCCCGCCCCGCTCCGCGCTCGGCGTCCGCGTGAACCCCCAGGTGGGCGGCGGCAGCATCGACGCGCTGAGCACGGCGACGGACACGTCGAAGTTCGGGGTGGCGCTGCGCGACGAAGGGGCGCGCGCCTGGCTCGTCCGCGCCTACGCCGAGCGCCCCTGGCTGTCCCGGCTGCACGCCCACGTGGGCTCCCAGGGCTGCCCCCTGGAGCTGATGGCGGCCGGGGTGCGGGCCGCGTACGAGCTGGCGGAGGAGATCAACCGGACGGTGGGGCGCCGGCAGGTCACCACGCTGGACATCGGCGGCGGGCTGCCCGTGAACTTCGCGTCGGACGACGTGACCCCGACCTTCCGCGCGTACGCCCGCCTGCTCGCGGACGCCGCCCCGGGCCTGTTCGACGGGCGCTACGGGCTGGTGACGGAGTTCGGCCGCTCCCTGCTGGCCAAGAGCGGCATGGTGCTGGCCCGCGTCGAGTACACCAAGACCGCGGGCGGCCGGCGGATCGCCGTGACGCACGCGGGCGCCCAGGTGGCCACGCGCACGGTGTTCGCGCCCGCGTCCTGGCCGCTGCGGGTCGCGGTCTTCGACGCGCAGGGGCGGCCGAAGACGGGGCCGCCGGTCGACCAGGACGTCGCGGGGCCGTGCTGCTTCGCGGGCGACCTGATCGCGGTGGGCAGACCGCTGCCCCTGCTGGAGGCGGGCGACCACGTGGCGCTGCTCGACACCGGCGCGTACTACTTCTCGAACCACTTCGCGTACAACTCTCTGCCCCGTCCCGGGGTTTACGGCTATGCGTCCGCAGAAGAGGAGAGTGACGGGGTGCGGTTCGCGACCGTACGGGCCCCGCAGACCCTCGGCGAGCTCGTCACCGAGAGCGGCGGCGCCTACGCGGCGGAGCTCAGCGCGCTTCGCTGACCGCCGCGGCACACGCCCCGGGCGGGCGTCAGCGCGCTTCGCCGACCGCCGCACCCGCAGGCACCCGGCCGGCGCGGCGCCGGCCGCCACCGGGCGCGGCATCGCCCGCGGCGAGCCCGGTGGACAGGTAGCCGCGCACGGGCTTGGCGGCGGGGGACGCCTGCGCCCACTCCGTGCGGACCCACAGCAGGGAGCCGCTGCGGCGCTCCAGGCCGCCCAGCCACAGGGCCTTCGCCCACAGGCCCGCGCCCGCTCCGGCGAGCGCCATGCCCGCGGCGGCCGGGATCAGGAAGGTGGAGCCCACGGCGGCGAGGAAGGCCAGGAGCAGCCACCAGCGGCGGGCGCGCCGCCAGTTCCGCAGGGTGACGGCGCGGTCCTGGAGGAAGACCGACCGGCCCGCCCGTGAGGCCCCGCGCGCCAGGGCCGCGTACCGCGGGCGGCGCACCGCGAAGACCGCACCCGCGACGACGATGAACAGCGCCGCTCCGGCGAGCACGCCGATCCGCCGTCCGGTCATCCCGGGCACCAGGACGCCGGTGCCCGCGCTCAGCAGGCCCGGCCACCACAGCCAGCCGGCCGGGGCTCTGACGACCACCGCCACCCGCGCCAGCGCATACGAACCGCGCCCCACGTCGAAACCCGCCTTTCCCTCTGAAATCCCCTCGATCCCGACTCGTCACGCGGCAGGCTAACCAACGAATCTGAGTGCGAGCTGAGAATCCGCCGCATGTACCTCACAGGGGTCATACCCCGGTATCACCCCGGACTTGGCTCCGCCGTATGACGTGTGCGCAGTCGTGTGGTCCCTAAGGTCGTCCCTGCCGGGGCGGGACGAGCGGGAGGAGACGGGGATGGCTGTCCAGGAACGAGGGGGCGAGCGGCGGGACCGTGCGCGGCGGGACAGCGGGCTGCGGCGGCGGGCGGCCCTCGCGGCGGGGGCACTGGCCGCGACCGGGCTGCTGAGCGCGCTCGTGCCCGCGCCGGACGCCCATGCGGCCCAGGCCCCGGCCCGGACCGCGGCGAAGGCCCCGGCCGGAGCGACAGCCACGACCTCGAAGAGCGCCCCGGGCGCCCTGCCCGCGCCCACCGGCCCCCACGCCGTCGGCACGGTCACCCGCCACCTGGTGGACACCGCCCGCAAGGACCCCTGGAAGCCGGAGCGCGGCGACCGCGAGGTCGCGATCAGCCTCTTCTACCCGGCGGACCGGGACCGGCCCGCCGGCGGGAAGGGTCCCGCGCCCCACATGGACCCCTCCTCCGCCGCCCACTTCGGCTCCGCCCGGGGCGCGGGCAGCTTCAACTACCACGTACGTCCGGACGCCGCCGACTGGGCGTCCACGCGTACGCATGCGCGCGTGGACGCTCCCGTGGCGCGCGGCAGCAGGTCCCTGCCGGTCGTGCTGTACTCCGCCGGGCTGGGCGACCCGCGCACCTGGAACACCGGCCTGGCCGAGGAGCTGGCCTCCCGCGGCTACGTCGTCGTCACCGTCGACCACCCCTACGACTCCTCCGAAGTGCGCCTGGCGAACGGGGAGCTGGCCGAGTCGGTGCTGCCCGCGCTCGCCGGCGCACCCGTGACCGAGGTCGACGCCACGCTCCGCAGGGCGGTGAAGGCCCGGGTGGACGACACGCGGTTCGTCCTGGACACCCTCGGCTCGGCGCAGTGGCGGCGGGGCCTGCCGCGCGGCCTGGGGGACGCGGTGGACCTGCGGCGCGTGGGCATGGCCGGGCAGTCCGCGGGCGGCTTCACGGCGGCGCAGGCCCTGCACGACGACCGCCGCCTCAAGGCGGGGATCAACATGGACGGCCAGATGGACTTCCCCCTCCCCGACAGCACGGGCAGCACGCTGAGCACCGTGGCGCGCGAGGGTGTGGACCGGCCGTTCCTCCTGCTGGGCTCCGACGGCCCGGGCGCGGCCGGCAACCGGGCGTCGTGGGCGTCCTTCCGGCAGCACACGCGCGGCTGGCGGGCCGAACTGGCCATGGCGGGCGCGGAGCACGGCACGTACACCGACGGCGTCTCGCTGCTGCCCGCCCTCGCCCGGCAGGGCGCACTGCCGGAGGAGGCCCTCCGCCAGGACGTCGGGACCGTCCGCCCGGAGCGCGCGGTGGCGACCACGCGCGCGTACGTGGTGGCGTTCTTCGACCGCTTCCTCAAGGGGCGGGACGGGCGGCTGCTGGACGGCCCGTCGCCGCGCTTCCCGGAGATGCGCTTCCAGGACGCCCCGGCCTCCTGAGGCCGGGCTACTCCACGAACAGCCCCCGCGCCACCGCCTTGGCGTCGAACTCCTCCAGGCGCGCCTGGGCGTCCGGCAGGGCGTCGCACATCGCCTCCAGCAGCATGCGCCCCAGCAGCATCGGGGCGCATGCGGTGTCGAAGGCGAGCCCGGTGCCGACGGCGGCGGGGAGCAGCAGGTCGCTGTGGCGGGCGACGGGGGCGAAGGTGGAGTCGGCGACGGTGACGACGGTCAGGCCCTGGCCCTGCGCGTACTCCAGCGCCTCGACCACCTCGCGCGGGTGACGGGGCAGCGCGAAGCACAGCAGCGTGCTCGCCCCGGCCCGTACGGCCGCGTCTATGCGGTCGGTCAGGAGCGTGCCGCCCTCGTCCAGGAGCCGCACGTCCGGGTGGACCTTGCGGGCGAAGTAGGCGAAGCCGGCGGCCTGGGCGGTGGCGGCGCGCAGGCCGAGCACGAGCAGCGGCCGGGACTGCGCGAGCAGCCGGCCCGCGCGGGTGACCGGGGCGGGGTCGGCGAGGACCGAGGCGAGGTGGCGGAGGTTGTCGATCTCGACGTGGACGGCCTGCTGGTACTCGTTGTACGCGGTCTCGCCGTCTCCCGGCTCGGCCGCCGCGGGGACGACGTCGCGCAGGTGCCGGCGCAGCGCCGGGTAGCCGTCGAAGCCGAGGGCGACGGCGAAGCGGGTGACCGAGGGCTGGCTGACGCCGGCCAGCTCGGCGAGCTCGACGCTGGAGAGGAAGGGCGCGTCGGCCGCGCGGCGCACCATGCAGTGGGCGATGCGGCGCTGAGTCGGCGTCAGCCGGTGCCCTTCGAAGAGCTTCTGCAGCCGTGCGGTGGCTTCCGGTTCGCCCCCGGTGTCGCTCATCGGGCCCTCCATGGTCGTCGGCGGTCTTCGGCAGTGGTCATTCATCGACCACCACCCCTGCATGGAATTATGCAGGGGTGGACGGGCCTCCGTGGCCATGTCCACGGAGGCCGCTCCGGATCACACGCGGGGTCCCCTCCGGGTCACAGCGGAGGCAGGAGCTTCTTCTGGGGCTTGCCCATGGCGTTGCGCGGCAGCGCGTCGAGGAAGCGCACGCGGCGGGGCCGCTTGTGCACGGACAGGTGGCCGGCCACGAAGTCGATCAGCGCCTTCTCGCTCACGCCGTCCGCCACCACGTACGCGACGATCTCCTGCCCGAGGTCCTCGTGCTCCACCCCGACCACGGCGGCCTCGCTGACCGCGGGGTGGTCGAGGAGGGCGTTCTCGACCTCGCCCGCCCCGACCCGGTAGCCGCCGGACTTGATCAGGTCGGTGGAGGCGCGGCCCACGATGCGGTGCGTGCCGTCCTCCTCGACGGCGGCGATGTCGCCCGTACGGAACCAGCCGTCGGCCGTGTGCGCGGCCGCCGTCGCCTCGGGGCGGCCCAGGTAGCCGCTGAAGAGCGTCGGCCCGCAGACCTCCAGCTCGCCGATGCCGCCCTCGGTGGCCGCGAGGCGCGTGCGGACGCCCCGCAGCGGGGTGCCCACCGCGCCCGGCCGGCGCTCGCCGTCGGCCCGGGCGGAGACGGTGATCAGGGTCTCGGTCATGCCGTAGCGCTCGACGGGCCGCTGCCCGGTGAGGGCCTCCAGGTCCCGGAAGACGGGCGCGGGCAGGGCCGCACTGCCCGACACCAGCAGCCGGGCCCCGGCCAGCTCCCGGGCCGCGGACGGCTCGCGCACCACCCGGGACCACACCGTCGGCACCCCGAAGTACAGGCTGCCGCCCGCCGCCGCGTACGCCTCCGGCGTCGGCCGGCCGGTGTGCACCAGCCGGCAGCCGGTCCGCAGCGCCCCCAGGACGCCCAGGACGAGGCCGTGGACGTGGAAGAGCGGCAGCCCGTGCACGAGGGTGTCCTCGGCGGTCCACTGCCACGCCTCGGCGAGCCCGTCCAGGCCCGCGGCCACCGCGCCGCGCGGGATCAGCGCGCCCTTGGGGGCGCCGGTGGTGCCGGAGGTGTAGAGGATCAGCGCGGTGCCGTCCGGGGCGGGCTCGGCACCGGACCAGTCGCGCCGCTCCCCGAAATCGACGGGCAGCCCCTCGTCGCCGCCGAGCACCAGGGCGGCGCCGGAGTCGCGCAGGATGTGGCCGCGCTCGGCCGGACCCGCGTCCGGCGGCAGCGGCACGACCGGCACCCCGGCGAGCAGCCCGCCCACCACGGCCGCCGCGGTCTCCGGCGACGCGTCGGCGTGCACGGCGACGGCCGGGGCGCCCGCGATGCGGTGCGCCACCGCCGCGGCGGCGCCCAGCAGTTGTTCACGGGAGAAGGCCCGCCCCGCGACGCTGAGGGCGTCCGGGCGGTCCCCGCCCGTTCCTGCGTCGAGCGCGGCGAGGGAGGTCAGCAGGGGTTCGGTCGGTCCGGGCACGGAACTGCTCCTTCCAGCGGCGCCCCGGCGGTCACGGGGCTGCCCCTACGGCGGATACGGGTGCTAGCCCCACCGACGCGGGGCACCGCCGACCGTATCGTCGTAGACATGACGGCCCGCGACCATGAGCTGAAGAAGGACCTCGCCGCCACTCTGGAGACCCGCAAGGAGCTGGGCCCGGAGTACGAGGCGGAGCTGGTGGAAGCCTTCCTGGAGAAGGTCGACCGGAAACTCGACGCCGAGATCGACCGGCGGGTGCGCCGGCAGTCGGCGGAGGTGCAGATGGCCGTCGCCCGCGGGGTACGGCCGCACCTCGACGGGGACGGCCCCGGCGGCTTCGGCGAGCGCTTCGGCTTCGCCGCGGTGTCGCTGGTGCTGGCCATCCCGCTGTCCGCGATAGCCGTGGTCAACGCGCACCTGCCGGGGCTGCTGGTGACCTGGGCGGGCATCGTGGGCGTCAACGCCCTGAACGTGGCGGGGCTGTTCCCGTGGCAGCAGCGGCGGAGGAAGCGGGACGGCGCGTCCGACTGGGAGTGAATGCGCGCCCGGGGACGCACGCCCAGGGACGCACGCCCGGGGAGATGCGCGAGGGACCGCCGCACCCCGGCCGGAGCCGGAGTCGGGACGACGGCGGTCCCCCACGGGGACACGGGCCGGAGTCAGGGCCGGTGGACCGCGTCCGGACGGCTGTGGAGTCCGGGAGCCGCTCCGGAGTTTCCCGCCGCCGTTCGGGTGCCGGCCGGGGGTGACCCGGGCCGACACCCCCAATATGCCGGACGGTTGTTAAGCCGGTGCTGCGGGCGCGTGACACATACGTACCTTTTACGGGCCGCCCGTCCGCACCCCGTTCACGCGGCGGCCGGAAAGCCGGAAACCCGCCGCTGCCGCGGCCGCGCGCCCGGAAGCCGCTCCGGAAGGGCGGGACTACTTGGCGCCGTTGGCCTTCCCGGCGCTCTCCGCGAGGAACGCCAGCAGGTCCTGACGGCTCACCACACCGGTGGGCTTGCCCTCGACCAGGACGATCGCCGCGTCCGCCTCGCCCAGCACGGCCATCAGGTCCCCGACGGGCTCGCCGGAGCCGACCTGCGGCAGCGGCGCGCACATGTGCTTCTCCAGCGGGTCGGAGAGCGAGGCGCGCTGGGTGAACAGGGCGTCCAGCAGCTCGCGCTCCACGACCGAGCCGATGACCTCGGCGGCCATCACATCGGGGTGCCCCGCGCCCGGCTTGACGATGGGCATCTGCGAGACGCCGTACTCGCGGAGCACCTCGATGGCCTCGCCGACCGTCTCCTCCGGGTGCATGTGCACCAGGGAGGGCAGGCCGCCGTCCTTGCGGCGCAGCACGTCGCCCACGCGGGCGGCGTCGCCGGCCTCCTCCAGGAAGCCGTAGTCCGCCATCCACTCGTCGTTGAAGATCTTGCTCAGGTAGCCGCGGCCGCTGTCCGGCAGGAGGACGACCACGACGTCGTCCGGGCCGAGGTTCTCGGCGGCGCGCAGGGCGGAGACGACCGCCATGCCGCAGGAGCCGCCGACGAGCAGGCCCTCCTCCTTGGCGAGGCGGCGCGTCATCTGGAAGGCGTCCTTGTCGGAGACCGCGATGATCTCGTCGGTCACCGTGCCGTCATAGGCGCTCGGCCAGAAGTCCTCGCCGACGCCCTCGATCAGGTACGGACGGCCGGAGCCGCCGCTGTAGACCGAGCCCTCCGGGTCCGAGCCGATGACCTTGACGCGGCCGTCGCTGACCTCCTTGAGGTAACGCCCGGTGCCGCTGATGGTGCCGCCGGTGCCCACGCCCGCCACGAAGTGGGTGATCTTCCCCTCCGTCTGCTCCCACAGCTCGGGGCCGGTGGAGTAGTAGTGCGAGAGGGGGTTGTTGGGGTTGCTGTACTGGTCGGGCTTCCAGGCGTTGGGCGTCTCGCGCACGAGCTTGTCGGAGACGTTGTAGTACGAGTCCGGGTGCTCCGGGTCGACCGCGGTCGGGCAGACCACGACCTCCGCGCCGTAGGCCCGCAGCACGTTGATCTTGTCAGTGGAGACCTTGTCCGGGCAGACGAAGATGCACTTGTAGCCCTTCTGCTGGGCCACGATCGCCAGGCCCACGCCCGTGTTGCCGGAGGTCGGCTCGACGATGGTGCCGCCCGGCTTGAGCTCGCCGGACTTCTCCGCGGCCTCGATCATGCGCACGGCGATCCGGTCCTTCACGGAGCCGCCCGGGTTGAAGTACTCGACCTTGGCGAGCACGGTGGCCTGGATGCCTTCGGTCACGCTGTTGAGCTTCACGAGCGGGGTGTTGCCAACGAGCTCAATCATCGAATCGTGATACTGCACGGTGATCTCCGCGGTCGGGGGCACTAGCGGTCTCGCGTACCCATACGGCCAGCCTAGAACGCATCCGGCCGCTCCAACGGCGCGTTGCAGATGCGGGCGCTCGGGGCAACCTGCTCATAGCGCGCTCTGCCAAGGGTGCGGGGCATTCATGAATGCTTTATGAAGCGTTTGTAAAACCGTGTACGCGGCTCGGAACCCGGCTGCAGAGGAGGTCCGGCCCATGTCACCCATCTCCACGTCGCGGGCGAGGGTCGCCCGGCGCATCGCCGCCGCGGCGGCCTACGGGGGCGGCGGCATCGGCCTGCTCGGGGCCACCGCGGCCGGGGTCCTGCTGACCGAGGCGCGGCTGGCCAGGCGGGTCGTGGGCGGCTCCAACGACACCCCGCCCCACGCGGACGGCCGCTACGGCTCCGCCTTCGTCCACCGGCTCGGGCGCGAGCCGCTGCTGCTCGGCCTGCTCGGCGACTCCACGGCTGCCGGGCAGGGCGTGCACCGGCCCCGGCAGACGCCGGGGGCCCTGCTCGCCTCCGGGCTCGCCGCGGTCGCCGAGCGCCCCGTGGAGCTGCGCAACGTGGCCCTGTCCGGAGCCCGCTCGCACGACCTGGACCGGCAGGTCACCCTGCTGCTCGACGACGTGGAGCGCGCCCCCGACGTCTGCGTGATCATGATCGGGGCGAACGACGTCACGCACGGGATGCCGGCCGCGCGGTCCGTACGGCTGCTGTCCGACGCCGTGCGGCGGCTGCGGGAGGCGGGCAGCGAGGTCGTGGTGGGCACCTGCCCCGACCTCGGCACGATCGAGCCGGTCTACCAGCCGCTGCGGTGGGTGGCGCGCCGGCAGAGCCGCCAGCTGGCCGCGGCGCAGACCATAGGGGTGATCGAGGCGGGCGGCCGCACGGTGTCGCTGGGCGACCTCCTGGGCCCGGAGTTCGCCGCGAACCCACGGGAGCTGTTCGGACCCGACAACTTCCACCCCTCCGCCGAGGGCTACGCCACCGCGGCGATGGCCGTCCTGCCGACGCTGTGCGCGGCGCTGGGGCTGTGGCCGGAGGACGAGGAGCGGCCGGACGCGGCCCGCCGCGAGGGCATCCTGCCGGTCGCCCGTGCGGCCGCGGAGGCGGCGGCCGAGGGCGGCACGGAGGTCACCGCCGCCCGGGGCCGCTGGGCCCTCCTCAAGCACCGCAAACGCCGCCGCCTCCCGGCCCACACGGAGCCGACGCCGCACCACGTGTGGTCCCGGGCGGCCCGGGGCGGGTCGTGACGTGCGGGACGCCGCCGGCCCGGGCGACGGCAAGAGTGCGAGGGGTCACAGTGACCAAGCCGTGACCCGGGCCCTACGGGCGGGTAACTTCCACCCAGTCCTGCTTTCACACGCCCTGGAGCCGTGATGCCCGAAGCCGTGATCGTCTCAACCGCCCGTTCGCCCATCGGTCGCGCCTTCAAGGGCTCGCTGAAGGGCATGCGGGCCGACGACCTGACCGCGACGATCATCAAGGCCGCGCTCGACAAGGTCCCCGGTCTCGACCCGCGCGACATCGACGACCTGATGCTCGGCTGCGGCCTGCCCGGCGGCGAGCAGGGCCACAACCTCGGCCGCATCGTGGCCGTGCAGATGGGCATGGACCACCTGCCCGGCTGCACGATCACCCGCTACTGCTCCTCGTCCCTGCAGACGTCCCGCATGGCGATGCACGCCATCAAGGCCGGCGAGGGCGACGTCTTCATCTCCGCGGGCGTGGAGACGGTCTCCCGGACCGTCAACGGCTCCTCGGACGGCATGCCCGGCAGCCACAACCCGTTCTTCGCCGAGGCCGAGGCCCGCACCGCCGCCCGCGCCGAGCAGGGCAGCGAGGAGTGGCACGACCCGCGCGAGGACGGCCTCGTGCCCGACGCGTACATCGCGATGGGCCAGACCGCCGAGAACCTGGCCCGGCTGAAGGGCATCTCGCGCGAGGAGATGGACGAGTTCGGCGTCCGCTCGCAGAACCTCGCCGAGGAAGCCATCAAGAACGGCTTCTGGGAGCGCGAGATCACCCCGGTCACCACCCCGGACGGCACCGTCGTCTCCAAGGACGACGGCCCGCGCGCGGGCGTGACGCTGGAGGGCGTGGCCGGCCTCAAGCCCTCGTTCCGCGCGGACGGCCGGGTCACCCCGGGCAACTGCTGCCCGCTCAACGACGGCGCCGCCGCCCTGGTGATCATGTCCGACACCAAGGCGCGCGAGCTGGGCCTGACCCCGCTGGCCCGGATCGTCTCCACCGGCGTCTCCGCCCTCTCCCCCGAGATCATGGGCTTCGGCCCGGTCGAGGCCAGCAGGCAGGCACTGGCGCGGGCCGGCATGAGCATCGGCGACATCGACCTGGTCGAGATCAACGAGGCGTTCGCGGCCCAGGTCATCCCGGCCTACCAGGAGCTCGGCATCGACATCGACCGCCTGAACGTCAACGGCGGCGCGATCGCCGTCGGCCACCCCTTCGGCATGACGGGCGCCCGCATCACCGGCACGCTCATCAACTCGCTGCAGTGGCACGACAAGCAGTTCGGCCTGGAGACCATGTGCGTCGGCGGCGGCCAGGGCATGGCGATGGTCATCGAGCGGCTGAGCTGAACTGAGCTGAGCCGCAGCGCAGGACAGGGAGAGTACGAGCGGCTGAGCTGAGGACGAACGGCCTCACGGGCCGCTTGCGCAACCGTGACCGAATCGCCCCCAGGATGTGACCAACGTCCCGGGGGCGATTCGTTTCCGCAGGTCAGAGATGTTGAAGAGACAACGTCCGGGACGTAAGTCCCGCCCGCTTCATGACGTTTTGCACTGGGGTCTCCTGAGAGCACACCTCAAGCTGAGGTAGGAATCTGGGGGATCCATAGCAACCGGGAGTACGTCAGTGAGCGCCATGTCCCTTGCCCTGCTGCTGGCCGCGGCCACCGCGACGGCCGCGGGCGCCGCCGCCCTGCACGCCACTCGCGGCCTGCGCCGCCAGATCACCGCCCTGCGCGCCGACCTCGCCGCCGCCACGGCCGAGCGCCGCACGCACCCCACCGTGCCCGCCGCCCGCCCCGCCCCCGGCGCGGAGCTCGCGGAAATACGGGCGGCCGTCGCCGACGCCCTCGCCGAGGAGCGCGAGCGGGAGCTCGCCGAGGCCCGTGCCTTCTGGGCCGCCCAGGAGGCCCGCGAGCTCGGCGGAGCCGGTGACGTCCCGTCGCTGCCGGGCCTCACCGGCCTCGGCGACGACCTCGCCGAGGGCCCCTACGGCGGCCTCTACCTGCCCCGCCAGGCCGACCTCGTCGGCCTGGAGCCGCTGGCCGAGCTCACCGGGCTGGCCGAGCTCGCCGAGTTCGCCGAGTTCGCCGAGGCCGCGGCCGCCGAGGCCGAGGCCGCGGACTCCCCCGAGCTGGCCGCCGCCCGCCGCCGCCACCCCTCCCACCCCGACTTCTCGCCCGTGGCGGCCACCGGCGACCACGAGAGCACGGTGGAGCGGCTCGGCGAGCTCGCGGACGCCCGCGTCCCGCTGACCGACGTGCGCCCCGGCCCGCTCGGCACGCTCGACGTCTACGTCTTCGCCGACGGCACCACCGTCTGCATGACCCCCGGCCACCGCGAGACCGCCGAGCGCCTCGCGGACGCCCTGGACGCCGGCGACGCCCCCGTCCTGCTGGGCGGCTCCGGGGTCTCCGGCGCGTACGCCCTGACCTTCGGCTGCGGGACGGAGAAGGTCTACGTCCTGGCGGACCGGGTCATCGCGTCACTGTGACGAGGTGACGTCATGACGCCCCGAGGCCGGTCCGGCACCGCCGGAAACCACCGCCGGGGCTGAGCGCTGCGGCGGCGGATTCCAGGATGCCGGCACGTCCTCGACGGCGAGCGAGCCGGTGAAGGAGGCGAGCCCCTTCGCCGGTCCGTGCCCGGTCGACGATGCCCCGCGTCCTTGAACCCGCCGCGACGCCGATCAGCCACGGCGGTGGCACCCGGCGGTGCCGGGCCCGCCCCGGCCCGTACGACCGCGCCCTACAAACCGCACCGCTTCGCCGCCGCCTCGATCAGCGCCACCGCCTCCGCCGCGCCGACCCCCTCGGGCGCCTGCTTCGCGCCGTCTGCGGCGAGGGCCTCGGCCAAATCGTGACCGGCCACCGCCACTTGGTCGGCGACCGCGAACATCCCCGCTTCGGGCATTTCCCTCGGCACCACGGTCCCGGGTTCCTCGATGCGCTGCGCCCACGCCGCCAGTTCCCGGGCGAGGGACAGCGCTTCCGCGGCCGCTCCCCTGCTCAGGCGGGACTGCGGCAGGGCACGCAGCCGGTCGGCGAAAGCGTCCACGGCGGCCAGAAGAGACGTCACATCATCCACAGCGCGAGCCTATGCGCCGTTGCCGGAGTGTTGCCAACGTCTGCACAGTCGGGCACGGTGACATGAAGGACCATCATTCGACGCGTCCGGAGGCGCCGATGTCCCACGTCTTCTCCGACGAGACCCACCGGAACCTGCTCTCCCGAATCCCCCATTGCACCGGCCGCGAAGTGGCCGACTGGCTGCGCACGGTCGAGGAAGGCCCTTCTCTCTTCCGCTTCGAGGAGAAGGTCAGCTGGCTGCGCGGAGAGCACGACCTCGCATATGGCCACGCCAAGGCGATCGTCCACGAGTACGACCTCCGGCGGGCCGCCCGGAAGCTTCTGTAGCGCGGCGCACACCGCACTCCGCACGGGGCGGACGACACCCCCGTTCGTCCGCCTGATGCAGATCTGAAGGCGCATACGGCGAAGGGCCCGGGAAATCTCCCGGGCCCTTCGTTCACCGACCGAGTTCACTGCCGACCGGCTAGTCCTCGTTGAGGATGCCGATCAGCTGCAGCATCTGGATGTAGATCCACACCAGCGAGACCGTGAGGCCGAAGGCCGAGAACCACGACTCCTCGCGCGGCGCACCGTACTGGATGCCGTCCTCGACCTGCTTGAAGTCCAGCGCGAGAACGGCCGCGCCGATCAGCACGCCGACGACGCCGACGATGATGCCGAGCCAGCCCGTGCGCAGGCCGAGGCCGTCACCGCCGCCGATCACGGCGAACAGCATGTTCACCATCATCAGCAGGACGAAGCCGATCACGGCGGCCGTCACGAAGCGGGTGAAGCGGCGGTTCACGCGGATCAGGCGGGTCTTGTACGCGATGAGCACGCCGACCGAGACGAGCATCGTGCCGAGCACGGCCTGGACCGGGGCACCCTGCGCGTAGTGGTTGAAGGCCTTGCTGACCACGCCGAGGAAGAGGCCCTCGAACGCGGCGTACGCGAGGATCACCGCGGGGACCGGCTTGCGCAGGAAGATCGACTGGGCGAAGCCCAGGAGCATCGCGACGAGGCCGGCGCCGTAGCCGAGCGCGACCGGGACGTTCAGCCCCCAGCCGACGGCGGCGGCCAGGATGACCGTGCCGAGCGTCATGCCGGTGCGCATGACGACGTCGTCCATCGTCATGCGGCCCGTGGTGGCGGGGGCCTGCGGGTAGCCCTGCTGGAGATCCGGGCCGCCCTGGGCGTAAGGGTTGGTGGCGTACGGGTTGGCGGGCTGCTGCGCGTACGGATTGTTCGCGTACGGGTTGCCCTGGGCCGCGGTCCCGGCCTGCGGCGCCGCGTTGAAGCCCGCGTAGCCGTTGTTGCCGCGGAACCGCCGCGAGAAGACCGGGTTGCTGCTCCTCATCCTCACTCCATCCATGGCCACCCTGCGCGGCCTTGCGACCAAGAGTAATAGGTAGGCAAAAGAATGCGCTCGTGCTTGGGAAGGATCTTTTCCGGCACACCCTCCCCCACGCCTACGGGGAGAACGCAAACGGGCGGCACTCGGTTCCCTACGGAGAGTGGGGGACACGGAGCAGGTGAGTGCCCGGAGCCGGACTTGAACCGGCACGGCCCGAAGGGCCAGCGAGGTTTAAGCTCGCCGTGTCTGCATTCCACCATCCGGGCAGCGCTCTCGGGCGTACAGGCAGGGAAAGGCGCGCGAGCCTCCCTGGTAAGAGGAGAGCAGGACGAGCCTAGCCGGGGAGCGCCCCCCAAACAGCGGAACGATGACCCGAGGTTGTCTTATTTTATTGGCAACTGAGGGTGCATCAGTGCAGGAACGACGCCAAAGGCACATGCCACGGGCCGATACCGCCCGTTCACCGGGGGACCCCGGGCGGCCTGCGGAATTGTCGCAATCTCGCCGCCTCGGGCACCGCCCCGGAGGCGGCCTCCGGGGCGGTGCCCGGCGTCATACCCAAGGAGGAGAAGCGCCCTCCCGGGTCAGACCGAGGTCTGCCCCGGGAACGGGAGCTGGGTCTGATCCCGGGAGGCGGCGCGCCACGGACGATGGAGGGGTACCCGAAACCGTCGTCCCGACAGGAGCCCGCCCCGTGACCACCTCCCCCTACGGCGTCCAGACCGCCGCCCGCCCCACGGCAGTGGCAGCCCGCGCCACGGGCCTCACCAAGGTCTACGGACAGGGCGAGACCCAGGTGGTCGCCCTCGACGCGGTCTCCGTCGAATTCCGCCAGGCCGAGTTCACCGCGATCATGGGCCCCTCGGGCTCCGGCAAGTCCACGCTGATGCACTGCATGGCGGGCCTGGACTCGGTCTCCGGCGGCTCGGCCACGATCGGCGACACCGAGCTGACCACGCTCAACGACAAGCGGCTCACGCGGCTGCGGCGCGACAAGATCGGCTTCATCTTCCAGGCGTTCAACCTGCTCCCGACGCTGACCGCGCTGGAGAACATCACCCTGCCGATGGACATCGCCGGCCGTAAGCCCGACCGCAAGTGGCTGGACATGGTCGTCGACACCGTCGGCCTCTCCGGGCGCCTCAAGCACCGCCCCAACCAGCTCTCCGGCGGCCAGCAGCAGCGCGTGGCCGTCGCCCGCGCCCTGGCCGGCAAGCCCGAGATCATGTTCGCGGACGAGCCCACCGGAAACCTCGACTCGCGCTCCGGCGCCGAGGTCCTGGGCTTCCTGCGCAACTCGGTGCGCGAGCTCGGCCAGACCGTCGTCATGGTCACCCACGACCCCGTGGCCGCGTCCTACGCCGACCGCGTGGTCTTCCTCGCCGACGGCCGCATCGTCGACGAGATGCGCGAGCCCACCGCGGACGCGGTCCTCGACCGCATGAAGCGCTTCGACGCCAAGGGCCGCACGAGCTGAGAGACGGCTCCGCCGCTCCCCAGCCTCCCGACGACGGCCCGGCACGGGCCCACTCCCCCAGGACACACAGACCATGTTCCGTACCGCCTTGCGCAACGTGCTCGCGCACAAGGCCCGGCTGCTGATGACCGTACTCGCCGTGATGCTCGGCGTGGCCTTCGTCTCCGGCACCCTGGTCTTCACCTCGACCATCTCCGACGCCTACCAGAAGAGCTCCCAGAAGGGCTACGACAAGGTCGACGTCGCCGTCCAGCCCCGCCACCAGGACGGCGACGACGGCAGGCCCGGCGAGACCCCCCGGCTCTCCCAGGACCTGCTGGACCGGGCCGCCAAGGTGCCCGGCGCCGCCTCCGCCACCGGCTCCGTCAACGGCTTCGCGGCGATCGCCGACAAGCACGGCAAGCTGATAGGCGAGGGCTTCTCCTCCTCCGGCGCCAACTACTACCCGGGCACCGGCGGCAAGGACGCCCGCTACCCCATGAAGAGCGGCCGCGCGCCGCAGGGCTCCGGTGAGATCGCCCTCGACGCCAAGACCGCCGAGCGCGCCGGCTACAAGGTCGGCGACACCGTCCGCATCTCCGTCGACGGCCCCGTGCTCCCGCAGAAGATCACCGGCATCTTCACCACGGACGACGGCGCCGTCTCCGCCGGTGGCAGCCTGGCCCTCTTCGACACCCCGACCGCGCAGAAGCTCTACGGCAAGCCCGGCGAGTTCAGCCAGATCGACGTGAAGGCCGCCGCCGGCACCTCGCAGGCCGCGCTGAAGTCCGCCGTCGACAAGGTCCTGCCGAAGGACGCGAAGTCGGTCACGGGCAAGGAGCTGGCCGACGACGAGGCGAAGATCATCGCCCAGAGCATGGACGGCATGCGGACCAGCCTCCTGGTCTTCGCCGGCATCTCGCTCTTCGTCGGCATCTTCATCATCGCCAACACCTTCACCATGCTGGTCGCCCAGCGCACCAAGGAGCTGGCCCTGATGCGCGCGGTCGGCGCGAGCCGCCGCCAGATCACCCGCTCCGTGCTGATCGAGGCGTTCGTCGTGGGCGCGGTCGCCGGTATCGCCGGACTGATCGCGGGCATCGGCATCGGCGCCGGCCTGCGCTCGCTCATCAGCAGCACGGGCAACAGCATCCCCGACGGCCCGCTGGTGATCGCCCCGAACACGGTCCTGGTCTCGCTGGTCGTCGGCATCGTCGTCACGATGCTGGCCGCCTGGCTGCCCGGCCGCCGCGCCGCCAAGATCCCGCCGGTCGCCGCGATGAACAGCGTCCACGCCGTGGCCACCACCAAGTCCCTGGTCGTGCGCAACAGCATCGGCGGCGCCATCACCGCCCTCGGCGCGGCCGTCGTGCTGACGGCGAGCAGCTCCACCATGCTGGGCCTGGGCGCGGCCGTCGTCCTGATCGGCATCTTCGTCCTGACCCCGCTGCTGTCGCGTCCGGTGATCGCCGCCTGGGCCCCGCTGCTGCGCCTGTTCGGCATGCCCGGCAAGCTCGCCCGGCAGAACGCCGTGCGCAACCCGCGCCGCACCGCCGCGACCGCCTCCGCGCTGATGATCGGCCTCACCCTGATCACCGGTCTGACCGTGATCGCGGGCAGCGTCCAGAAGGCCATCGACAAGATGGCCACGGAGTCCCTCAAGGCCGACTACGTCGTCTCCATGGCGAGCATGACCCCGCTCTCCCCGGACGTGGAGAAGAAGCTCGCCGCGCACCCCGACGTCACGGCCACCAGCCCGATGCGCCAGTCCCCGGCCCGCATCGACGGCGACCGCCACCAGCTGCTCAGGGGCGTCAACGGCAAGGACATCGCCCGGCTGACGAAGCTGGACTTCACCTCGGGCTCGTTCGCCGTCTCCGGTGACAAGGTCGTCATCGACGACGCACTGTCCCGCACGAACCACTGGAAGACCGGTTCGTCCTTCGACGTGACCTTCGAGGACGGCAAGAAGGGCCGTCTGACGGTCGCCGGCGTCTACAAGGGCAACGACCTGATGCGCGGCATCATGGTCGACAACCGGACCCTGACCCCGCACCTGAGCGAGGTCAACGACAACCAGGTCATGGTCAAGACCAAGAACGGCGCCGGCGAGGCCGTCAAGGACTCCCTGCGCAAGGCCCTCGGCGACAACCCCGCCATTCAGATCCAGACCAAGCAGGACATCTCGGACGGCATCTCCCGGATGATCAACCTCCTGCTGAACATGCTCTACGGCCTGCTGGCCATGGCCGTCGTCGTCGCCGTCCTCGGCGTCATCAACACCCTGGCCATGTCCGTCTTCGAGCGCCAGCAGGAGATCGGCATGCTGCGCGCCATCGGCCTGGACCGCAAGGGCATCAAGCGGATGGTCCGTCTGGAGTCGCTGGTCATCTCGCTCTTCGGCGGCGTGATGGGCGTGGGCCTGGGAGTCTTCTTCGGCTGGGCCGCGGGCGACCTCATCCGCAAGGGCCTGAGCACCTACGAGCTCGTGCTCCCGTGGGGCCGGATGGGTCTGTTCCTGCTGCTGGCCGCGGTGGTCGGCGTGCTGGCCGCGCTGTGGCCGGCCCGCCGGGCGGCGAAGCTGAACATGCTGTCCGCCATCAAGGCGGAGTAGCGGCAGCCGGTACGAGGAGAGCGGCCCCACGGCATCAGCCGTGGGGCCGCTCCGCGCATCAGCGCCAGTTGCGCGCCCGCAGCGGCATCCCCGCCGCCCCCGTCTCCGGCGTGCGGACGGCCAGCACCTGGTTGACGCCGATCCTGTTGCGCTCGAAGGACAGCGCCGAGGCGGCCATGTACAGCCGCCAGACCCGGGCGCGGCCGGCCGAGGTCAGCAGTACGGCCTCCTGCCAGTGGTCCTGAAGGTTGACCACCCACTGGCGCAGCGTCAGGGCGTAGTGCTCGCGCAGCGACTCCACGTCGCGCACCTCGAACCCGGCCTCCTCCAGCTGGGCGACGGTCCGTCCCACGGGGGCGAGCTCGCCGTCGGGGAAGACGTAGCGGTCGATGAACTCGTCGACCTCGTACGCCTCCTCGTCCTTGAGGGGGCGGCGGGCGATCTGGTGGTTGAGCAGCCGGCCGCCGGGCTTCAGCAGCGCGTGGAGGTCGGCGGCGTACTCGGCGTAGAGCGCCGAGCCGACGTGCTCGGCCATGCCGATGGAGGAGATGGCGTCGAAGGGGCCGTCGGAGATCTCGCGGTAGTCCTGGACCCGGATCTCGATGCGCTCCGTCAGGCCGGCCTCGGCGACGCGCTTGCGGGCGTAGGCGGCCTGCTCCTCGGAGAGGGTGATGCCGACGGCGCTCACCCCGTACTCGCGGGCCGCGTGCAGCACCATCGAGCCCCAGCCGCAGCCGACGTCGAGGAGGCGCTGCCCGGGCCGGAGGTCGAGCTTGCGGCAGACGAGGTCGAGCTTGGCGCTCTGGGCCTCCTCGAGGGTGGAGGCTCCGTCCCCGTCGCTCCCCCAGTAGGCGCAGGAGTAGACCATGGAGGGGCCGAGGACGCGCTCGTAGAAGGCGTTGCCGACGTCGTAGTGGTGGCTGATGGACTGCTTGTCGCGGCGCAGGGTGTGCAGGGGGCCGCCGGTCCTGCGGGCCTCCTCGCGGGGCGGCCGGGGCGGCAGTCCGGGGCCGGCCAGTTTGACGAGCTCACCGCCCGCGGCGCGCAGGCGCGGGTCGCGCACGGCCGAGAGGAGGGCGGCGAGGCCGGAGCGGGGCGTGCCCTCGCCGCGCTCCCAGAGGGAGCCGGCCAGGAGGTCGAGCGCCTCGTAGAGATCGCCCTCGACGTCGATGTCGCCCGCGACCCAGGCCCGGGCGAGGCCCAGCTCGCCCGGCTTCCACAGCAGCCGGCGCAGGGCCCGGCGGCGGCGGATGACCAGGACGGGGGCGCCGGATGTGCCCGGGGGGCCGTACTCGCTGCGGTCCCAGGCGCGGATCCGTACCGGGAGCGGGGCTCCCAGGACCTCTTCCGCGAGCGCGGTGAGCCGTCGAGCGGCGTCGGCCATGTCGCACACACCTCCATGATGCAAGGTCAGGAGAAACGTTCAACTGACACCTAAACACCAAGAGTCGGCACGGTAGTCCCGTTCAGTCAGATTAGATCAACTGTGGGTGGCCGGACACACGACAAAGGCGCCCACCCCACGGATTGGTGGACGCCGTTGCCGACTGGTTGACCGCGGCCGAGCCGCGACCGCCGTTAGGAGGCCTTCGCCTTCTCCGAGGGAACGGAGTCGGCCTTGGGCTGCGGGGCCGGCTTCGCGGCCTCGTAGAACTCCTCGCGGGGGTTCTCCATGGCGCGCAGCGAGACGACCTCGCGCTTGAGGAACATGCCGAGGGTCCAGTCCGCGAAGACGCGGATCTTCCGGTTCCAGGTCGGCATGGCCAGACCGTGGTAGCCACGGTGCATGTACCAGGCGAGACGGCCCTTGAGCTTGATCTTCATCTTGCCCATGACGATCATCGCGACGCCCTTGTGGAGGCCGAGGCCCGCCACCGCACCCTTGTTGGCGTGCTTGTACTCGGTCTGCGCGGCCGAGAAGCCCCGCATGGCCGAGATGACGTTGTCGCCGAGGACCTTGGCCTGGCGCAGCGCGTGCTGGGCGTTCGGCGGGCACCAGGCGTTCTCGTTGCCCGCGGCGCGGCCGACGAGGTCCGGAACCTGGGCGTTGTCGCCCGCGGCCCAGATGTAGTCGGTGCCGTTGACCTGGAGGGTCGGCAGGGTGTCGACGTGACCGCGCGGGCCGAGCGGCAGGCCGAAGCGGGCCAGCGCCGGGTTGGGCTTGACGCCCGCGGTCCACACGATGGTGTTGGAGTCGACCTCGAGGCCGTTCTTCAGCACGACGTGGCCGTCGACGCAGGAGTCCATCGACGTCGAGAGGTGAATCTCGATGCCGCGGCTCTCCAGGTGGGCCTTGCCGTACGCGCCGAGCTTGGGGCCGACCTCGGGGAGGATCTTGTCGGCGGCGTCGACGAGGACGAACCGCATGTCCTCGCGCTTGACGTTGGGGTAGTACTTGGCGGCGTCGCGCGCCATGTCCTCGACCTCGCCGATGGTCTCCGCACCCGCGAAGCCACCGCCGATGAAGACGAAGGTCAGCGCCTTGCGGCGGATCTCCTCGTCGGTCGTCGAGTCGGCCTTGTCGAGCTGCTCGAGGACGTGGTTGCGCAGGCCGATGGCCTCCTCGACGCCCTTCATGCCGATGCCGTTCTCGGCGAGGCCGGGGATCGGGAAGGTACGGGAGACGGCGCCGAGCGTGACGATCAGGTAGTCGAAGGGCAGCTCGTACGCCTCGCCGACGAGCGGCGCGACGGTGGCGACCTTGCGGTCCTGGTCGATGGTGGTGACGCGGCCGGTGAGGACCTCCGCCTTGGGGAGCACGCGTCGCAGCGGCACCACGACGTGGCGGGGGGAGATGCTGCCGGCAGCTGCTTCGGGCAGGAAGGGCTGGTAGGTCATGTACGAACGCGGGTCGACGACCGTGACGGTCGCCTCGCCGTACCGCATCTTCTTGAGGATGCGGCGCGCCGCGTACAGGCCGACGTACCCACCGCCTACTACGAGGATCCGTGGACGCTCCGTGGTGCTCATGATTCGAGTATCCAGCACTCTCCACGGGCATGCTCGTGAGCCCCTTCACAAGGGGTCGGGAGGTATCTGCTACACTCCGCCGCCACCGTGACCCATGCCATACGCCCGTAAGGGAACCAGTTGACCGGCGGGCACGTTGTGAACCCCTGTTGAACTGGCCTTGCGGGTCTCAGGTTGACTAGACCACTGCCGCGCCGACGATCACATAAGCGGCTCTTTAACCCGCCCGAAACCGGACGGCATCCCACCGCAGAGGGCTCCGGGGGCCCCGGAAGGGCCCAACAGGCCCCTTCGCGCCGCCAACGCTCCCTTTTTTCATGTGAAGGATTTCACGAACTTTTTCCCGGAGGCCCCCGGAGGGGCCTCCTCGGGGCGCCTTCTCAGGCGACGCTCCAGGCGATTCCATCCAGAATGTCGTGTTCGCTGACGACGACCTCGTGGGCCCCCACGCGCTCCATGACGGCCTGCAGGACGAGCGCCCCGGCGCAGATCACGTCGACCCGGCCCGGGTGGATCACGGGGATCGCCGCACGCTGCTCGTGCGTCGAGGCGAGCAGCTTCCCGGTGATCTCCCGGACCTGCTCCAGGGAGATCCGCGCGTGGTGGATGCGCGTCCAGTCGTACTCGGTCAGTCCCAGCGCGACGGCCGCGACCGTGGTCACCGAGCCCGCCAGGCCCACGAGCGTCCGGGCCTCGGCGAGCGGAACGCTCTCCTCGGCCAGGTCCAGCGCGGCCTCGATGTCCGCGCGTATCGCCGCGATGCGCTCCGGCGTCGCCGGGTCCACCACGGCGCCGTCCGCGACGAGGTGGCGCTCCGTCATGCGCACGCAGCCGACGTCGACGCTGCGTGCCGCCCGGACATGCTCCTCGCCGACGACGAACTCCGTGGAACCGCCGCCGATGTCCACGACGAGGAACGGCCTGGCGAGGTCGTCCCGGCCGGAGAGCTCCTTGGTGGCGCCGGTGAAGGAGAACTCGGCCTCCTGGTCACCGCTGATCACCTCGGGCTCCACGCCCAGGATGTCCACCACGCCGCGCACGAAGTCCTCGCGGTTCTCGGCGTCCCGCGAGGCGGACGTGGCGACGAAGCGCACGCGCTCGGCCTTCAGGTCGCGGATGACCTCCGCGAACTCCCGGCAGGCCGCGAAGGTCCGCTCCAGGGCCTCCTCCGCCAGCCGGCCCGTGCGGTCCACGCCCTGCCCCAGGCGGACGATCGTCATCCGGCGGTCGAGCTCGGTGAACGCACCGGTCGCCGGGTCGAGATCGGCGACGAGGAGGCGGATGGAGTTGGTGCCGCAGTCCACGGCGGCAACGCGGGTCACTTGTCGTCACCCCCGCACGGAGTGACGCACGGGCCCTTGGCCCACCACTCCGGCAGCAGCGCCAGCGCCTCGTCGCCGAAGGGGTTCACGCCCGGGCCCGCCACCAGCGAGTGACCCACCAGGACGTGCAGGCACTTGACGCGGTCGGGCATGCCGCCCGCGCTCGGGAAGCCCTCCAGGACCTCGATCGCGTCGCGGCGGCGGAGGTAGTCCTCGTGCGCGGCGCGGTAGGCGGCGGCCAGCTCCGGGTCGGTCGCCAGCCGGTCCTGCATCTCCTTCATCAGGCCCGAGCCCTCCAGCGTGCCGATCGCGGAGGCGGCGCGCGGGCAGGTCAGGTAGTACGTCGTCGGGAACGGCGTGCCGTCCGGCAGCCGGGGCGCGGTCTCGACCACGTCCGGCTGGCCGCAGGGGCAGCGGTGGGCGATGGCGCGCAGTCCGCGCGGCGGGCGGCCCAGCTGCTCCTTGAACGCTTCGATGTCGGCGTCGGTGGGCTCGGTGGACTCGGTCTGGGGCGGAGGGGTGTCCATGTGCTCGCTCGTGTCGTCTTCGCTCGGTGGTGTCGGCAGGTCGTGCAGAAGGCAGGTCGTGAAGAAGGGGAGGGGCCGGCGGGAGCGGTCAGCGCGGGGTGTCCGCGGCGTCCACACCGTCCCACAGATTGCTGTACCAGGGGCGGTCGGCGGCGCCCTGGTCGCGCGGGCGCCGGGCGGTGCCGCTGCCGTCGACCACGCTGTAGCCGGTCTCCCCGGGGCGCAGGTAGTGCAGGTGCTCGCGCGCCTGCTGCTCGACGTAGGCCGGGTCCTCCAGCCGCGCCTTCTCGTCCTCCAGCCGCTTCACCTGCTCGCGGGCGCGCTCGGACTGGCGGCGCTGGTCGGCGATGTCGGAGCGCTGGGTGACCCACTGGCGCATGGGATAGGCGAGGGCGACGACCAGCGAGCACACGACGAGCGCCAGCAGCGCCGCACGGCCGGTGAGCCGGCTGCGGCGCGGGCCCCGCGCGCGGTAGACGCGGGCCGTGGGGCCCTGGACGAGCACCGAGCCGAGTGCCCTGAGCCTGGTCGCGGTGGAGCGTTCCGCCGCCACTTCGCCTCCCCGAGGTCCTGGTCGCCCGCAGCCTCGCCACGAACGTACGTCCCCGGCCACGGTACGGGACCGTGGCCGGGGACGTGGTGAGGCTGCTCCCCTGAGGCCGTGTCAGGCCTGCGGGTGCGGCCCGCGTCAGCCCTTGAAGCGCGGGAAGGCGCTGCGGCCGGCGTAGACCGCGGCGTCGTCCAGGATCTCCTCGATGCGCAGGAGCTGGTTGTACTTGGCGACGCGCTCGGAGCGGGCCGGGGCGCCGGTCTTGATCTGGCCGCAGTTGGTGGCGACGGCCAGGTCGGCGATGGTGACGTCCTCGGTCTCGCCGGAGCGGTGCGACATCATGCACTTGAAGCCGTTGCGCTGGGCCAGCTCGACGGCGTCCAGGGTCTCGGTCAGCGAGCCGATCTGGTTGACCTTGACCAGCAGGGCGTTGGCGGCGCCCTCCTCGATGCCGCGGCCGAGGCGCTCGGGGTTGGTGACGAACAGGTCGTCACCGACGAGCTGGACCTTGTCGCCGAGCTTCTCGGTGATGGTCTTCCAGCCGTCCCAGTCGTCCTCGAACAGCGGGTCCTCGATGGAGACGAGCGGGTACGCCGCGACGAGCTCGGCGTAGTAGTCCGTCATCTCGGCGGCCGTGCGGTCCTGGCCCTCGAACTTGTAGACGCCGTCCTTGTAGAACTCGGAGGCGGCCACGTCGAGCGCGAGCGCGATGTCCTGGCCGGGGGTGTAGCCGGCCTGCTTGATGGCCTCGAGGATGAGGTCGAGGGCCTCGCGGTTGGAGCCGAGGTTCGGCGCGAAGCCGCCCTCGTCGCCCAGGCCGGTGGACAGGCCCTTGGTCTTCAGCACCGACTTGAGGGTGTGGTAGACCTCGGTGCCCCAGCGCAGGGCCTCGGAGAAGGACTCCGCGCCGATCGGCGCGATCATGAACTCCTGGATGTCCACGTTGGAGTCGGCGTGCGAGCCGCCGTTCAGGATGTTCATCATCGGAACGGGCAGCAGGTGCGCGTTCGGGCCGCCCAGGTAGCGGAACAGCGGCAGGTCGGAGGCCTCGGAGGCGGCGTGCGCGACGGCGAGGGAGACGCCCAGGATGGCGTTGGCGCCGAGCGAGCCCTTGTTGTCGGTGGCGTCCAGGTCGAACATGGCCTGGTCGATCAGGCGCTGCTCGGTGGCGTCGTAGCCGACGAGCTCCGGGCCGATCTGCTCGATGACGGCGAGGACGGCCTTCTCGACGCCCTTGCCCAGGTAACGGTTCTTGTCACCGTCACGGAGCTCGATGGCCTCGAAGGCACCGGTGGAGGCGCCGGACGGCACGGCGGCACGGCCCGTGGAGCCGTCGTCGAGGCCGACCTCGACCTCGACCGTGGGGTTGCCTCGCGAGTCGAGGATCTCGCGAGCTACGACGACGTCGATGGACGGCACGAGGGTCTCCTTCGTGTGTGTCTGTGGTTCTGCAGCACGAGCCTAACGGGCCCCGGAGGCTCGCCTCGCCGTTGGACCGTGTTCCCGGGCCGGAAAAGCCTAAAAAACAGCACAAAAGCCCAGAACACCGTATGAACGGCGGAATTTTTCGCTGAACGGGGAAGCCGAACAGGGAAGCGAGCCGCCTGCGGCGGAGGGGGCGGGGCCCGGAAGAGGCGGATCCGGAAACGGCTGAGCCCCGCTCCGGTGCACGCTCGGGGCAGCGCATCGGAGCGGGGCGGTCCCGCCGGGAGCGGAGAAGGGCGGCCCACCGGAGTGGACCGCCCTGCCGGATCAGCTGAGGTGCAGCTTCTGGCCGACGTAGATCACGTCCGCGTCCTGGACGATGTCCTTGTTGCGGTCG
This sequence comes from Streptomyces roseifaciens, assembly GCF_001445655.1. Lineage (NCBI taxonomy): Bacteria > Bacillati > Actinomycetota > Actinomycetes > Kitasatosporales > Streptomycetaceae > Streptomyces > Streptomyces roseifaciens. The sequence goes on from NZ_LNBE01000004.1 coordinate 3,282,204, forward strand.
TACAGCTTCTGCCAGCCGCCCTTGACGTGCTGGGCCTCGGCGATCTTGGAGAGGGTGTCGCCCTCCTTGACCTCGTACTCACCGCTGCCGACCTTGTAGGACTGCGTGGAGTGGCCCGGCGCGGTCCGCTTCGGGGCCGGGGCCTCGTCGCGCTCGACGGCCTGCGGGGCGGCCTTCTTCGGCGTGGCCTTCTTCGGCGTGGCCTGGCGCTCGCTGCGGTCCGCGTGGGACTTGCCCGAGACGGTGCCGCCGGTGCGGGAGGACTTGGTGGACTTGCCGGCCGAGCCCGAACCGGAGGGGTCGACGTTCGCCTTCGGGCCACCGGCCGTCAGGCCGCCGGCACCGGCGCAGCCCCAGGCGCCCGGGCCCTGCATGGCGAGCAGCTTCTCGGCCACGGCGATCTGGGCGCTCTTGGAGGCGTGGTCGGCGCGGTCGGCGTACTTCTGGCCACCGGCGGCGTTCCAGGAGGACTGCGAGAACTGCAGACCGCCGTAGTAGCCGTTGCCGGTGTTGATGGACCAGTTGCCACCGGACTCGCACTGGGCGACCTTGTCCCACGTCGAAACGGAGGCGGCGTTGGCGGAGGTGGCGACCATCAGCGGGGCGGCGACAGCTGCGCCGGTGACACCGGCGAGCGTGAAGATGCGGACGGCCTTGGACGGACGACGGTGCTTGCCCTTGGACATGAGTCGTTTCCTCACCGACGCCTACGAGGTGAGCTGTCGGGTTCGGGCTGTGAGTTCGCCCGGCTTCGTGTGCGAGCACACTCGGCTTCACCCCTAGCCGGTCCCGGACCCGCGGCTTTCGCCGAGGAGCCGTTTCCGGCGCCTACCTTGGTTCCCCCGCTCCTGCCTACGGCGCTTGCGCGACGACTCCCCCGATCGCCGGCAGGATTCGGCGTGGCGACCGTGGTGCCCGCGGTGGCGAGCGGTCACGACGGTAAACACAGTCGCGGCAAGGGTTCAAACCCCTCTTTCCAGCCACAGTTGCCCCTGGTTACCCAGGGGAACAACGCGTTTCCGCAGGTGAGAGACGGTTTGCCAGTTTCGGGAAGACCGCATTCCGCCATCAGGCAAAGAGACCCATGTCTCACTTTCGACTGGAACGGACATTCGCCGCGAACTGCCGGTCTATTTACCGACCTCGAGCCTCTGACCAGGACGGATCAGGTCGGGATCGGTTCCGACCGCTTTCTCATTGCGCTGATACAGAGACTGCCAACCTCCCTTGACCGCATGCTGCTCGGCGATGGCTGACAGGTTGTCACCGGGGCGCACGGTGTAGTCGGTGGGCGTGGGACTGCCGGTGCGTGCATCGCCGCCGCCCCGCGACGTACGACCCTCGTCCTCCGAACGCGACGGGTCGGCACGGTGCTTGCCCGTGCCCGTGCCGTCCTCGCCGGGCGTCCGCCCCGCGGGCGAACCGGAATCGCCGGCAGCGGGCGTGGCCGGACCGCCCGGGATCTGAGTCGGGTCGTCCGTGGGGGACGTCGAAGGCTTGCGGTGCCGGCCTTCCTGCGGCTCACCGGACTGCCCGTCGGACGGCTTGCCCGAGGCGTCGGGTGACGGCGCGTCGGACGACGGGCTGCCGGAGGGCCGGCCGGACGGCTGACCGGAGGACCGGCCCGGCGACGGCTGACCGGTCGACGGCTGCCCCGAAGGCTGCGTGGAGGGGTCGGCCGAGGGGCTCGTCGAGGACCCCGGCGACGGCTTTCCGGACGGCGAGGGAGACGTGGACGCGTCAGAAGGCTTGCCGTGCTCGGAGGGCTCGGACGGCTCGGACGGCGTGGAGTGCGAAGTGGTGCGCTCCGGGGCGCGTGAAGGCGTCGAGTCGCTCGCGGGGGCGTGTGTGCCGCCCGGGTTGACCTCCGCCGGGGTGCTGCCCGAGGTGAGGCCGGCGCTCGCCGCGCAGCTCGACCAGGGGCTGGTGCCGCCGCTCTCGAGAATCTTCTCGGCGACGGTGATCTGCTGCGCACGGCTGGCGAGGTCGGGCCGGGGGGCGTACTCCCGTCCGCCGTGGCGCTCCCAGAGGTCCTGGGTCAGCTGCAGTCCCCCGTAGGTCCCGTTGCCGGAGTTGGCGCTCCACAGGCCTCCACTCTCGCACTGGGCGACACGGTCCCAGGTGCCGGCGTCGGCTGCCGTCGCGCCGGTGGCCGCCAGCAGCGGCAGGGCGATCCCGGAGGCGGTCACCCCCGCGGCGACCACGATGGCGGGTATCTGACGGGGGCGGCGATGTCGACCGTTTCCGGGTCTCATGGGCGGTTGCCTCTCGTTCGGCGGCGAATGGTGGTTGAAGATAGCGACGGGCCACCGGAGTCACAAGCCGATGTAGCGGAGGTCACGCCGAGATCACGCCGACTGACGCGAGGTCAGGCAGGCGACTCCTCCTGGGTGGTTGTGTCCGGAATGCCCTCCGGTGTAAAGGCCACGGGAAGGGTGCGCAGACCGCGCATGATGAGCCCGCCGCGCCACCGCAGATCCTCCGGATCGGCCCCCAGCCGCAGGTCGGGAAGGCGCCGCAGCAGGGTCGCCAGAGCCGCCTGGCCCTCCAGGCGGGCGAGGGGTGCGCCCAGGCAGTAGTGGATGCCGTGGCCGTAGCCGAGATGCTGGTTGTCGCGCCGGGAGAGGTCCAGTGAATCGGGGTCGGCGAAGCGCTCGGGGTCGCGGTCGGCGGCGGCGAGGACGACGAGGACGGGGTCGCCCTCGGCGATGCGCTGCCCGCCGATCGTCAGGTCCCGGGTGGCGAACCGCCAGGTCGCCAGCTCCACCGGGCCGTCGTAGCGCAGCAGCTCCTCGACCCCGGTCGCGAGCAGGCCCTCGTCGCCCTCGGCGAGGGCGCGCTGGAGGCGCTCGCGCTGCTCCGGGTTGCGCAGCAGGGCGTAGGTTCCGTTACCGATCAGGTTCACAGTTGTTTCAAAACCCGCAAAAAGCAGAATGAAGGCCATGGCCGCGGCCTCGTCCTCGGTGAGGTGCTCACCGTGGTCACTCGCCCTGATCAGACCGGAGATGAGGTCTTCGTCCCCTTCTCCCCGCAGGGCCCCCCGCTTCCGGTGGATCAGTTCGGTCAGATAGCCCCGCATCTTCTTCACGGAGCGCGCCACTCCGCCGCGCGGCCCGCCGCCGTGGCGAATCATCATTCCCGCCCAGTCCCGGAAGTCGTCCTGGTCCTCGCGCGGTACGCCGAGCATGTCGCAGATGGCGTAGATGGGGAGGGGGAAGGCGAACTCGTGGATGAGGTCGGCTTCCCCTCGGCCGGCGAAGCCGTCGATGAGCTGGTCCGTCAGCTCCTGCACCCGCGGAGCGAACTCGGCGACCCGGCGCGGGGTGAACGCCTTCGAGACGAGGCGGCGCAGCCGGGTGTGGTCCGGCGGGTCGATGTTGAGCAGGTGCGTCATCAGATTGGCGCTGCGCTCGCCCGGGATGCCGACCTTGCCCTTGCCGTGGGCGGACTCGGAATGGTGCACGGGGTTCTTCGACAGGCGCTGGTCGGCGAGCGCCTGGCGGGCATCGGCGTACCGGGTGACCAGCCACGCCTCCACGCCGCTGGGCAGGGCGGTGCGGTGCACCGGGGCGTGCTCGCGCAGCCACGCGTACGCGGGGTACGGGTCGGCGGCGAATTCCCAGGTGAAGAGGGGCGGGGCGGGCGGGACGGGCGAGGCGTTCTTGTCGTGCACCCCTTGACGCTACTAGGGGCGCGGCGGGGCGGCTCAGTGGTGGCCGGGGCCGCCGCTGCCGAAGCCGCCGCTGCCGCCCGGGTTCCACTTCTTGCGCTCTTCGCTGAGCTCCTCGGCATGGCTGCCGGGGTTGTGGACCTCGTGCGGCAGCACCCGCTCCCCGTTGGCCTCGGGGTGCAGCTCGTCCGACTCGCGGTGCTCGGTGACGTAGCCGACCCTGTTCTCCTCGTCGTCGTTGTGCCCAGGCCCGTGGTCGGGCGAGGTGGGCCCGGTGTCGTGCTCCTGCCGCGTCTGCCAGGCGCCCTGCCTGCGCTGCGGCTGGGACGGTGGCGGCGGTTCCTCGTCACGCTTCCGGAAGCCCTTGGCCACGGCGACGATCAGCAGGGCGACGACGAAGAGGCCGACGATGAACTGGATGATCCCGCCGGCCCAGTGCGGGGCGGCGAGGTCGGCGAGGTGTACGTACTGAATGCGCATGCCATGCGGGTACCCGCCGACCGCCGGGACAAGTCGGTAAATAGGCTGAATGGGTTCCGGGGGCTCTCCCCCGGGGAGTAACCGCTACAGACCCTCCGCGGCGCGGATCGCGTCGCGGTACGTGCGGGCCGCGGCCCGCAGCGCCGTCTCCGGGTCCGTGCCCGCCGCCTCCGCCCGTACGGCCAGCGCCAGCAGCTCGTAGCCGATGCCGTCGCCGGCGGGCAGGGTGACGTCGAGGCCCTGCGAGCGCACCCGGGAGGCCAGCTTCGCGGAGAGGGCGAGCGCGGGCTGGCCGAGCGGCACGCCCTCGGTGACCGACTCGCGGCCCTTCTCCGCGTCCTTCGTGCGCATCCAGTGCGCCCGCACGTCCTCCGGCGTCTCCGCGGACTCCTCGCCGAAGACGTGCGGGTGCCGGTGGATGAGCTTGTCGACGATCACGCCGGCGACGTCGTCGACGGAGAACGGCTCGTCCGGGTCGTCCTGCGCGATCCGGGCGTGGAAGACGACCTGCAGCAGCACGTCGCCGAGCTCCTCGCGCAGCGCCTCGCGGTCACCGGTCTCGATGGCCTCCAGCAGCTCGTACGTCTCCTCCAGCGCGTACTTCGCGAGGTCCTCGTGGGTGCGGATCCCGCTCCACGGGCAGGCCACCCGGATCCGGTCCATGACCTGCACCAGATCCAGCAGCCGGGCGCCGGGCAGGTCGTACGAACCGGGCAGCAGCTCCAGCGCGGGCATCGTCTCCCGGCCGGAGCCGGCGAGCCGGGCCAGCCCGTCGGTGAGGGCGGACTCGCCCTCGGCGGAGGTGAGCACGACGGCGCTGCGCCGCCCGGTCGAACAGAAGTCGACCAGCTCGCGCGCCGTGGCCGAGCCGTGCTCGACCTCGACGCCGGCCTCCCGCAGATACGGCAGCTGCGGGTGGCCGGCATCGGCGCACAGCACCCGGTCGGCGGCGCGGAGCGCCTGCCACGCGGGCCAGGACAGCAGCCCCGGGGCGACCCGGTGGCTGGTGGTGAGCAGGACGATGCGGCCAGGTGCGGAGTCGTTCACGCGATCGAGCCTAGGGGACCGGGCCGGGCGCGGCTCACGCCGGGCACGAACCGGGCACGCATCACGCCGGGCGTGCGGCCCCGGTCTCCGCGGCGGACCGCAGCCACGGCTCCAGCGCGGACTGGGCGGTGCCGCGCTTGCCGTCCCACACCCCGTAGCGCGGGTTGACGTCGACGTGGAGGGCGTCGGAGGTGCGCATCAGGATCTGGTTGGTGCGGGCGGCGCCGAACTTGCCGTCCAGCTTGGCGCGGACGAGGTCCACGGAGAGGGCCTGGTCGATCTGGTCGGGGGCGATGCCGAGGGCGAGGAACCGGGCCCGCACCGTCGCTGCCCCGCCGTTGGCGGCCTCGATGTCGGCGCGCTGGCGCTGCAGCTCCCGCCGGGTGACCCCGACGCCGTTGTCCTTGCCGGCCTTCTCCACGATCCGGTACTGGATGAGGCGGACCAGCGTGTCCTGGCCGAGCCGGGCGCTGTTCGCCGTCAGCTGCTCGCCCTGCGGGGAGGAACGCTGCGCCTCGCGCACGTCCTCCACCTGGCGCTGCAGCTGCGAGACGGTGATCCGGTCGTCGCCCACGACGGCCGCGGCGCCCGGATGGGCCGTCTGCCCGCAGGCGGTCAGGAGCGGGGCCGCTGCGAGCAGCGCGGCGGCGGTGACGGAGAGCGCGGTCCTTCGGCGGATCATGAAGCCTCCCGGCGGCGGTCGTGCGACGGTGATCGACCTGCGTTGATCGATGGTAGGGAGTCCGGGTGGCCCGGGCCACCGATTCGACCAACGATTCGCGCGGCGCCGGGATGTGCGGGTGGCGCCGCAGAGCTCAGGCCCTGACCTGTCCGAGCCACTGCAGCGTGTGACGGATCTCCGCGGGGAGCGGGTGGTGGGGGCCGTGCAGCCGCTCGGCGTCGTGCAGGAGGGCGACGAGCGTGTCGTGGGCGGCCTGCCGGTCGCCGAGGGAGAGCAGCAGGTGGCCGATGCGGCGGCGGATGTCGAGCGGGGTGGCCGGGTCGTCGGGCTGGCTCTCGAAGCGCGGCAGGAGCGCGCGGTACTCGCCGAGCGCCGCCACGGCCTCGCCGAGCTGCTCCAGGCACTGCGCGGCGTCGTACTGGCAGCGCAGCATCTGGCGGGCCGCGCGCGGGCTGTTCTCGGCGGCGTAGTCGTCGGCGAGGCGGCGCAGCTCGGGCAGCGCGCGCCGGTACTGGCCGTCGTCCATGAGCGTGGCCGCGTACTGCTTGCGCAGGGTGCGCACGACGGTGGAGTGCTCGCCGTGCTCGGCCGCGGCGGCCGGCAGGATCGAGCCGAGGAGGTCCACGGCCTGGGTGATGCCGCCCTGGTCGAGCAGGCGCTTGACCTCTTCCACGGCCTCGGCGACATCGAGGCCGCTGGGTGCGGGCGGCGCGGGGGCGAAGGCCTCGGCCTGCCGGGCGCCGGGGACGGTCGCGGACCGCTCGGGCCAGGGGGCGTGCGGCAGCAGAAAGGGACGCGTGGGGTTCATGGGGCCCTGGGGGCGGGCGGAGCCGGGCCCCGGCAGGAGGGGCGCGAGGGCCTCGTAGGCCTGCTGGGCGTCGGCGAGCCGGTGGCCGGGGTCCTTCGCGAGCAGGCGCAGGACGAGCTCTTCGAGTGCCTGGGGCACCTCCGGGCGCAGCTGCCGCAGCGGGACGGGCGGCTCGTAGAGATGCCGGTGCAGCACCCCGAGCGCCGTGGAACCGGCGAACGGCACATTGCCGCTGAGCAGCTCGTGCAGCAGCACGCCGAGGGCGTAGAGGTCGGTGTACGGGCCGACCGCGCCGCCCATGGCCTGCTCGGGGGCCATGTAGGCGGGGCTGCCGATGGGCGAGCCGGTGCGGGTGAGGCGGGTGGTGTCGGCATCCATGACGGAGGCGACGCCGAGGTCGAGGACGATGATGGAGCCGTCGGGGCGGACCATCACGTTCCGCGGCTTGAGGTCGCGGTGCACGATCGGCACGGCGTGCACCGCGGCGAGCACCGAGCACAGCTGCGCGGCGACCGAGACGGCCCACGGCCAGGGGTAGGGCTCGTGCTCGGCGAGGTGGTCGGCGAGGTCGGCGCCCTCCACGTACTGCATGACGAGATAGAGGTCGTCCCCGTCGCTGCCGGCGTCGTGGACGGTGACCAGACCGCGGTGGTCGACCTGAGCGGTCACCCGGCACTCGCGCACGAAGCGGCGGCGCATCTCGTCGGCGGCGCTGTCGTTGCCGGTCATCCGGTCGGGGCGCAGCAGCTTCACGGCCACGCGCCGGTCCAGGCGCCGGTCGTAGGCGGTCCAGACCTGCCCCATGCCGCCCTGGCCGATGACGGTGGCGAGCTCGTAGCGCCCGGCGATGATGCGACCGCTCACCACTCCTGCTCCTCACGGCGGCCCCGGGCCCCGTCCTTGGGCTCCTTACGGAGCAGATCACTGAGCTCGTCGAGCTCGGCACGGACTTCGTCGATGCGGTGGGGGGTGCGTGGAGGCCCTTCGGGCCGCCGGTGCCGACCGGAGGGAGGCTGAGGCGCCCGGGCCGGCTGGACTGGTGGGGGTGACTGGACTGGCTGGACTGGCTGAGGTGACTGGGCCGGTTGGGGTGACTGGTACTGATGCGCCGCCGGGACAGGCTGGACCGGCTGGGTGACCGCCTGGACGGGCTGGGTGACCGCCTGATGCCAGCCGTACGGGGCGGGGCCGGGGGCCGGGTGCGGAGCACGCGGGGCGGGTGGCATGACAGGGGGAGCAACCGGGGGAGCAACCCGAGGCACAGCCGGGTGACCGTACGGCTGTGACTGCGGCTGCTGGTGGGACTGCGGTTGGCGGTGCGGATAGCCGTAGCCCCCGGCGGGCGGCACGGCATGCGCGGCGTTCTGGAAGGCCGCGACATGCTGAGCGTCGAGCGCATCGAGGTGCTTCTGGTGCTGAATGTCGCCGTAGAGGTAGTAGGACACGCTGAAGGCGCAGTTGATCAGCATGAACGCGCCGCCCGCGGCGGACCAGGGGCTGTTCTCCTGGACCGTCTGCGTGAGCACGCCGACGGCGACCGTGCCGACGAATCCGATCACGAACAGGACCCAGTCCCAGGCCTTGTGCCGCACGGCGGCGAGCCGGAGCAGCAGCACCCAGCACAGGAGCGTCACCGGGGCCACGGCCACGAAGATCAGGGCCACCCGGATGGAGATCACCGTCGCCCTGCCGGGGCGACGGTGCGGCAGGGGTACGTGGCCGGGGCCGTTCATTCCTCGCTCCTGGGGTGCGCGTTTGTGCCCTGAGCCTATATACCGACCGGGGCAACTCGCCCCGGGTTGCCCACATCAGACGGTGTGACAGGTCACTCAAGTCACGCGCACCACGCGGAAGCCCCTATTCCGGACGGACGCTCCCATCCGTCAGGCCGTCGAACAGCCCCTGCACCAGCCGCTCCCCCAGCCGCTCCGCACTCCGGAGCGCCTCTTCGAACGCGGCGAGCTCGCGGAAGCGGCCGCCGTAGCGCCGCTGGTCGGCCGGGGGCAGCCGGGGCACCTGGAGCCGGCGGACGTCGAGGCGGGTGGCGGTGGAGGCGTAGCTGCTGGCCTGGCGCTGGTTGGCGCTGCCGCGCAGGAAGCCGGCGAGGAACCACGGGTCGAGGGCGGCCGGGTCGGGGCGCAGGAGGAACAGGCCCCGGCCAAGAGCGGCTCCCGCCGTCTCCTCGTCGATGACGCGGGCCACGGTGACATCGCCGACGACGGGGACGACGACGTCGCCGGCCTGCACCAGGACGGGCTCCTCGGCCTGACCCTCCGGCAGCGTGCCGGTGGGGCCGCTGCCGGCCTTGACGTCGTAGTCGGTGAGCACCGGCGGGGCGGGGGCGGCGGGATCGGGCGTGGCGCCCGGGCCGCCGGCGCGCAGCACGAGGGCTCCGGCGCGGGCGAGCTCGCCGACGGTGGTGGTGGTGGGCCAGCGGGCCGGGTCCCCGGGCTCCGCGGGCGGGGCGGGGGCGAGCTCGTTCGTCCGCCGCAGGGCGGCCCGGAGCCGGTCGTGGACTTCGGCGAGCCCGGCCGCGCCGCTGCCGGCGGCGGGCGGCGGCAGGTGGCGGGCGGGGGCGAGGTCGACGTCGTCGTCGAGCAGGTCGATGACGGGGAGCGAGCGGCAGCGGCCCGGCTTCTCCTCGACGGTGCCGTGCCGCTCGAAGTCCTCCCACGCCTCGAGGACCTCGGTGCGGACGGTCTGCCAGGGCAGCTTGTCCCGCCCGGCGGGGGCCAGGTCGGCGGTCTCGGCGAGCAGGACGTGCGGGGTGGGCGAGGACTGGGCGCCGGGCCGGCGCAGCACCCACACGTGCAGCGGGATGTTGTAGGGCGGGGCGGCCCCCGTGGGCAGGGCGATGACGGCGCGCAGGGCGCCGCGGCGCAGGAGGTCGGCGCGGATGCGGCGGCCGGAGCGGCGGGAGGCCGCGGCGGGGGGCATCAGCAGGACGGCGGTGCCGCCGTCGCGCAGCCGGGCGAGGGCGTGCTGGACCCAGGCGAGCTCGGACTCGGTGCGGGCGGGGAAGCCGTACTCCCAGCGCGGGTCGTAGGCGAGCTCGTCGTGGCCCCAGTTGCGCTCGTTGAACGGGGGGTGGCACAGGACCGTGTCGGCCGCGGCGTCCGGGAAGGCGTCGGCGCGGAGGCTGTCTCCCGCGTGCACCCGGACCCGGGCGTCGCTGTGCAGGGCGAGGCGCAGGGCGGTGAGGGCCGCGAGGTCGGGATCGGTCTCCTGCGCGAGGAGCGTGGGCGCGGGGGCGGCCGCGCCGTCCGCGGCCGCGTGGAGCAGGCCGCCGGTGCCGCAGGCGGGGTCGAGGACGGTGCGCGGCCGGTGCCGGTCGGCGGGGCCGCCCTCGCCCAGGGCGGCCATCAGCTCGGCGGGGCCCGGCGGGGTGAGCGTGTACTGCCGGGGGTTGGCGTCGAGGTGGCGGCCCAGGAGGAAGCCGTAGACGTGGGCGGCGCCGCGCCCGGAGGCGAGCTCGGCGGCGCCGCGCAGCAGGGCGGAGGAGATGGCCAGCTCGGCGGTGGTGGGGATGCCGACGGGGTGGTGCGGCCCGAGGCGGGCGGCGAGCGCGGCCTCCAGGGCGGTGGGCAGCTCCTCGGCGAGCGCGAGGTCGCCGAGCGCGGCCAGCTCCAGCCAGGTGGCGGGCCGGTCGCGGACGAGGAGGAGGACGGAGCCGGCGTGGCGCAGGGCGGTCACGGCACCGGCGGGGTGGCCCGCGACCTGCTGCCAGACCCGCTCGCGCAGCGGGACCTCGGCGAGCTTGCCCTGGTGGCGCAGCCACTGCTCGACATCCCCGAGGGCGAACGTGGGGCTGGTCTCGCTGCCCCCTATGGGCTGGGGGAAATCGGGGTGGCGCCGGCGCCAGTTACTGACCGCCGCACGGCCCACACCGGCCAGCCGTGCGATCCCGGCCGCGGTCACCTCCGCTGCACTGTCCGGCACCTGACTCCCCTCTCCGGGGCTCACCTCCGCCGGGGCGGAGCGGACCCTCCTCGTCCTTCGCTGTGATGCCGAGCATACCCGCGGGTCTCGAACACACCCCTTCACAGCCGTGAACTCACTGAATCGCGTGAACGTGGTTGACTCGGTTCACAAGCTCTGCTGTCATTGACGCGTCGGTTCGAGAAGATTCCCCGCCGAAAGGTGTCAGTCATGTCTCAGCACTCCCAGCCCAAGCAGCGGAACTGGTTCGCGCGGCACAAGGTCCTCACGGCCGCGGGCGCCCTCGTCGTGATCGTCGGCATCGGCGGCGCCATGACCGGCGGCGGCGATGGGGACGGAGGCGACGGCAAGGCCTCCGCCTCCGGCAGCGCCGCGGAGAAGAAGGACAAGGACACGGGCCAGGACGGCAAGGGAGCCGGGGAGAAGGCCACGAAGGGCGCGATCAGAGGGAGCGGCACCTACCAGGTGGGCTCGGACATCAAGCCCGGCACCTACCGCTCCCTGGGCAACAAGGACGGGTGCTACTGGGAGCGCGCCAAGGACTCCAGCGGCGAAGCCGACGCGATCCTCGCGAACGACAACGTCGTCGGCGCCTCGTACGTGACGGTCAAGGCCGAGGACAAGGTCTTCAAGACGCAGGGCTGCAAGAGCTGGGAGCCGGTCGCCGACGGCCGGGCCGGCAGCAGCCCGAAGGCGGAGATGCCCGGCAGCGGCATGTACAAGGTGGGGGTCGACATAGCCCCCGGCACCTACAGGTCCACCGGCAACAAGCAGGACAGCTGCTACTGGGAGCGAGCCAAGGACGCCCTGCACGAGAGCGCCGACTCGATCATCGCCAACGAGAACGTGACCGGCAGCGCCCTGGTGACCATCGCCCCCGGCGACGCCTACTTCAAGACGGCCGGCTGCACGGACTGGAAGAAGACCGGCTGAACGGACGGGTTCCGAGAGAAGAACGACACATTCCAGCCGAACCGCCCACGGAGACCGTTCGTCTCTCAGAAAGGGGGCCGGGCGCCGGTGAGGCTCCGCGTATCTTTTCCGACAGTCATCCCGTAGTCGTCCCCCAGCCCCCGGAACAAAGGACTCCCCCATGGACTCGGCCGCCGCCACCGTTCCGGCACCGGGCGGGCCCGCGGCCGAGGCAGCGCCCGGCGGCCGGCCCCGCGCCACGGCCCTCCGCGCCCCGCGCTGGGATCCCTACTGGCTCGCCGGCATCCTCTTCGTCCTCTACACCGCGCTGTCCCTGTGCCGGCACCGCCGCATGCTCACCATGTCGTGGGACCTCGGCATCTTCGAGCAGGCCATCCGCGGATACGCCCACCTCCAGGCGCCCATAGCCGACCTCAAGGGCCCCGGCACCAACATCCTCGGCGACCACTTCAGCCCGGTCACCGCGCTCCTCGGCCCCTTCTACCGGCTCTTCCCGAGCCCGGTCACCCTCCTCGTCGCCCAGGCCGTGCTCTTCGCCCTGTCCGCGATACCGGTCGCCCGGCTGGCCGCCGGGCTCCTCGGCCGCAAGCGCGGACTGGCCGTCGGCATCGCCTACGGGCTGTCGTGGGGCGTGCAGCGCGCGGTCGACTTCGACTTCCACGAGATCGCCTTCGCGATGCCGCTGCTCGCCTTCTCCCTCGAAGCGGTGGTGCGCGGGCGCTGGCGGGCCGCGGTCTGGTGGGCCGCGCCCCTGGTCCTGGTCAAGGAGGACCTGGGCATCACCGCGGCGGCCATCGGCGTGGTCCTCCTGATCCGGCTGCGCGGCGCGAAGGCCCGCGGAGAGGGCGTCCCGCAGAGCGCGACCCCGCTCGCCGCCGGCCTGGTGGCCTTCGGCCTGGCGGCCGCCGCGATCACCTTCGGGCTGATCATCCCCGCCTTCAACACCAGCGGCGCCTACGACTACTGGAACAAGCTCGACGGCGGCGCCGGCCCCTCGCCCACGATCCCCGCCGACACCGCGATACGCACCCTGCTGTGGATCCTGCTGCCCACCACCGGGCTGCTGGCCCTGCGCTCCCCCGTCCTGATCGTCGCGCTGCCCACCCTGGCGTGGCGGTTCGCCTCCCACGACGACCACTACTGGGGCACGGACTGGCACTACAACGCCGTCCTGATGCCCATCGTCTTCATCGCGCTCACGGACGCCCTGGCCCGGGCCCGCGAGAGCCGGCGCCCGTGGCTGCGCACCTCCGCGCACCACATGCCCGGCGCGGTCCTCGCCGCCTCGCTCGCCCTGACCTCGTCCATGCCCCTCTACGCCCTGACCGAGGCCGGCACCTACCGCGTCCCGCAGAGCGTCCGCGCCGCCGAGCGGCTCCTGGACCGCATCCCGGACGACGCGACGGTCGAGGCCGACATAGTCCCGATAAGCCGCCTCGCCGGCCGGTGCAGAGTCTTCTGGATCGGCGACACCCGCGGCATCACGCCGGATTACCTGGCCCTGCGGCTCGCCGACGGCAAGACGCCGGACGACCTCGTCGCGGACGGCGAGCGGCTGCACCCCGGCGTGCGGTACGTCTTCCTCGGGGGCGAGGGGGGCTACGGGGTGCTCAAGAAGGCGGGGGCGGGGGCGGCCGCGTCCTAGCGCGGCCCGGCCCCCGGCCTCCTACGAGCCCAGGATCGTGGTCAGGAACTCGCCCGTCCACGCCAGCAGTTCCCGGCCGACCAGCGGCTTGCCGCCGATCTGGCGCGTCGCCGGGCGGGGGACGAGGATCTGCTTCGTGGCCGGCTTCATGACCGTGCGCGGGTAGAGGCGCTTCAGGCGCAGCTCCTGGGACTCGCGCAGCTCCACGGGGCCGAAGCGCACGTTGGAGCCCTGCAGGGTGATGTCGGAGACGCCGCAGGCTCGGGCGAGCATCCGCAGGCCCGCCACCAGCAGCAGGTTCTCCACGGGCTCGGGCAGCTTGCCGTAGCGGTCGGTGAGCTCCTCGCGGACGGCGCGGATGTCCTCCTCGCTGTTCGCGGAGGCGATCGCGCGGTACGCCTGCAGGCGCAGGCGCTCGCCCGGTGCGTAGTCGTGCGGGACGTGGGCGTCGACGGGCAGCTCGATCTTCACCTCCAGCGGCGCCTCCGGCTGCTCCTCACCGCCCTCCAGGGAGGCCCGGTAGTCGGCGACGGCCTCGCCGACCATGCGGATGTAGAGGTCGAAGCCGACGCCCGCGATGTGACCGGACTGCTCGCCGCCGAGCAGGTTGCCCGCGCCGCGGATCTCCAGGTCCTTCATCGCCACGTACATGCCGGCACCCATCTCGGTGTGCTGGGCGATGGTGGCGAGCCGCTCGTGGGCGGTCTCCGTCAGGGGCTTCTCCGGCGGGTAGAGGAAGTAGGCGTAGCCGCGCTCGCGGCTGCGGCCGACGCGTCCGCGCAGCTGGTGCAGCTGCGACAGGCCGAAGTTGTCGCCGCGCTCCACGATCAGTGTGTTGGCGTTGGAGATGTCGATGCCGGATTCCACGATCGTCGTGGAGACCAGCACGTCGAACTTCTTCTCCCAGAAGTCGACGACGACCTGCTCCAGCCGGCTCTCGCCCATCTGGCCGTGCGCCGTCTGGATGCGCGCCTCGGGGACGATCTCGCGCAGCCGCGCGGCCGCCCGGTCGATGGACTCGACCCGGTTGTGGATGTAGAAGACCTGGCCCTCGCGCAGCAGCTCGCGGCGGATCGCGGCGCCGATCTGCTTCTGGTCGTACGGCCCGACGAAGGTCAGCACCGGGTGGCGCTCCTCCGGCGGGGTGGTGATGGTCGACATCTCGCGGATGCCGGTGACCGCCATCTCCAGCGTGCGCGGAATGGGCGTGGCGGACATCGTCAGGACGTCGACGTTCGCCCGCAGCTTCTTCAGCTGCTCCTTGTGCTCGACGCCGAAGCGCTGCTCCTCGTCGACGATGACGAGGCCCAGGTCCTTGAACTTCGTCTCGGACGAGAAGAGGCGGTGCGTGCCGATGACGATGTCGACCGAGCCGTCGCGCAGGCCCTCCAGGACGGCCTTGGCCTCGCTGTCCGTCTGGAAGCGGGACAGGGCCCTGGTGACCACCGGGAACTGGGAGTAGCGCTCGGAGAACGTGCCGAAGTGCTGCTGCACCAGCAGCGTGGTCGGCACGAGCACCGCCACCTGCTTGCCGTCCTGCACCGCCTTGAAGGCGGCGCGGACCGCGATCTCGGTCTTGCCGTAGCCGACGTCGCCGCAGATCAGGCGGTCCATGGGGACGGACTTCTCCATGTCCTCCTTGACCTCGGCGATGGTGGTGAGCTGGTCGGGCGTCTCCGCGTAGGGGAAGGCGTCCTCCAGCTCCCGCTGCCAGGGGGTGTCGCCGCCGAAGGAGTGGCCGGGGGCCGCCATGCGCGCGGAATAGAGCTTGATCAGGTCGGCGGCGATCTCCTTGACGGCCTTCTTGGCGCGCGCCTTGGTCTTCGTCCAGTCCGCGCCGCCGAGGCGGTGCAGGGTCGGGGCCTCGCCGCCCACGTACTTGGTGACCTGCTCCAGCTGGTCGGTGGGGATGTAGAGGCGGTCGCCGGGCTGGCCGCGCTTGGCGGGCGCGTACTCCACGAGGAGGTACTCGCGGGTGGCGCCCTGGACGGTGCGCTGCACCATCTCGATGTAACGGCCGACGCCGTGCTGCTCGTGGACGATGTAGTCGTCGGCCTGCAGGGTCAGCGGGTCGATCGTCTTGCGGCGGCGGGCCGGCATGCGGCCCATGTCCTTGCTGACGGACTTCTGGCCGGACAGGTCCGTCTCGGTGAGGACGGCGACCTTCAGGCCGGGGTCGACGAAGCCGTTGTCGATGCTGCCGCAGGAGACGTGGACGACCGACGGGGACAGCTCGGCGACGTCGGCGTCCAGGCGGGCGGGGATGCCCTCGCCGCCCAGCACCTCGACCGTACGGGCCGCCGGGCCGTGGCCCTCCGTCACGAAGACGGTGCGCCAGCCGTCGGCCAGCCAGCCCTTGGTGTCGGCCAGGGCGCGGGCGGTGTCGCCGCGGTAGGTCTCCGGGGCGTGCATGCCGAGCTTGAGGGTGTCGCTGTCCAGCTCTTCGTCCGCCGCGAAGGGGCTCACCGACCACCACATCTGGCCCAGCTCGCGGGCGCGGTCGCGGACGTCCGCGATGCCCCACAGGGAGGCGGCGTTCACGTCGATGGGCGCCTCCCCGCCGCCGGCCGTGGCCGCCCAGGACGCCTGCAGGAACTCCTGGCTGGTGGCCACGAGGTCCGCGGCGCGGGTGCGCACGCGCTCCGGGTCGCACACGACCGTCATCGCGCCGGCCGGGAGCACGTCCAGCAGCAGCTCCATCTCGTCCACCAGGACCGGGGCGAGGGACTCCATGCCCTCCACCGCGATGCCCTCGGCGATCTTGGAGAGGAGCTCGCCGAGCTCCGGGTGCTCCTCCGCCAGGGCCGCCGCCCGCTCCCGTACGCCCTCGGTCAGCAGCAGCTCACGGCAGGGCGGCGCCCACAGGCCGTGCTCGGCGACCTCCAGGGAGCGCTGGTCGGCCACCTTGAAGTAGCGGATCTCCTCGACGTCGTCGCCCCAGAACTCGACGCGGAGCGGGTGCTCCTCGGTCGGCGGGAAGACGTCGAGGATGCCGCCGCGGACGGCGAACTCGCCGCGCTTCTCCACCAGTTCGACGCGGGCGTACGCGGCCGCGGCCAGCGCCTCGGTCACCTCGCCGAGATCCGCGCTCTGCCCGGAGCGCAGGGCTACGGGCTCCAGGTCGCCGAGCCCCTTGACCTGCGGCTGCAGCACGGAGCGCACCGGCGCGACGACGACGCTCACCGGGCCCGCCGCCGGGTCGTCCTTGCTGGGGTGCGCGAGCCGGCGCAGCACGGCCAGGCGGCGGCCGACCGTGTCCGAACGAGGCGAGAGGCGCTCGTGCGGCAGCGTCTCCCAGGCCGGGAACTCCACGACCCCGTCCGGCGGCAGCAGCGAGCGCAGCGCCGCCGCCAGATCCTCGGCCTCGCGACCGGTGGCGGTCACCGCCAGAACGGGCCGCTTGGCGTCCCGAGCGAGCGCGGCGACGGCGAAGGGCCGGGCGGCGGGCGGGCCGACGAGGTCGACGTGCGGGCGGTTGCCGTCGGCCGCGGCCTTCACCGCTTCGGCGAGCGCCGGATCATTGACGACGGCGTCGAGCAGACCGTGCAGGCTCATGAAGGCTTTTCCCGTCCCGGGGGTGGACAACGCGAACGGCCCGACGCGGGCCGTTCGGCCCGTTCCGGGGGTCTCCAGACTACGACGGCGCACCGACAGGAGCCTCTGGACGCGGTTCGAAGACACCCCCGTCCCGTAAGCGGTCTCCCATGCGCCTGCGGCTCAGCCCTTCGAGACACCGGCCGGACGGTGCCGGAATGGCCGATCATGATCGACTACTCGTTCGAGCAGCCCCCACCTCCCGGGCCCACCCCTGAGTCGCGCCGCCCCTGAAGGCACTCGCTACGTCGCCCGACGCCCCGGACAGGGGAAGACAGGGGAAAAGGCCCGGCCCGGACACACACCCCCGTGGCGTGTCCGGGCCGGGCCTTCGGTGGGGGCGGGTCCTTGGCCCACCCCCGGCGCCGCCCCCTCGCAGGGGCAGCAGTCTGCTAGTCCGTCGCGATGGCGTTCAGGACGTTCATCCGGCCCGCGCGGAACGCCGGGACCAGCGCGGCGAGCAGGCCCACCACCGCCGAGCCCAGGAAGACCGCGGTGATCGTCGGCCAGGGGATGTCCAGGACGCCGAGGCCCTGGAGGGCCAGGAGCTTCTGGGACGTGGTGCCCCAGGCCATGCCGAGGCCGAGGCCGAGCAGGGCGCCGAAGAGGGCGATGACGACCGACTCCAGGCGGATCATGCGGCGCATCTGGCGGCGCGAGAGGCCGATCGCCCGCAGCAGGCCGATCTCCCGGGTGCGCTCGACGACCGACAGGGCCAGGGTGTTCACGACGCCCAGGACCGCGACGATGATCGCGAGGGCCAGCAGGCCGTAGATCATGTTGAGCAGCTGGCCGACCTGGTCCTTGATGAGCTTCTTGTAGTCGGACTGGTCACGGACCTTGACCTGCGGGTAGTCCTCGACCGACGCCTTGAGCGCGGCGGCGGCCTCCTTCGTCTGCCCGTCGGCGGCCTTGGCGAGGACCATGAAGTCCAGCGGCATCTTGTCGGCGGGCAGGTAGCTGCGCGCGGTGGCGATGTTGGTGTACATCGCGCCCTGGTCGATGCTGGTGTCGTCCGAGGTGACGGCCTTGACCGTCAGCTGGGCCGTCCGGCCGTCGACCATGGCGACCTTCAGCCGGTCGCCCAGCTTGATGCCGTGGTCCTTGGCGAAGCCCTCCGGCACGGACATGGCGTCCTTGGCGTAGGCGTCCTTGAGGTTGCCCTTGACCGTCTCGGCGCGCACGTCGTCGGCGTAGGTGGGGGTCACCGCGGAGAGCCGCTGGGTGGCGCTCTTGCCGTCCGGAGTGGTGATCTTCGCGTTGACGATCGTGTATTCCGTGACGTGCTCGACGTGGCCGGCGGACTTGATCGCCTTGACGACGGCCGGGTTCAGCGGCTGCTGGTTCTCGGTCTGGACGATGAAGTCCGCGCCGACCGACTTGTCGAGCTGGTCCGTGGCCGAGGCGACCATGGAGGACCCCACCACCGACAGGGCGGCGACCAGCGCGAGGCCGATCATCAGCGCCGAGGCCGTGGCGCCCGTGCGGCGCGGGTTGCGCAGCGCGTTGCGCTCGGCGAGCCGGCCGACGGGCCCGAAGACCCGCAGCACGACCGCGCTGATCACGCGGACGACGAACCCGGCGAGCAGCGGGCCGACGACCACGAAGCCGACGAGGGTGAGGAAGACGCCGATGCCGAGCATCCCCGAGCCCGCCGCGGCGTCGTCGGACTTGGCGGCGGCGACCAGCGCCAGGCCGCCCACGGCGGTCAGCACCAGGCCGATGGCGGCCCGCACCTTGCCGGCCTTGCCGTCGGCCGGGGTGCCGGCGTCGCGCAGGGCGGCCATCGGGGAGATCTTGGTGGCCTTGAAGGCCGGCAGGCAGGCGGCGAGCACGGTGACGAGCACGCCGATGGCCAGGCCCACGACCGGCGTCGCGGCCTTGATCGTGAGCTCGTTCATGTCGAGCTTCATGCCCATGGAGCCCATGAGCTTCATCAGCCCCACCGCGAGGGCGACACCGCCGCCGATGCCCAGCACCGAGCCGACGACGCCGAGCAGCACGGCCTCCACCAGCACCGAGCGCAGGATCTGCCAGCGGCTGGAGCCGATGGCCCGCATGAGGCCGATCTCGCGGGTGCGCTGGGCGACCAGCATGGAGAAGGTGTTGACGATGAGGAAGATGCCCACGAGGACGGCGATGCCGGCGAAGCCGAGCAGCGCGTACTTCATGACGTCCAGGAAGGAGCCGACGTCCTTCTTGTTCTCCTCCTTGCTCTCGGCGGCGGTCCGCAGGGCGTAGTCGCCGGCGGAGGAGCCGAGGGCGGCGGAGACGCGCTCCTTGAGCTGCTCGTCGCTGACGCCGGAGGCGGCGGTCAGCCCGTATCCGCTGAACTCGCCGGTGCTGCCGAGGAGCTTCGCCTGGGCGGTCGGGGTGTCGAAGTAGAAGAGGGCCGCGCCGGGGTTCGTGGTCTTGAACGTGGCGATGCCGACGACCTTGACGGTGAAGTCGCCCGGGGCGGCGATCACCCGGAGGGTGTCGCCCGTCTTCACGCCGTGCTTGTCGGCGGTGTCGGAGTCGACGACGGTCTCGGCCGGGCCGTGCGGCTCGTGGCCGCTGGTGATCTCGACGGACTTCTTCTGGCTCTCGTCCCAGTTGGTGCCCACGGTGGGGGCGCCGGAGGTGGGGCTGAGGCTCTTCTTCCTGCCGTCGACGACGGTCAGCTGCTGGCTGTCGGCCGACGGCTCGACCTTGGTGACGCCCTCGACCTTGGCGAGCTTCTCCCGCAGCGAGGCCGGGACGGTCGCCGGCTTGCCGGTCTGCTGCGCGTCGTCGTTCTTCTTCGGGCCGACGGAGACGTCGGCGGCGGTGTTGGCGAAGAGCTTGTCGAACGTGGCGTTCATGGTGTCGGTGAAGACGAGCGTGCCGCACACGAACGCGACCGAGAGCAGGACCGCGACGGCGGAGAGCGCCATGCGGCCCTTGTGCGCGAGGAAGTTGCGCATGGAGGTCTTGAGGACGGTCACGACACCCGTCCACGCGCGTCGAAGTTCTTCATGCGCTCCAGCACCGCGTCGGCGGTGGGGCTGTACATCTCGTCCACGATCCGGCCGTCGGCCAGGTAGAGCACGCGGTCGGCGTAGGAGGCGGCGACGGGGTCGTGGGTGACCATGACGATGGTCTGGCCCAGCTCGTCGACGGAGCGGCGCAGGAAGCCCAGCACCTCGGCGCCGGCGCGCGAGTCGAGGTTTCCGGTCGGCTCGTCACCGAAGATGATCTCGGGGCGGGCGGCGAGGGCGCGGGCCACGGCGACGCGCTGCTGCTGGCCGCCGGAGAGCTGGTTGGGACGGTGCTTGAGGCGCCCCGCGAGGCCGACGGTCTCCACGACGCGGTCCAGCCACGCCTTGTCCGGCTTGCGGCCGGCGATGTCCATGGGGAGCGTGATGTTCTCGACCGCGGTGAGCGTCGGGAGCAGGTTGAACGCCTGGAAGATGAAGCCGATCCGGTCGCGGCGGAGCCGGGTGAGCTTCTTGTCCTTGAGACCGGTTATCTCGGTCTCGTCGATGAAGATCTGGCCGGACGTGACCGTGTCGAGGCCCGCCAGGCAGTGCATCAGGGTCGACTTGCCGGAGCCCGATGGGCCCATGATGGCCGTGAACTGCCCGCGGGCGATGTCCACGTCCACGTGGTCGAGGGCGGTCACGCGGGTCTCGCCGGACCCGTACGCCTTGACGACCTCGCGGGCCCTCGCCGCGACGGCCGCATGTCCTCCACTGCCCCCGGTCCTGGGAATCGATACAGCCGTTGTCACGGTGGGTCTCCTATACGTGCTCACTGAGGGGGTACGGTCCACAGCCTGCTGGAAGGCGGGGGCCCGCGGCGATGGTGCTCGTCCGTGTATCCGTGGTGGGGCTATCCCCACCACCGCTCTCCGGCCGCCCTCGAAAAGGCTAGGCAGCGGCGGGCTCCGGCTCCTCCCCCTGCGGTACGAACCGGGCGGCGGGACGAGCAGGAGAAAGCCGGGAACGTCCCCTAGGGGATAAGACGTTGCCGGGCTCGTCCTTCTCGGGGTTGACGGACCCCGAGCATGCACCCTGCCGCTACGTAAGGCTCAAGTGAGACCCTGACCAACGAATGCGTGCAAGGGGAAACGAACCTCGGGGGCGGCATGGGCGGCACAGGCGGCGGCAAGGGCGGCGGCACAGGCGACAGGAACGGCAAGGACGGCAGGCACGGGGCCGACGGCGGCATACCCGAGAGGGAGGCGCCGGACGCGGCGCCGCCACCCGCCGGCTCCCGCCGCGGACCCGTCGTCGCCGCGCTCATGCTCGCCATGGCGCTCGCCGCCCTCGACGGGACCGTCGTCTCCACGGCCGTCCCCCAGATCGTCGCGGACCTCGGCGGCTTCACCGTCTTCTCCTGGCTCTTCTCCGGCTACCTCCTCGCCGTCACCGTCACCCTCCCCGTCTACGGCAAGCTCTCGGACACCTTCGGCCGCAAGCCCGTGCTCCTCGCCGGGATCGTCCTCTTCCTCATCGGCTCGGCCCTGTGCGCCGCCGCCTGGAGCATGCCCGCGCTCATCGCCTTCCGCGTCCTGCAGGGCCTCGGCGGCGGTGCCCTGCAGGGCACCGTGCAGACGATCGCCGCCGACCTCTACCCGCTCAAGGAGCGCCCCAGGATCCAGGCCAGGCTGTCGACGGTCTGGGCCACCGCCGCGGTCGCCGGGCCGGCGCTCGGCGGCCTGCTCGCCGGGTACGCCGACTGGCGCTGGATCTTCCTCATCAACCTGCCGGTCGGCGCGGTCGCCCTCTGGCTGGTCAAGCGCCACCTCCACGAGCCCGCTTCCCGCACCCACGCGCGCCCGCGCGCGCGTGTCGACTGGCCCGGCGCGCTGGGCGTCTTCGCCTGCGGCGGCCTGCTGCTCTGCGCGCTCGTGCAGGGCGGCGTCGCCTGGCCCTGGCTCTCCCCGCCCTCCCTCGCGCTCTTCGCGGGCAGCGCGGTGTGCGCGGGCGTGACCGCCGTCGTCGAGCGGCGCGCGGCCGAGCCGGTCATTCCCGGCTGGGTCTGGCGCCGCCGCTCCATCTGCGCCGTCAACCTCTCCTTCGGGGCGCTCGGGCTCCTGATCATCGCGCCGACCGTCTTCCTGCCGACGTACGCCCAGGCCGTCCTCGGCCTGGGGCCGATCGCCGCCGGGCTCGTGCTGTCCGTGATGACGCTGAGCTGGCCGATCTCCGCCGCCCTGAGCAGTCACGTCTACAACCGCATCGGGTTCCGCAGCTGTGCGG
This sequence comes from Streptomyces roseifaciens, assembly GCF_001445655.1. Classification (NCBI taxonomy): domain Bacteria; kingdom Bacillati; phylum Actinomycetota; class Actinomycetes; order Kitasatosporales; family Streptomycetaceae; genus Streptomyces; species Streptomyces roseifaciens. Next base: position 3,304,227 of record NZ_LNBE01000004.1, read on the forward strand.
CCCTCGGCATCGGCCTCGCCGCGCTGATCCTGCTGTCGTTCCCGCTCCTCCCGCACCCGGGCGCCGCCTGGCAGCCGGCGCTGGTGATGCTGGCGCTCGGTGCGGCCCTCGGCCTGTTCCAGCTCCCGCTGATCGTGGGCGTGCAGTCGTCGGTGGGCTGGGCGGAGCGCGGCACCGCCACCGCATCCGTGCTCTTCTGCCGGCAGGTCGGGCAGAGCGTCGGGGCGGCGCTCTTCGGGGCCGTCGCCAACGGCACGCTCGCCGCGCGCCTCGCGGACGCCCCGGCCTCCGTACGGCCCGGGCTGCCCACGGACCTCGACTCCGTCTCGCGCGCCCTGGAGCACGCGGGCACGTCCCTCACGACGGAAGCGGCCGGATATCTGCGGCAGGCCGTCTCCGCGGCGGTCGACCACGTCTACCTGGGGGCCGCCGGCGCGGCCGGGCTGGCACTGCTCGCCCTTCTGACCCTGGCGCCACGGCACTTCCCCGTGCACGCGGGGGACGCCCCTGCAGAATCCGCCACGGACAAATACCAGGAAACGGGCAAAGTGGCGGGAGTTGAGGAGGAACGAAGGGCGAATAATACGTGAAGGCGGCCATCGGGCAAGACAATTGGGGCCACAGGGAATTAGTGTTCGGGGTCATGGCCGAGGGGGGAAGTCGTGCACCCCCTTCGCACGGGCCGCAGGTCTCCGAAGGAAGCAGCATCGTGAAGATTCTCCCTACGCGCGCTGCCAGCGTCTCCCGGCAGGGTCTGTGCACGGCCCTGCTCGTAGCCAGCCTCACGGCAGCGGTCGGCGTCAGTCCCGCGCACAACACCGCGGACTCGGACGACCCCGCCAAGGACCCCAAGAACCCGCAGGGCCTGCCGCACGGCACCCCCAACCTCACGCTGCCCGACCTCAGACCCAAGGGCCCCGGCGGTCTGCCCGGCGCGCGCGGCGACGGCAAGAACGACGCCAAGGACGCCACCACGGGCATCCCCGCGACCGCCCTCGACGCCTACCGCAAGGCCGCCCAGCGCGCGGCCGCCGACCTGCCCGGCTGCCACATGCCCTGGGAGCTCATAGCCGGCATCGGCAACGTGGAGACGCACCACGGGACCTACCAGGGCACCCGTATGACGTCCGACGGCACCACGGACAAGCCGATCCTCGGCCCGCAGCTCAACGGCAACGGCTTCGCCCTCATCAAGGACACCGACCGGGGCGCGCTCGACGGCGACACGGCCTACGACAAGGCCGTCGGCCCCACGCAGTTCCTGCCGTCCACCTGGGCGCTCTACGGCGCCGACGGCAACGGCGACGGCAAGAAGGACCCCAACAACATCTACGACGCCGCGCTCGGCACCGCCAAGTACTTGTGCGCGGGCGGCAAGGACATGAACAGCGCCGCGGATCTCGACAAGGCGATCCTCAGCTACAACCCCTCGCGCGAGTACGTGAACGCCGTCACGTCCTGGATGCGCGCCTACAAGGAGGGCAACGTGCCCTCCCTGCCGGACCGTCCGGGCAAGCCGTCGGGCAACACGCCTGCGGGGAGCGGTACTCCGGCGGTTCCGCCGGTTCCGTCGGCTCCGCAGACGCCCGGGACGTCCCCCAAGCCTTCGAAGCCGGCCCCGCCGGCGAACGGTGGGAACAACAAGCCCGGGGGCGGCAGCAAGCCCGGGGGCGGCACCGACAAGCCCGGCGACAGCGGCACGCACAAGCCCGGTGGCGGCGGCACCGACAAGCCCGGTGGCGGCGGCAAGCCCGGTGGCGACACCGGCAAGCCCGTCCCGCCCGCCCCCGCGAGCCGTCTGGAGCGCATCGGCGACGACCGCGCCTGGGAGACCTACGCCGGCGAGACGTTCAAGGAGCAGGCCCGCGTCCTGGTCAAGGACAAGTCCGGCAAGCCGGTGGCGGACGCCCGCGTACGGTTCGAGGTCGGCGGCGAGGCCGGGGGCGCGTTCGCGGACGGCTCCACCACGATCACCGTCCCCACGGCGAAGGACGGTACGGCCACCGCGCCGCGCGTCGTGGCGGGGCTGAAGAGCGGCAAGGTCACGCTGACCGCCAAGGTCGTGGGCCGGGACATCCCGGCGGTCGAGTTCGCGGGCACGGTCAAGGTGCGGGCGGCGAAGCAGATCGTCGTTGTGGACAGCTCCAAGCTGAAGGCCGAGCCCAACAGCGCGTTCCCCGACCGGATCCAGTTCAAGGTCCTCGGCGAGGGCGGCAAGGACGTGATCGGTGCGGAGGTCACCGTGTCGGTGACCAAGACCGACAAGGAGACCGTCCCCGAGGAGGGCGGCCCCTACTTCAAGGGCACCGACGGCAAGCCGGTACGCATCGTGAAGGCGGGCACGACGGACAAGGACGGCGTCCTGACGCTCCCGAAGCTGCTGACGGACGACAAGGCAGGCGCCTACATGCTCCGCCTGGAGACGGCTGACGGGAAGGTGGAGACGGTCCACCTGACGGTGGTCGCGGCGCAGACGACGATGCCCCCGACAACGCCCACGCCTCCGGCGCCGCCGAAGCCGGCCGCGTAGCGGCGGCCCACGACCCACGGCCCAGGTGGAGGATGCACCCGCATCCTCCACCCCGCCGCGACGGCGCTCAGCCACAACAGCAGCACTCGGCAGTGCCGAACCCGCCTCCGCCCGGGCAGGCACCGCCGGGCTCCACCATCGTGGTTGCGCGCCGCGGCGGCGGATTCAAGGGTGCGGGCACCCTTGGCCCACGACCCAGGTGAAGGATGCCGCCGCATCCTTCATCCTTCATCCCGCCGCGGCGGCGGATTCGAGGGTGCAGGCGCCCTCGGCCTCCCGGTCGTGGTGGAGGATGCGCGCGGCACCAGTCATCGGTGCCGTGCTCAGTTGTCCCCCGCGCCCAAGTCCTCCGCCACCGGCTTGCCCGTCAGGGCTGCCAGGCTGTGGCGGACGTGGGCCATGTGTGCGCGCAGTTCCTCGCGGCGTTCCTCGTGTTCGCGCAGGATCCGTTCCACGTCGCGCACGACCCGCTCCTCGCGGACCCGCGCCTGCGCGATCAGGGCGGCCCCCTGCGCGTCGGCGTCCTCCTGGCCGTGCCGCGCCGCCTCCTCCGCCTCCGCGTAGCGCCGCTGGGCCTCGGCCAGGGTGTTGCGCGCGTACTCCTCCATCGCCGCGATGCGCGTGTCGAGCGCGGCCTCCCGCTCGGCGATCTCCCGCCCCGCGGTCTCCCAGCGCTCGGCGTGGTCCTTCTCCTGCTCGGCGAGCGCCGCGGCGGTACGTTCCCGCATCTCGGCGAGCGCCGCCGCCGCGTCCTCGCGCCGCTGCTTGGCGTCCCGGCGGGCGACGGCGACGACGTCGTCGGCGACGGTCTCGGCGGCGACGAGCGCCTGCCGCGCCCATTCGTCCGCCTCGGCGCGCAGGGCGGTCGACTGCTCGTGCGCGGCGTCCCGGACGGCCCGCCCGTGCGCCTCCGCGGCGTCCATCATCTCGGCGGCCGCGGCCTCGGCCCGCTCCCGCAGCCCGGCGGCTTCGGCCTGGGCGGTGATGAGCAGGCCCTGCGCCCGCTGGCCGAGCGACTCGTACGTCTGGGGTGGGAGCTGCGCCACCACCTGCCCGAGGCGCTGGGCCTCCTCCTCCATCTCGCGCGCGAGTACGGTCAGCCGCGCCACCCGCTCCCAGGCCGCGTCCCGCTGCCGCGCGAACTCGGCGAGAGCGCGATCCACCTGCTCGGGCCGGTAACCCCGGCCCCGTACGACGGAGAATCCGTCGGGAGACACCGATGCACTCATCCTTGAAGCCCCTTATATCCCGGATGTCCGGTATGTGACGCAGTCTGGCGCACATCATCCCCGGACCACGGGAAGTGCCGATGACGCGACACTCCGCCCGCTTCTTGTGTCAAGGATGCGCCAACCTACGACACGGGGCGTCCGACCCTCATACCGGATCGGACGCCCCGCGCCCTCAACGCCCCGCCGCCGCGGCTAGAACAGGCCGTCCCACATCTGCTCCACCAGGACCGACCACCAGTTCTCCGGCGACGCCAACGCGGCCGTGTCCAGCGCCATCAGCTGTTCCTGGAAATCCACCGTCCAGCGGCCCGCCTGCTCCGGCGTCAACCCGTAGCGCCAGCGCCACATCTTCCCGAGCAGCGCCAAAGAGCGAACGAACTGAGGCAGGCTCGTGTTGACGAACTGCGGAGGAACGGACGAACCGCCCGGCCCCGCCTCCAGCGGCACCGCCACGATGTGCGCCGTGCCGTACTGCACGCACAGCTGCTTGCCGAAGTCCGTGCCCATCACCAGGTACGAGCCCGCGTCCGGCGCCGCCTGCACCCGCCGCTCCGCCGCCAGCTCCGCCAGCGTCGGCACCGGCCGGCCCGGCTGCGCCTGGCCCCAGAAGAACGGCCCGCAGTCCACGGGCACGCCCGCCCACACCAGCGTCTGCGCGACGACGTCCGGCACGCCCTGGCGCGACACCGCGCGCTGCTCGAAGCGGAACACGCCCTGCGGGCCGAAGGACTCGGCCAGCTCCCGGGCCACCACGTCCGGGCCCACCGGCGGCGCCTGCTGCACCTGGCCGGGGTGCGGCAGCGGCACCCGGTTCGGCGCCGTCCGGGCCGGGCCGTCCGCGACCTGGTGCAGCTCGCCCTGATGCTCGACGAGGTGCCGGACGCCCTGCTGGCGCGTGGCGTGGTCGCGGCCGTACGCGGCCGTGTGACTGACCGTCGCCTGCGGCCAGTTCTCCCGCACCATGCGGGCGCAGTAGCCGCCGGGGCCGTCGCACGACTCCAGCTCCGTGTGCAGCTCCAGCACCTGCTCGCGGGGGACGTTCAGCCCCATCAGCTCGTGCAGGATCTGCCACTCCGGGTGCGGCGTGCCCGGCGCGCTGCGCCGGATGAGCTGCTGCTCGGAACCGTCGTGCGCGCGGTAGCGCAGGACCGCCATGTAGCCCGGGCCCACGGTCGGGAGACCGGTGGGCGCCTGGGGGTAGCCGTACGCCGGGGCCGGGGCCTGCGGAGCGGCCGGTCCCTGCGGGGCCGGGGGCATGCCGGGCCCGCCGGGGCTCGCGAGCATGGTGGCGGCGTGGTGCACCCCGCCGGGGCCCGCGGGCGGAGTGCCCGGGCCCTGCTGCGGGGTGCCCGGGCGGCCGGGGGCGGCCGGGGGCTGACCCGGCGCGCCGGGGGCACCGGGAGCACCCGGGGCCGCCGGTCCGCCGGGCGCACTGGCGAGCATGGTCGCCGCGTGGTGCACCCCGCCGGGTCCGGCGGGAGGCGGCGTGGGCTGACCGGGCGCGGCGGGCGGTACGGGGGCGCCGGGCGCGGCAGGTGCGGCACCGGGCATGCCCGGCGTACCGGGACCGGCCAGCATCGTCGCGGCGTGGTGCACCCCGCCACCGGGCGCGGCGGGCGCACCGGGCGGCGTGGGAGCGCCGGCCCCCGGCTGCCCCGGAGCACCGGGAGGCGTCGGGGCACCGGCACCCGCCGGCCGGCCCGGAATCCCCGGAGCAGCAGGCGTGGCAGGCGCACCGGGAGGCGTCGGAACGCCCGCACCCGGCTGCTGCTGACCGGGAATCCCGGGCGCAGCGGAGGCAGCGGCGGCACCAGGGGCGCCGGCAGCGGCAGGAGGCGCCGGCGGCATGGGAGCCCCGGGCCCCTGCGGAGCACCGGCACCGGGCGCACCGGGCGGCACCGGAGCGCCGGACTGCCCGGGCACGTACGGCGCACCGGCACCCGGACCCGGAGGCGGCGGAACCGGAGCCCCGGGCGCACCGGGGCCGAGCGGCGGCGGAACGGGCGCACCGCTCACTCCCCCGCTCGCCGGCAGGTCGTCGATCGCGGGCGCGATGGCCGTCTTCGGCAGCGCGCTGCCGGACGCCATCAGGGCCGTCTTCGCCTCCGGGCCGATGCCCGGCGGCGGGGTGTCGTCCTCGTCCGTGCCCGACAGGGCCGGCGCCAGCACCGTGGCGGGCAGGCCGACCGAGCGGTCGTCGTCGTCATCCGCGGTGTGCGTGTCGGCCGCTGCCCACGGCGTGGCGGGCTCCGGTTTCCCGGGCGCCACAGCAGGAGCGGGCGCAGGCGCGGGCGCGGGCGGCGCAACAGGGGCGGCAGGGCCGCCAGGCGCAGCCGACGCCGCAGGAGCAACCGGCTCGCTCGGTGCATCCGCCGCGCTCGGCGCAGGCGCAGGCGGCGGCACAGGCACCGGCCCGCCCTGCGACGCATCCGAGGAAGCCCCGGAACGCGCCGCCGCGGCCGAGCCCCCGGACGTGTCGGACGTACCGGACGCACCGCCGGACGTGCCGCCCGAAGTGCCCCCGTCCGTCCTGCGGTCCGGGATCCCCATCGCGTCCGCCGCGTCCTGCAGCCACTGCGGCGGGCTCAGCAGGAACGACGTCGCGTTCAGGTCCAGCCGCTTCGGCGGCTCGTCGGACGGTTCCGGTTCCTCCACGGGCACGGCCCCGTACTCCTCTTCGTAGCGCCGGATGACCTCGCCCACCGGCAGCCCCGGCCACAGCGTCGTCTCCCCGCTGTCCCGGGCGATCACCAGCCGGACCAGGCCGCCGTCCGACGTCGGACCGTCCTCGCGGTCCTCGGCCCACACCACGAAGCCCAGGTCGAACTCGCGGACCCGCACCTCCCGGTGCTGGTACGCCGGCACGTCACCGTTGGCCCAGCGCTCACCGCGCTCCTGCGCCTGCGCGAACGTCACCACCGCGCGCTCACCCCTCCACCGGGACGGCGTAGGCGAAGCCGCCGTCCACCATCAGGCCGGCGACCGTCTCCAGCTCCGGCGGACCACCCGCCAAGCGCGACAAAAACACGTCGAAGTCCTCACCACAGGGCAGCAGCAGCCGCTCCACCCGCTCCTGCACCGTCCAGCCGTCCCGGTCGCGCGCGTCGTCGTAGGGGCAGAACCACACCGAACCGATCGCCTCGCCCTTCACCTTGACGGCGAGCACGCCGCCCTGGGCGAATCCCACGCCCAGATAGTCCTTGGTGAAGTGGTCGCGCAGACACTTGTTGACGTAGACGAGGTCGTTCACGGCCGCCTCGTCGCGCACGGTGAAGAACGGCTGGTCGATCAGCAGGCCCAGCTCCGCGTCCAGCGCGGCGCCCACCGGGGCGCAGCCGCCCGCGGCCTTCAGGAACGCCCGGTACGCGCCCGGGAGGCGGTAGCCGAGGTCCTCCTCGACGCCCTGCACCTGTTCCTCGGTCACCGCGAGGTCCCGCTGCGGCAGCACGAAGTGCACCGGCCGGGTCTCCTGCAGCGGGCGCGTGCCCCGCTTGTCCTGGTCCACGGCGGCCGTCGCCAGCCCGCCGTGGTGCCGCAGCAGCGCCTTCACCTCCGCGGGCACCAGCTCCAGCCGGCGCGTGCCCACGACGTGGTGCCACGTCCAGCCGTGCGGCGTCGCCACCGAGGGCAGGCTGGCCCACAGCTCGTGGCCCGCGGCGTGCAGCGCCGCGTTCGCCGACACGTAGTCGGTCAGCCGCAGCTCGTCCACGCCGAAGCCCTCGGGCGGTTCCGCGATCTCCGCGGCCGCCCGTGCGTACGGCGAGAAGTCCGGACGGCCCTCGTCGTCCATCCGCACTCCCTTGGGATAGCGGCTGGCGCGGACCGGGTCCGGGAAGTGCACGACCTGCCCGGCGTAGGCCGCATTCGGTGGCGCGGCCTGCTGCCCGAGCCGACCTGTCGTCATGGCGGAAGCCCCCTGCTGACTGTGTGTCTCCGAAAGGCCCCGACGAACGCGGCGGTCGCCGCGAGTCACCGGACCCCCGTCCGGGCCACGGGGCGGCCCGGCCGGCCGGTGTCCCCATGGCCGAGAACACCCCGTGCGGCACAGCCTATGCGGTACCGCAAGGAGGGGACCGCGCCCCGGTCCGCCCGCACCGCCGCCGCCCGGCCGCCGGCCCGGCCGTCACGCCCCGTGAACCCCTCCCGGCCGCCGCACCGCCGGGCCCACCGGTCCGGTCATCCGACGCATGAACATCACACGGCGCCCCGCCAACCCCGACCTGACTTCCACACCTGCCGTCCCGTTTGGCAGTCTGATCCCCGCAACAGGGGGATTGCAGGGAGGGAAGAACCACCATGCACACGACTCAGGACCGACCGCCCGCCGACGACCACGGCACGGCGGCCTCCGGCGACCCCCGGCTCACCTGGAGCACGGAGGACGCCGACCGGCCCCCCGCCCTGCTGCACCGCCGCGACGGCATACTGCCCGCCGTGGCCGCCGCCCTCTCCGTCCGTGGAGAGACGCTGACCTGCACCGCGGGCAAGGCCGAGGTGCCTCCTGCGCTGCACCCGCTGGTCCAGGACTTCCTCGACACCCTCACCAGCGACCGGCGCGAGCGCTTCACCGGCCGCTGCCCCGAGGCGCTCCTCCTGACCCGCTTCCTCGGCGCCTTCGAGAGCGCGCGCAGCAAACGCGCCTCCCGCAAACCGCTGACCCACGGCGAGGCCCGGCGCGCCCTCAAGCACGCCAAGCTCACCGCCCGGCACATCCGTGAGGACGGCGACCCGCGGCACGGCGCGTACGCCCCGCCCTGCCGCTCCTGTACGGCGCTGCTGAGCCATTTCGGCGTACGCAGCGTCGACCCCGCCGCCCCCGCGAAGGCCTCCCCCGCCAAGGCCGCCATCTCCAAGGCCGCCACGAAGGCCTCCATCACCAAGGACAGGGGCTGACCGGCATGCGCGCCTTCGACCGCACCGCGGCCACCCGCTTCCCGGCCGCCGTGGACGCCGCCCTGCGCGAGGCCGGGTGGCAGCCCGGGCGCTGGGACATCAAGGCCGCCGAGAACTGGGCCGACGCCCTGCGCGCCCACACCTCCCCGGCCGGGCACCGGCACACCGTCTTCCCGGCCGCCGTCGAGGCCTGGGCGGAGTTCGGGGGCCTGCACATCGCCGGGACCGGGACCGGGCGGCACATCGCCCCCACGCCCTTCCACATCGACCCGCTGCACGGGCTCCACCTCGCGCGCACCGTCGCCGACCTGGGGCGCGCGCTGGGGGCCGAGGTGTGCCCGCTCGGGCAGGAGGCGGACGGGCAGGCGCTGCTCGCCATCGACGCCCACGGCCGCGTCTACAGCCTCGACCACACCGGCGACTGGTACCTCGGCTCGGACATCGACCACGCCATCGCCACGCTCGTCAACGGCACCCGGCCCTCGCGGCTGTCGGCGGGCATGGGACGCCGCTGACCGGAGCAACGCGAACCGGCCAAAGGCCGGGCGAGAACCGGCCTTGTTCGGAACCGGGCGCCGGTCAGGCCGGCGAGCCCCCGCTCTCCACGATCGCCGGGATCACCGCCGACACCCGGAAGCCGCCCGCGTCGGTGGCGCCCGACACGAAGACCCCGCCCAGCGCCGAGACCCGCTCGCGCATCCCCACCAGGCCGTTGCCGCCGCTCGGCAGGCCCGGTGCGGCGGCGCCGCCCTCCGACGGCCCGTTCTCCACCTGCAGCGCGACCTCGTCCTCGCGGTGCGCCACGCGCACGACGGCCTTCGCCCCCGGCGCGTGCTTGTGGACGTTGGTCAGCGCTTCCTGCACCACGCGGTACGCCGTGCTCTCCACCCGTGCGCCGTACGCACGCTCCACGCCCTCCACGGACAGCTCGACGGCCATGCCCGCCGCCCGCGACTGGCCGACGAGATCCTCCAGGCCGTCCAGACACGGACCGTCACCGGACGCAGGCTGCTCGCTCACGGGGGCGGCGGTCCCGCCCGCGGCACCGGCGCCCACGCCCGCGGTCACCCGCGCCGAGGCCGCCGCCGCGACCTCCGCCAGCCGCCGCGAGTCCGCCGCCGAGGACGCCTCCGGCACCATGCCCTCGGAGGAGGTCCGCAGCACGCCGAGCATCTCCCGCAGCTCCGTCAGCGCCTGCCGGCCCATGTCGCCCACCAGGCCCGCGTTCCGCGACGCCTTCTCGGGGTCCTTCAGGGCCACCGCCTGCAGCGCGGCCGCGTGGACGACCATCAGCGACACCCGGTGGGCCACCACGTCGTGCATCTCGCGCGCGATCCGCGTGCGCTCCTCGTTGCGCGCCCACACCGCGCGCTCCTCGGCCCGCTCCGCGAGCAGCGACAGCTCGCGCTCCAGGCCGTCCGCGCGTTCCCGCAGGCTCTCCACGAGCCGCCGCCGCGCCCCCACGTAGAGCCCCAGGAGCACGGGCGGCGCCGTGAGCCCCAGCGCCACCAGCGACGCGAAGAACAGCATCATCCAGGGGCCCGGCTGGTACCCCTCCCCGGCGGCTATGTCGCGCTGGAACTTGATGAACGTCACGAGGAAGGTCCCCGCCACCGACACCCCGGCGAGGACGACGGTCAGCCGGCGCGGCACGTCCGACGCGGCCAGCGTGTACAGGCCGACGATGCCGAGCAGGAAGCCCAGCTCGGCCGGTGTGATCGCGATGCCCAGCAGCACCACGGCCACCGGCCACCGGCGCCGGAACAGCAGCGTGCCGCCGACGAGCGCACCCACCACGACGGCGAGCGCCACCGGGCCCCCGTGCTCGTCCGCGAATCCCGCGCCCTCCGCCGCGCACTCCAGGGCGGACACCAGCGCCAGCACGACGTCGAGCACCATGCTGCGCCGCCGCGCCCACCACCAAGGCCCGTCCGGCGCGCCGCGCACGCCCGCCTCCGCGTTTGCCCCCGTTGTGGTCATACCACCCAGACTACGGAAGCCCGCCACCCCATTTCCTGCCCGTTCCCGCCCTCGCGGCCCGGCCGACGTGCCCGGCACCGTCGCGTCGACGGGCGGCCGTACGGCATAGTGTTGGCTGCAAGCGCGTCCGATCAAGTGAATCGGGCATCACGGGCGAACCATCCCGGGTCGTCTAATGGCAGGACAAATGATTTTGGTTCATTGAATGAGGGTTCGATTCCTTCCCCGGGAGCTGGATGTACGGGTCTCGACCGCCGGGTCGGGACCCGCCCGCGTTTCAGCAGTAAAACGCACCGGTATCCTTCGGATGTCCACCACCCGAAGCCGAAGGGCACACCCGTGAGCGCCAACCGCCCGGCAGCCGTCGTCGTTCTCGCAGCGGGTGAGGGCACCCGCATGAAGTCGGCGACCCCCAAGGTCCTGCACGCCATCTGCGGACGTTCCCTCGTCGGCCACGTCGTCGCCGCCTCCCGCGAGCTGGACCCCGAGCACCTCGTCGTGATCGTCGGGCACGCACGCGAGCAGGTCTCCGCACACCTCGCACAGATCGACCCCGAGGTCCGCACCGCCGTCCAGTACGAGCAGAACGGCACCGGCCACGCCGTGCGCATGGGCCTCGAGGAGCTGTCGAACAGCGGCATCGCCCTCGACGGGACCGTGGTCGTCGTCTGCGGCGACACCCCGCTGCTGACCGGCGCCACGCTCAAGACCCTCAGCGACACCCACGCCGCCGACGGCAACGCCGTCACCGTGCTGTCCGCCGAGGTCCCCGACGCGACGGGCTACGGGCGGATCGTCCGCGACGACAGCGGCGCCGTGACCGCGATCGTCGAGCACAAGGACGCCACGGAGGGGCAGCGCGCGATCCGGGAGATCAACTCCGGGGTGTTCGCGTTCGACGCCCAGCTGCTGACGGACGCGCTCGGCAAGGTGCGCACGGACAACAGCCAGGGCGAGGAGTACCTGACCGACGTCCTGGGCATCCTGCGCGAGGCCGGGCACCGCGTCGGCGCCGCGGTCGCCGGCGATCACCGGGAGATCCTGGGGATCAACAACCGCGTCCAGCTCGCCGAGGCCCGCAGACTGCTCAACGAGCGGCTGCTGCACGCGGCGATGATGAGCGGCGTGACGGTCGTGGACCCGGCGTCGACCTGGATCGACGTCACCGTCACCTTCGAGCCCGACGTGCTCGTCCACCCCGGCACCCAGCTGACCGGCGCCACCAGCCTGGCCACCGGCAGCGAGGTCGGGCCGAACACGCGCCTGGCGGACACCGCCGTGGGCGCCGGCGCCCGCGTCGACAACACCGTCGCGGACTCGGCGCTGATCGGCGAGGGCGCGACCGTCGGCCCGTTCGCCTACCTGCGCCCGGGGACGAAGCTCGGCCCGAAGTCGAAGGCCGGCGCGTACGTCGAGATGAAGAACGCCGAGATCGGCGAGGGCACCAAGGTGCCGCACCTGTCGTACGTCGGTGACGCGACGATCGGCGAGTACTCCAACATCGGCGCGGCGAGCGTCTTCGTGAACTACGACGGTGTGAACAAGCACCACACGACGATCGGCTCGCACTGCCGCACCGGATCGGACAACATGTTTGTGGCTCCGGTCACGATCGGGGACGGCGCGTACACCGCCGCCGGCTCGGTCATCACCAAGGATGTGCCCCCGGGTTCGCTGGCCGTCGCACGTGGACAGCAGCGGAATATCGAGGGCTGGGTGGCACGTAAGCGCCCGGGAAGCGCAGCCGCACAGGCCGCTTCCGCCGCTCGCCGGGAGACCGACGGCGAGCAGTGACCGTGACACGGGTGCGCCGTGCGGGGCGTACCGTGATAAGCGCACACAAAGCGACATCCAAGGAGACTGTGCTGTGACCGGGATCAAGACGACCGGCGAGAAGAAGCTGATGCTCTTCTCCGGCCGCGCCCACCCCGAGCTTGCCGAGGAGGTCGCGCACCAGCTGGGCGTCGGCCTGGTCCCGACCAAGGCATTCGACTTCGCCAACGGCGAGATCTACGTCCGCTTCCAGGAGTCGGCACGTGGCGCGGACTGCTTCCTGATGCAGAGCCACACGGCTCCCATCAACAAGTGGGTCATGGAGCAGCTGATCATGATCGACGCGCTGAAGCGCGCGTCGGCCCGCTCCATCACCGTGGTCGTGCCGTTCTACGGCTACGCCCGCCAGGACAAGAAGCACCGCGGCCGCGAGCCGATCTCGGCCCGTCTGATCGCCGATCTGTTCAAGACGGCGGGCGCGGACCGGATCCTCACGGTCGACCTGCACACGGACCAGATCCAGGGCTTCTTCGACGGCCCGGTCGACCACCTGTTCGCGCTGCCGATCCTCGCCGACTACGTGGGCGCCAAGGTCGACCGCGAGAAGCTGACGGTCGTCTCCCCGGACGCCGGCCGCGTGCGCGTCGCCGACCGCTGGTGCGACCGCCTCGGCGCCCCGCTCGCCATCGTCCACAAGCGCCGTGACAAGGATGTCGCCAACCAGGTGACGGTGCACGAGGTCGTCGGTGACGTGAAGGGCCGCGTCTGCGTCCTGGTCGACGACATGATCGACACCGGTGGCACGATCTGCGCCGCCGCGGACGCCCTGTTCGCCAACGGCGCCGAGGACGTCATCGTGACGGCCACGCACGGTGTGCTCTCCGGCCCCGCCGCGGACCGCCTGAAGAACTCCAAGGTGAGCGAGTTCGTCTTCACCAACACCCTGCCGACCCCGGGTGAGCTGGAGCTCGACAAGATCACGGTGCTGTCGATCGCCCCGACGATCGCGCGCGCCGTGCGCGAGGTCTTCGAGGACGGCTCGGTCACGAGCCTCTTCGAGGAGCAGTGAGCCTCCGGCAGGTCTGACCTGCCGGCTGCAAAAACGATCGGCCTGTTGTCGCGCGGCCCTGATCGATTTCTGAGCGGCCTCCCCCGCCGGGTACACTCCACGAGTTGCTCGGCGAGGGAGGCCGCACTCATGTGCGGCGGTCCGTTATCGACGCGCTCTTCGTAGCAGGTCCGTATGTGGCCGGGTAACGGTCCACCGATCCACCGCTCACGAGGAGTGCACCATGGCCGAGATCAAGATCCCCGCCCAGGTCCGTGCCGAGTTCGGCAAGGGCGCCGCCCGTCGCATCCGCCGCGCCAACCAGGTTCCCGCGGTCATCTACGGCCACGGCGGCGAGCCGGTCCACGTCACCCTGCCGGGCCACGACCTGATGATGGCTCTGAAGACCCCGAACGTCCTGCTCTCCCTGGACATCGAGGGCCGCGACGAGCTCGTCATCCCCAAGGCCGTCCAGCGTGACGCCCTCAAGGGCTTCCTCGAGCACGTCGACCTGCTGGTCGTCAAGCGCGGCGAGACCGTCACCGTCGAGGTCCCGGTCCAGACCGAGGGCGACCTGGCCCCGGGCGGCAACCTGCTCGAGCACACCCTGACCGCCCTGCCGGTCGAGGCCGAGGCCACCCACATCCCCGAGGCCATCACCGTCTCCATCGCGGGCCTGGAGGCCGGCGCCTCCGTCCTGGCCAAGGACGTCGTCCTGCCGGCCGGTGTCGCGCTGGCCGTCGACGCCGACGCCGTCGTCCTGCACGTCGTCGCCGGTTCCACCGAGGCTGCGGCCGAGAGCACCGAGGCCTGATCCTCGCCCCTCCCGGCTTTTCTTTCGACCGCCGTCCCGCTCCGCCGGAGTGGGACGGCGGTCGGCTTTGAGCGGTTGGTTATGAAGGAGACATGCAGATGACGGACGACTCCAGCCCCTGGCTGATCGTGGGCCTGGGCAACCCCGGGCCGGAGTACGCGGGCAACCGCCACAACGTGGGGTTCATGGTCGCGGACCTGCTCGCGGAGCGCATGGGCGCGAAGTTCAAGGCGCACAAGGCGCGGGCGCAGGTGGTCGAGGGCCGGCTCGGCGCGCCCGGGCCCTCCAGCCGCCGGGTCGTGGTCGCCAAGCCCATGTCGTTCATGAATCTGTCCGGCGGCCCGACGGCCGCGCTGCGCGACTTCTACAAAGTGCCCGCCGACCGGGTGATCGCCGTCCACGACGAGCTGGACATCGACTACGGGACGCTGCGGCTGAAGCTCGGCGGCGGCGACAACGGCCACAACGGCCTGAAGTCGATCACCAAGGCCCTGGGCCCGGACTACTGCCGGGTGCGGTTCGGCATCGGCCGGCCGCCGGGCCGGATGCAGGTGGCGGACTTCGTGCTCAAGGACTTCTCGTCCACCGAGCGCAAGGAGCTCGACTACCAGGTGGACCGGGCCGCGGACGCCGTGGAGGCGCTGATCGTGGACGGCCTGGAGCGGGCGCAGAACACGTACAACATCTGAGGCCGGGGACGGGCGCGGCCTCGACGCCGCGTCGAGTGACGTTCCATGGCGGCTCGTGAGAATGGCCGCCATGAGGATTCTTTTCGTAGCCGGGGACACGCCGGAGGCGGTTCTCCCGCTCGTCGCCGCGGCGCGGGCCGCCCTCGTGGCCGGGCACGAAGTCGTCCTCGCCGGGGCCACGGACCTGGGCGGGGCGGCGGAGGCGGCCGCCGGGGCCGGGATCGCCACGGCGACCGTGACGGCGCGGACGACGGCCGAGGCGTTCCTGGACACCGGCGGCAACCCCTTCCCGGTCCCCGAGGACCCGCACGAGCGCCAGGTGCTGCGCGGCCGCTGCCTGGGGCGACTCGCCGCGTGGTGCCTCGCGGGCCTGCCCGGCCTCGCGGACCGCCGGCGGCCCGACGCGGTGGCCGGAGTGCCTTCGGCCTTCGCCGGCCCGCTGGTGGCGGCGCACGCGAAGGTGCCCTACGTGCAGTTCACCGCCGGCCCGGACGAGCCACTGGCCGTGGCCCTCGCGGCCGCCGCCGAGCTGACGCCGCAGTTGGAGGGGCTGGGCCTGTACGCCCTGCCGCGCCCGGACCTGAGCGCGGACACGCCGGAGGCGTTCGTCGCGGCCCTCGCCCGGCTGGGCTGACGGACGACGCCCGCACCGGCCCGGTCGAGGCGTCGTCGAGCGCGACTCGACGCCCGCCCCCGACAGTCGGGGCCATGAAGATTCTGTTTGTGGGCGGCAACGGAGCGGGAACGCTCTTCCCCCTCGTCCCGCTCGCGCAGGCGACCCGCAACGCCGGTCATGAGGTCTTCATGACCGGCTGCGAGCCCGTCGTCCCGCTGATCCTGGACGCCGGGCTGCCCGCCTTCGCGGTCACGCCCGGAACCGTGGCCGACTTCCGCATCCCCCCGCTGGGCAACACCGCGCCGGTCTCCGAGACGGGCCTGGATTCCCTGATCTCCATCGGCCGCATGTTCGGCCGCTTCGCCGCAGACTGCCTGGGCAGGCTCCGCGAGCTCGTGGACGGCTGGCGCCCGGACCTGGTGGTGGGCGGGGTGCTGGCGTACGCGGCGCCGCTCGTCGCGCAGTACGCGCGCGTGCCCTACGTCCGCCTCGGCACCGAGATGGGCGAACCCCTGGTCGTCACCCTGGCGGCCACGATCGAGCTCGGCGGCGAGCTGGAGCGGGCTGGCCTGACCGCCCTGCCCGCCCCGGACCTCACGCTCTCCTCCTGCCCGCCGTCCGTGCGCCCCGTACACGCCCCGCCGGCGCTGCCGGTGCGCCACGTCCCGTACACCTCCCAGCGGACCGTCGAGCCGTGGATGCACCGGCGCGACGGCCGGCCGCGCGTCCTGGTGAGCGCGGGCAGCCGGGTGACGCCCGAGCAGGACTTCGACATCCTCCAGGGCCTGGTGCGCGAGGTCGCCCCGCTGGACGTCGACCTGCTGATCGCGGCGCCGGAGGGGGTCGCGGGCAAGCTGCGGCTGCCGGCGGGGGCGCACGCGGGCTGGATCCCGCTCGACGTGGCCGGGCCGTCCTGTGACGTGATGGTGCATCACGCGGGCGGCAGCACGACGCTCACGGGCATGGCCCACGGCGTCCCGCACATCCTGCTGACCCACATCGGCGGCCTGGAGTACCCGGCCCGGCTGGAGGAGCTGGGCGCGGCGAAGCTGATCCGCGCCGAGGACGACGGCGCGGAGACCATCGCGGCCGCGATCGGCGAGGTGCTCGGCGATCCGGCGTACCGGCGGGCCGCGGGACGGCTCCGCGAGGAGGTGCTGGCGATGCCGGCGCCGTCCGAGGTCGTCGGGCGGCTGGAGGAACTGGCCGCGAAGGCCTGACCATCCGTCGTCCGGCAGCTCTTGACCTCAAGCCGAGTTGAGGTTCAAGCATAGGTAAAAACCGCTGCACGACCAGCGAACACCGCCAACGACCAACTACCACAACAGGTGTGAGGCCATGACGAATACCGCGCAGCCGGCCGCCGCGAGTTCCCAGGGCGAGGGGGGCGAGGGGGACGGCCTCACGCACAAAGCCATCATGACCGTACTGGTCGGGCTGATGCTGGGGCTCTTCCTGGGCGCGCTCGACCTCATGATCATCGCCTCGGCGATGCGGACGATCGCCGACGAGCTGCACGGCCAGACGATCCAGGCGTGGGCGACCACGACCTATCTGGTGACGTCGACGATCACGACACCGCTGCTCGGGAAGTTCTCCGACATCTACGGGCGCAAGCGGATCTACGTGATGTCCATCGTCGTCTTCCTGGCGGGTTCGCTGCTGTGCGGCATGGCGCAGTCGATGTACCAGCTGGCGGCCTTCCGGGCGATCCAGGGCATCGGCGCGGGCGGCGTGATGACCATGGCGTTCGCGATGATGGGCGACATGATGACGCCCGAGCGGCGCAGCCGCTACCAGGGCTACTTCTCGATGGTGTTCGGCCTGGCCGGGGTGACGGGCCCGCTGCTGGGCGGCTTCTTCGCCGGCATGGGACACATAGCGGGCATCGCCGGCTGGCGCTGGGTGTTCCTGGTGAACCTGCCGATCGGCGTGCTGGCACTGATCGTCGTCGCGACGAAGTTCAAGATGCCGCGGGTGCGCACCGTCCAGAAGGTGGACTACTGGGGCGCGTTCGCCCTTGCCCTGTGCCTGGTGCCGCTGCTGGTGGTGGCGGAGCAGGGCCGCGAGTGGGGCTGGGGATCGCCGCTGTCGCTCGCGATGTTCGCACTGGGGCTGATCGGGCTGGTGATGTTCGTACGGGTGGAATCGGCGATGGGCGATGCGGCGATCATCCCGATGCGGCTGTTCCGCACCCGGACCTTCTCGGTGATCAATTCGGTGAACATCATCGTGGGCCTGGGCGTCTTCGGTTCGCTGCTCTTCCTGCCGCTGTACCTGCAGATGGTCAAGGGGATGTCGCCGACGGTCGCGTCGCTGATGCTGCTGCCGCAAACGGCAGGCACGATCATCGCGAGCCGCACCCTCGGGCCGGTGATCAACCGCAGCGGGCGGTTCAAGGCGTTCCTGCTGCTGGGCCTGTCCCTGGTGACGGCGTCCCTGTTCATGTTCGGCTTCGTCGGGCCGGACACGGCGGTGTGGGCGCTGGTGGCGATGACGACGGTCATGGGCCTGGGCATCGGCATCTGCTTCCCGGTGACGCTGATCGCGCTGCAGAACGGGGCGCGCAAGGAGGAGATGGGCGTGGCCAGCGCCGCGTACATGTTCTTCCGGGAGATCGGTGGCACGGCGGGTGTGGCGATCTTCCTGTCGATCATGTTCTCGGTGGTGGGCGACAAGATCTCCGACGCCTTCCGCGCCGCGGCCGGGGACGCCGGCTTCCGGGCGGCGCAGAGCGATCCGCAGGTGCTCGCCGACCCCGCCAACACCCAGGTGCTGGAGGCCGCGCAGCACGGCGGCCGGGGTATCGACCTCGACGACTCGTCCTGGCTGGCGAACGCCGACGAGCGGCTGGCCCGCCCGGTCCTGGAAGGCATGGCCGATGCGGTGAACACGGTCTACATCACGGCGGGCTGCGTGATGCTCGTGGCACTCCTCGTGGCCTTCCTCCTGAAGGAGAAGAAGAAGGAGAAGGAGGAGACGCAGGGCGCCGGGGCCGTCGCGAAGGGCGAGGAGCCGGCCGCGGCCGGCTGACGCGAGCGCGGGTCGAGCGCGCCCCTAGGCGGGCCCGTCAGGCTGGGTGGTCGTTGTTGTCACGGAGCTGGGGGGAGACTCATGTACGAGAACGACCGCGCCGCGGAGATGTACGACCTGCTGTACGAGGACAAGAAGGACTACCGGTCGGAGGCCGGCCAGGTGGCCCGGCTGATCCG
The DNA here is from genome assembly GCF_001445655.1 of Streptomyces roseifaciens. Taxonomy (NCBI): domain Bacteria; kingdom Bacillati; phylum Actinomycetota; class Actinomycetes; order Kitasatosporales; family Streptomycetaceae; genus Streptomyces; species Streptomyces roseifaciens. The sequence goes on from NZ_LNBE01000004.1 coordinate 3,323,014, forward strand.
GGCGCACCGGCCGGACGCCACCGCCCTGCTGGACGTGGCCTGCGGCACGGGCATCCACCTGCAGGCGTTCGCGGAGCTGTTCGCGCACGTGGAGGGCGTGGATCTGGCGGAGCCGATGCTGGCGATGGCGGCGCGGCGCCTGCCGGGCGTTCCGCTGCACGCCGGCGACATGCGTTCGTTCCGCCCGGAGCGCAGCTTCGACGCCGCCGTCTGCATGTTCAGCTCGATCGCGTACATGCGCACGGCCGCGGACCTGGACCGGGCCGTCGCGACACTGGCGGCCGCGGTGGCGCCCGGCGGTGTCGTCCTGGTGGAGCCGTGGTGGTTCCCGGAGTCGTTCCTGGAGGGGCACGTGGCCGGCCATGCGCTCACCCGTGACGGCCGCACCATCACCCGCGTCTCGCACTCCACCCGGCAGGGCGACATGGTGCGCATGGAGCTCCACTACGTCCTGGCGGACGCCGACGGCGTGGAGCACCGCAGCGAGGTCGACCTGCTGACGCTGTTCACCCGCGAGCAGTACGAGGAGGCCTTCTCCCGGGCCGGGGTGAAGGCGGAGTACGTGGAGTCCGAGGGGACGGGGCCGGGCTTCTTCGTGGGCGTGCGCGGCTAGCCGCCGCCCGTCCCGCACACCCGGCCCGTACGGCGGCGGGGCGCCCCTTCCGGCATGAAGGGGCGCCCCGCTCCGCTGTTCTCCCGTCCGCGGTCAGCCGGTGTTGCGGAGACCTGCGGCCACGCCGTTGACGGTGAGCAGGAGCGCACGCGCCAGCAGCGGGTCGGCGGGCTCGCCGCGCTCGGCGGCCTGGCGCTGGCGGTGCAGCAGCGTGACCTGGAGGTAGGAGATCGGGTCCAGGTAGGCGTCGCGGATGTGGAAGGTCTGGCGCAGGACGGGGCTCGCGTCGAGCAGCTCGGCCTCGCCGGTGATGCGCAGGACCTCCTGGACGGTGAGCTCGTGCTCGGCCTTGATGGCGTCGAAGACGTGCTTGAGCTCGTCGGGCACGAGGGTGTCGACGTAGTGCTGCGCGATGCGCAGGTCGGTCTTGGCGAGCGTCATCTCGACGTTGGACAGGAAGTTCTGGAAGAAGTGCCAGTGCTCGTGCATCTCGTCCAGGACGGTGTCCAGGCCGGCCTCGCGGGCGGCCTTGAGGCCGGAGCCGACGCCGAACCAGCCGGGCACGATCTGCCGGGACTGGGTCCAGCCGAAGACCCACGGGATGGCCCGCAGGCCGTCCAGGCCCGCGCCGGAGTCGGGGCGGCGCGAGGGGCGCGAGCCGAGGTGGAGCTCGGCGAGCTGGTCGACGGGGGTGGAGGCGAAGAAGTACGCCGGCAGGTCCGGGTCCTCGACGAGGCGGCGGTAGGCGGCGTGGGCGGCGTCGGAGACGGTGTCCATGGCCGCGTCCCAGCGGGCGAGGGCCTCGTCGGACTGGCGGGGCGCGGTGTGCAGGGCGGAGGCCTGCAGGGTCGCGGCGACCGTCAGCTCCAGGTTCTCCCGGGCGAGGGCCGGCAGGAGGTACTTGTCGGAGATGACCTCGCCCTGCTCGGTCACCTTGATCTCGCCCTCCAGGGTGCCCCAGGGCTGGGCGAGGATCGCGTCGTGGGTGGGGCCGCCGCCGCGGCCGACGGTGCCGCCGCGGCCGTGGAAGAGGCGCAGGCGGACGCCGTAGCGGTGGGCGACGTCGCGCAGGCGGCGCTGGGCGCGGTGGATCTCCCACTGGGAGGTGGTGATACCGCCGAACTTGGAGGAGTCGGAGTAGCCGAGCATGACCTCCTGGACGTCCCCGCGGAGGGCGACCAGGCGCCGGTAGGAGGGGTCGGCCAGCATGTCGTCGAGGATGCGGTCGGCTTCCTTGAGCTCGTCCGTGGTCTCCAGGAGCGGCACGATGCCGATCTTCGCCCAGCCGGCGTGCAGGTCGATCAGACCGGCCTCGCGGGCGAGGACGGCGGCGGCGAAGACGTCGTCGGCGCCCTGGCACATGGAGATGATGTACGACTCGACGACCTCGGGGCCGAACTTCTCCAGCGCCTCGCTGATGGTGCCGAAGACGCCGAGGGTCTTGGCGCCGGCCGCGTCGAGGGGCGCGGGGCTGGGGGCCAGCGGGCGGCGCGAGCGCAGCTCCTTGGCGAGGAGCTTGCGGCGGTAGTCGCGCGGCATGTCCGCGTAGCGCCAGGACTCCTCGCCGAGGCGGTCGAAGAGCTGGCCGAGGGCGTGGTGGTGGGCGTCGGCGTGCTCGCGGACGTCCATGGTGGCCAGGTGCAGGCCGAAGGCGGCCAGGGTGCGCAGGGCGCGCTCCAGGCGGCCGTCGGCGATCAGGCGGCCGCGGTGGGCGCGCAGGGAGTCCTGGATGATCTGCAGGTCGGCGAGGAGCTCGGTGGTGCCGAGGTAGTCGCGGCCCTCCTCGTGCGGGATGTTGCGGGCCAGGCGCTCGCGGGTGTTGACGAGCTTCTGGCGGATGCACGTCGCCTTGAGGCGGTAGGGCTCCTCGGCGTTGAGGCGCTTGTAGCGGGGGCTGATCTCCGGCAGCAGTTCCAGGTCGCGCTGGAGGGAGGCGAGGAGCTCCTCGGTGGCGCCGCTGTTGCGGATGGAGTTCGACAGGGCGCCGCGCAGGACGTCGACGAGCTCCAGGGCGTCGGTGATGCCGTGCTCGTGCTGCAGGATCAGCACGTCCCAGGTGACCTGGGGAGTGACGTTGGGGTTGCCGTCGCGGTCGCCGCCGATCCAGGTGCCGAAGGTCAGCGGGCGGGTGGTGGCGGGCAGGGCGACGCCCACCCGCTCCAGCTCGGCGGCCAGGTCCTCCAGGACGTCGCCGACGGCGTTGGCGTGCAGCTCGTCCAGGTAGTAGATCGCGTTGCGGGCCTCGTCCGTGGGCTCGGGGCGGGCCACGCGCAGCTCGTCGGTCTGCCAGAGCAGGTCGATGTTCTCGGCCAGGCGCAGGTCGGTGCGGCGCCGGTCGCCGGTGGCGCCCGCGGAGCGGGAGTCCAGGGTGTCGAGGAGCTCGGCGATGCGGCGGAGCTTGTTGAGGACGCTGCGGCGGGCGGCCTCGGTGGGGTGGGCGGTGAAGACGGGACGCACGCCGAGGTGCTCGACGCTCTCCCTGACATGCTCGGGGTCGGCGTCCTTCAGCTGGTCCGCGGTGCGGGTGAGGATCGAGCCCTCGGCGGCCCGCTTGGCGGCGAGCTCGCGCCCGCGGTGCACCTGCTCGGTGACGTTCGCCAGGTGGAAATAGGTCGAGAAGGCCCGGACGAGCTTGGCCGCGGTCTCCAGGTCGGTGGCGCCGAGCAGCTCGGCGGCGGCCTCGCCGTCCGTGCGGGTCAGGGCGCGGACCCGCTCCACCAGGTCGAGGAGCTCTTCACCCTCCTGACGGACCAGGGTCTCGCCGAGGAGATCGCCGAGGCGGCGGATGTCGGCGCGCAGGGCGGCGTTGGTGTTGTCGGCACTGCTCACAGGTGCTGCTCCTTGCAGAGTTTCCGGCACGTCTGGAGGGTTTGCGGACCGCGCTGTCCGACGCCCACCAGCATAGGTCGCCCTCCGACGCGCGGTTGTCCACAGCCCTCTTGCTCCGCGCTCCCGCCCTGCCATACTTACGAAGCCGTAGGTTACGGAACCGTAGCCATGCCCCGACCCCCATGAGGGAACCCATGACTGCAAGCCCCGACGTGATCGAAGACGCGCCGAAGGCCCAGGAAGCCCCGCTCCCCTCCGCCACGCTCGGCGGCGACAGCAAGCGCTCGGTCGAGCAGATCGCCCTGCTGCTGTTCATCACCGTGCCGTTCCTCGCCCTCGTCGCGGCGATCCCGCTGGCCTGGGGCTGGGGAGTGAGCTGGCTCGACCTGGGCCTGATGGTGGCCATGTACTACATCGGCTGCCACGGCATCACCATCGGCTTCCACCGCTATTTCACGCACGGCTCCTTCAAGGCCAAGCGGCCGCTGCGGATCGCCCTGGCGATCATGGGGTCGATGGCGGTGGAAGGCCCCGTGGTCCGCTGGGTCGCCGATCACCGCAGGCACCACCGGTTCTCCGACGCCGAGGGCGACCCGCACTCCCCCTGGCGCTACGGCGAGACGGTGCCGGCCCTGATGAAGGGGCTCTGGTGGGCCCACGTCGGCTGGATGTTCGACGAGGAGCAGACCCCCCAGCACAAGTACGCCCCCGATCTGATCAAGGATCCCGACGTCCGGGCGGTCTCCCGCCAGTTCGTGCTGTGGACGTCGGTGTCCCTGCTGATCCCGCCGCTCGTCGGCGGCCTGGCCACCTGGTCCTGGCAGGGGGCCGTGACGGCGTTCTTCTGGGGTTCGCTGGTACGGGTGGCCCTGCTGCACCATGTGACGTGGTCCATCAACTCCATCTGCCACGCCGTGGGCAAGCGCCCGTTCAAATCCCGCGACCGCTCGGGCAACGTGTGGTGGCTGGCGATCCTCTCCTGTGGTGAGTCCTGGCACAACCTGCACCACGCGGACCCGACCTCCGCCCGGCACGGCGTGCTGAAGGGGCAGCTGGACTCCAGCGCCCGCCTCATCCGCTGGTTCGAGCAGGCAGGCTGGGCGTACGACGTGCGGTGGCCGAAGGCGGACCGCTTGGAATCCCGGCGGAAGGAGCGTGCCGCCGAGGCGGCATGATTGACAGCGTGGCGATCGACAGCAATACCACCAGTAACAAGGACCGGGCCCAGGCTGCGGGGACCCGGCGCACCCGGCGGGTGCGGATGACCGGCGCGGAGCGCCGTGAGCAGCTGCTGGACATCGGTCGCACACTCTTCGCCGAGCGCGGCTTCGAGGGCACGTCCGTCGAGGAGATCGCGGCCAAGGCCGGGGTCTCCAAGCCCGTCGTCTACGAGCACTTCGGCGGCAAGGAGGGGCTGTACGCGGTGGTCGTCGACCGCGAGATGCGGCAGCTGCTGGACATGGTCACCGGCGCCCTCACCGCGGGCCACCCGCGGGAGCTGCTGGAACAGGCCGCGTTCGCCCTCCTCGACTACATCGAGACGTACACGGACGGCTTCCGCATCCTCGTCCGCGACTCGCCGGTGGCCCAGTCCACCGGCACCTTCGCCTCCCTGATCAGCGACATCGCCACCCAGGTCGAGGACATCCTCGGCCTGGAATTCAAGGCCCGCGGCTTCGACGCGAAACTGGCCCCCCTGTACGCCCAGGCCCTCGTCGGCATGGTCGCCCTCACGGGCCAGTGGTGGCTGGACGTCCGCAAGCCGAAGAAGGCGGAGGTGGCGGCGCATCTGGTGAATCTGGCCTGGCACGGGCTGGACGGCCTGGAGCCGAAGCCGCGCCTTGTCGGGCACAGGCGCGCCTGAGGGCACGGAACGGGGGCGGCGCCCCCGTCGCCCGAGGTTCAAGGGGGCTCGCCCCCTTGAAACCGCCGGCGCGGCGCGCAACCACGACGGTGGCGCCCGGCGGTGCCGTACGGGCTCAGGCGGGCCCGTACGGCACCGCCGGATGCGGCCGCAGTGGCTGATCGCCGTCGCGGCGGGAATGAAGGGGCAGGCCCCTTCGGACCCCGGACCGGAGGTCAGCCCTGGCGGGCCACTGCGAAGATCCGTCGGAACGGGAAGAGCGTGCCGTGCGGGCCCGGGGGGTACGCCTCGCGGAGGAGCGCGCCGTATTCCGACAGGAAGCTCGACGTCGCCTCCGCGTCGTCCGCGAGCGCCGTCAGGACCGGCCTCAGGGTCGTGCCCTTCGTCCAGTCCAGGACCGCGTCCTCGCCCTCCAGCACGTGGACGTACGTCGTCTCCCAGGCGTCCACCGCCAGGCCCAGGCCGGCGAGCCGTTCCAGGTACTCCGCGGGTGTGAGCACGCACCCGGGCCGGTAGAGCCCGCCCAGCCGGCCCCGCCAGGCCGCGCTCTCGCAGAGCTCGTGCAGGAGCACGTGGCTCGGGGCGTCGAAGTTCCCCGGCACGGTGAAGGCGAAGACCCCGCCGGGGGCGAGCCCCTCCACCCACCGCGGGAACGACTCCGCATGCCCCCGCACCCACTGGAACGTCGCGCTGGAGATGATCAGGTCGTACGTCCCCTCCGGCGCCCACTCCCTCAGGTCGGCGTGGGCGAAGGTCACACCCGGCACCCCGGCCCGCGCCTCCCGCAGCATCGCCTCCGAGTTGTCCAGCCCCGTGATCCGCGCCGCCGGCCACCGCTCGGCGAGCAGGGCCGTGACGTTGCCCGGGCCGCAGCCGAGGTCCACGATCCGCGCGGGATCGCGGAGCGGGACGCGGGCGAGGAGGTCGTGGAAGGGCCGGGACCGGGGGCCGGAGTGACGCAGGTACTGCTCGGGGTCCCAGACAGGCGTGGCAGTGGTCGTCGTCATGCTTCCAGCATCACGCCGCAAATATCTCGACGTCAAGAGACTTAATATCAAGAGACTTCATGTCGACAGACCCTCTACACTGATCAGCATGGAGGACGAGGTCGATCGGCTGGTTTCAGCATGGCGCCGCGAGCGCCCTGACCTCGACGTGGAGCCACTCGAGGTGCTCAGTCGCGTGAGCAGGCTCGCGCGCCACCTCGACCGGGCCCGCCGCCTGGCCTTCGCCGAGCACGAGCTGGAGCCCTGGGAGTTCGACGTCCTGACGGCGCTGCGCCGCGCCGGGGCCCCGTACCAGCTCTCGCCCGGCCAGCTGCTCACCCAGACGCTGGTCACCTCCGGCACGATGACCAACCGCATCGACCGGCTCGCGAAGAAGGGCCTCGTCCAGCGCGAGCCCGACCCGAGCGACCGCCGCGGCGTGCTGGTGCGCCTCACCGACGAGGGCCGGGACCGCGCCGACGAGGCGCTGGCCGGGCTCCTGGAGCAGGAGCGCGCCATCCTCGTCGAGCTGTCCCGCACCCAGCGCCGTGAGCTGGCCGATCTGCTACGCCAGCTGACCGCCCCGTTCGACAACACTCCCGGTTAGGTCCACCGGCCCCACCCCGGCGCGCCGCGCCAGCGCGACCGCCGCGAGCGTGGAGTGCACCCCGAGCTTGCCCAGGACGTTCTGCATGTGGGTGCGGACGGTGTGCGGCGAGAGGTAGAGCCGCTCGGCGACGGCCTTGCGGCCGAGCCCGGCCACCATGCAGCGCAGCACTTCGCGCTCGCGCGGCGTGAGGGACTCCACCAGCCGCTCGCTCTCCGTGCGGTGCTTGCGGGCGGCCGTGAGCTCGCGCAGCACGCCCGTCAGCAGGGCGGGCGGCAGGTGCGTCTCGTCGCGCAGGACGCCGCGGATGACGGCCAGCAGCCGCGACAGCGAGCAGTCCTTGGCCACCCAGCCGCCGGCGCCCGCCTGCAGGGCCGCCGCGGCCCTTCTGGGGTCGTCCCGCTCGGCGAGCACCACCGTGCGCACCGCGGGGTGCGCACTGCGGACTCCGGCCACGAGGGAGATGCCGTCGACCGCGCCCTCCCCCGGCCCGCCGCCCTCGTGCACGGAGCCGTGGGCCTGGCCCCTGAGCTGCCCGGGCACGCCGCCGTCCTGCGCGACCGTGCCGAGATCGGCGTCGATGAGGAGCACGTCGAAGCGGCGCCCCTCGGCTGCCGCCCGCTCCAGCGCGCGCAGCGCCGCCGGCCCGCTGCCGGCCGCGGAGACCTCCACGTCCTGCTCGGCCGCGAGGGCGGCGGCGAGCGACTCGGCGAAGATGCGGTGGTCGTCGACCACCAGTACCCGAATACGTGCCACTGCCACCCCCATATCCCGGGCGGCGGCCAGTGCGGGTACGGCGCCCGGTCCGGGGCCGCCACACGCCGCACGGCCGCCGCCGCACTGATGACTTACACCCCGCCCCGGGCGTCGTACCTGCCTGTCTCGCCCCCTGATCAGCGTCGGCCCCCACCGACGCTGTGCATCAGCGTACGGCGGGGGTCCCGCAACGGAAGCCGATTGGCAAAACTGCTCGACCCGCCTGTTTATGGTGAGCTTTCTGTTCAGTATTGAGGCAGTGAACGACATGGAACGACGCGAAGTTGACCATGCCCGACTGCACGATCACGGAGGGGTCCGCGGCGTTCCCGTCGTTGCGGCCCGCTCCCCACCTCGGCACACCCGCCGCGCGCCGCCGCCCGCCACCGCTGCGAGGACACGGGGCGGACGGTGCCCGGCCGCCGCGAAGGCGGCCGTGACGGCCCCGCCGACCGCCTCGGCGGCCGTCTCCTCCACGAGCGCCAGCGCCGAGCCGCCGAATCCCGCACCGGTCATCCGCGCTCCGAGCGCGCCCGCTTCGTTCGCGACCGCGACGGCCAGATCCAGCTCCGGGCAGGAGACCGCGAAGTCGTCGCGCAGGGAGGCGTGCCCGGCGGTCAGCAGGGGCCCGGCCGCGCGCGGCTCGCCCGCGCCGAGGAGCTCCACGACCCGCCGGACGCGCTCCTCCTCGGTCACCACGTGCCGCACGAGTCGCCGCACGCCCGCATCGGCGAGCCCGCCCAGCGCCGCGTCCAGCTCCCCGTACGGCACGTCCCGCAGCGCCCGCACGCCCAGCGCCCGGGCCCCCGCCTCGCAGCCCGCGCGCCGCGCCGCGTACGCGCCGTCGGCCAGGGCGTGCCGGACGCGGGTGTCGACGACGAGCAGCCGCAGCCCGTGCGCGGCCAGGTCGAGGGGCACCTGGCGCAGCGCGAGGTCACGGGTGTCCAGGTGCAGGGCGTGGCCGGCGGTGCAGCAGGCGGACGCGGCCTGGTCCATGAGCCCGCAGGGGACGCCCACGAAGGCGTTCTCGGCGCGCTGCGCGAGCCGGGCGAGGGCGGGGCGGTCGCAGGCGGCGCCGTGCAGCTCGGTGAGCGCCAGGGCCGTGGCGACCTCCAGGGCGGCGGAGGACGACAGGCCCGCGCCCGCCGGCACGTCGCTCTCGACGTACACGTCGGCGCCGCCCACCGGCAGGCCCGCCTCGCGCAGCGCCCAGGCGACGCCCGCCGGATAGGCGGCCCAGCCCTCCACGCGGCCGGGGGCGAGCGCCGCGAGGGCCGCCTCGGCCGTGCCCGCCGCCTCGCGCGAGCGCAGCCGCAGCACGCCGTCCGTACGGGCCGCCGCGGCGACCCGGGTGCACTGCGGGAGGGCGATCGGCAGGACGTGGCCCTCGTTGACGTCGGTGTACTCGCCGATGAGGTTGACCCGGCCGGGTGCGGCCCAGACGCCCTCGGGGGCGTACCCGTAGACGCGCTCGAAGCCCTCGGCGGCGGTGTTCACTGCTCGGGCCCGCGGCGCGCGAACTCCCAGGCGTCGGCGACGATTCCGGCCAGGTCCGGGCGGCGCGGGGTCCAGCCGAGGGTCTCGCGGGCGCGCTCGGCGGAGGCCACGAGGACGGCCGGGTCCCCCGCGCGGCGCGGGGCGGCGATCTGCGGGACGGGGTGCCCGGTGACCTTGCGGACGGTCTCGATCACCTCGTGGACGGAGAAGCCGTTGCCGTTGCCCAGGTTGCAGATGAGGTGCTCGCCGTCGCGGGCGGCGGAGAGGGCGAGCAGGTGGGCCTCGGCGAGGTCGGCGACGTGGATGTAGTCGCGGATGCAGGTGCCGTCCGGGGTCGGGTAGTCGTCGCCGTAGACCGCGACGGCCTCGCGCTCGCCCCGGGCCACCTGCAGGACGAGCGGGATGAGGTGCGTCTCGGGGTCGTGCCGCTCGCCGTAGGGCCCGTACGCGCCCGCCACGTTGAAGTAGCGCAGGGAGACGGCGGCCAGGCCGTGGGCGGCGCACTCCCCGCCGATCATGTGGTCCACGGCGAGCTTGGTGGCGCCGTAGGGGTTGGTGGGGGCGGTGGGGGCGTCCTCGGTGATGGGGACGTCGGCCGGTTCGCCGTAGGTGGCCGCGGTGGACGAGAAGACCAGGGTGCGCACACCCGCGTCACGCATGGCGGCGAGCAGGTCCGCGGTGCCGCCGACGTTGTTGCGCCAGTACGGCTCGGGGTCGGCCACGGACTGGCCGACCTGCGAGAACGCCGCGAAGTGCAGCACGGCGTCGTAGGAGCTGTCGAGCCACCGGCCCGCGTCCTGCACGCGGCCCTCGACGAAGGCGGCGCCCTCCGGGACGGCGGCCCGGTGCCCGGTCGAGAGGTCGTCGAGGACGGTCACGGTGTGCCCCGCGGCCAGCAGATGCGCCGCCACGACGCTGCCGACGTAGCCCGCGCCGCCCGTGACCAGGCACTTCCTGCTGCTCTCGCTCATTCGCTCGCTACCTCTCGCAGTCGCTCCGCCGCGGCCTCGGGCGGCACATCGTTGATGAACACGTTCATGCCGGATTCGGAACCAGCGAGGAACTTCAGCTTGCCGGGAGCCCGGCGGACGGTGAAGAGCTCGAGGTGGAGCGCGAATTCACTCCTGCGGGGGTCCCGGAACGGCGCCTGGTGCCAGGCGGAGACGTACGGGGTGGGCGGCAGGGCGGGTGGCAGGCCGGTGCTGTGCCCGTCCCCGCCTTCCCGCCCATCGAAGATCCGGTCGAACCGGCGCAACAGTTCCAGGTAGACCTGTGGGAACTCTGTGCGCGCCGCGTCGCCGAGCGCGAGCAGGTCGGGCACGCGGCGACGCGGGTACAGGTGCACCTCGTACGGCCAGCGGGCGGCGTACGGGACGAAGGCCGTCCAGTGGTCGGTGGCGAGGACGACGCGGCGGCCGTCCTCGTGCTCGGCGGCCACGACATCGTCGAAGAGGTTACGGCCGCCGCCGGTGCGGGTCGCGTGCGCGGCGGCGGAGGCGAGCATGCGCTCCGTGCGCGGGGTCACGAACGGGTACGCGTAGATCTGGCCGTGCGGGTGGCCGAGGGTGACGCCGATCTCCTCGCCGCGGTTCTCGAAGCAGAACACCTGCCGCACGGAGGGGAGCGCGGCCAGCTCGGCGGTGCGGTCGGTCCAGACGGCGAGCACGAGGGCTGCGCGGGCGTCGGTGAGGCCGGCGAAGGAGGCGTGGTGGTCGGGCGTGAAGCAGACTACTTCGCACCGGCCCGCGGTGCCCGCGAGGGACGGGAAGCGGTTCTCGAAGACGGCGACTTCGTAGTCGGGGGCGGGGATTTCCGTGGGGTGCCCGGGACTTGAGGGGCACAGGGGGCACGCTTCCGCGGGTGGGAGGAAGGTGCGGGTCTGGCGGTGGGAGGCGATGACGACGTCCTCGCCGAGGATTCGGTCGTGGCGGACTTCGGTGACGGGGGGTGTGGCGGGGGGAAGGGGGCGGGGGTCCGGGGCGTCGCGTAAAACTGCGTCGCCGGCGTCGTAGTAGATCAGCTCACGGCCGTCGGCGAGCTTGGTTGCCGTCTTCCTCACGGGGCTCACGGGCTTCTTCTCCCCACCCCGCCCCTTCCCGTAACTGGGGGCGGGCCCCCAGACCCCCGTATCGCGCTGAACGCGCTCGTCCTCAAACGCCGGACGGGCTGAAGTTTGCTGAGGCCCAGCAAAGATAGAGCCGTCCGGCGATCGAGGACCGGGGTCCGGGGCGGAGCCCCGTGCTACGGAGCCGCAGGGCCCCTCTGCGGGGGCAGCGGGCCCGGACCGGCGGCCGCGCGGTCCAGAAGCCCCGTACGCGCGGCGAGGGCCGCCGCCTCCAGCCTCGAACCCACCCCCAGCTTCATCAGCACCCGCTGCACGTGCGTCCGGGCCGTGCTCGGCGCTATGCCCATGCCTGCCGCGATCAGCCGCGTGTCCTCGCCCTCCGCGACCCGTACGAGGACCTCCACCTCCCGCGGCGTGAGGAGCTGCAGGAGCCGCGCGCCCTCGTCGTCCGGCTGGGCGGCGGGGTTGAGGAGCTCCGTGAACGCCCCTTGCAGGAGCTGGGGATCGACCGCGGCCTCGCCCGCCCTCGCCTTCATCATGGCGCGCTCGACGCCTTCGATCCGCTCGTTGTGCCGCACGTAGCCCGACGCGCCGGCGGCGAAGGCCGCGGCGATGCCGAGCGGGCTCGGCACGGGGCCGAGCACCACGACGGCCACCTGCGGCCGGTCGCGCTTGATGCGGACGATCGGATCGAAGGCCCCCGGCTCGGCCGGGGTGGCGGTGCCCAGCAGGCACACTTCCGGAGCGCGGCTCACCACCAGGTCGGCGGCGCCCGCGCTCGGCGCGGCCGCGGCCAGGACCCGGTGCCCGCGCAGCTTCAGGGCCGAGGCGAGCGCCTCGGCCAGCAGTCGGTGATCATCGACCACCATGAGCCGCACGCCCATGCGCTTGCCCCCTGTCGCCCCGCGTACGTCTCTACGTCTCCTTGTCGACCCCTCGACCCCGGAAGCTACACGCTTGTTCGACGTTGCGCGCCCCTTACCGGTGAGAAGTCCCCCGGAATGCCGAAATCCCTGCCAATCGCGTGTACTTCGAGACTGAAACGGATCGTTCAGGCACGGCAGCGCGACGGGCAGGGATACGACGAGAATTGTGCTTGATCACGGCGCCAAGCGGTCGGAAACCGCTGTCACGGCGGCGCCGTGATCATGTGGTGTCAACGGAAGCGTCAGCTTGGCGCGTCAGCTCTCACCGAAGATCATCATGGTGTACTGCTTGCCGAGACCGGCCGTGGTGCGGTGCGCGTAGTTCGTACCGAGGAAGAGCCGGCCCTGGGCCCACAGGCCCTGCTGGAAGTCGGGCGAGAGCTCCCGCTCCGGCCGGGACGTCTCGTCGGCGTTCTTCAGCAGCACTTCGCCCTTGTACGTCTTGGGGTCGATGCGCATGACCTTGCCGCCCGCGTTGTACGTCGGGATCTGGTACGCGATCGGGTAGCCGTCCTGGTCGATGCCGAGGGGCACCAGGCTGGAGCCGGGCGTGCCGTCCGTCTTGCCCTTGGTCTGGCCGGTGGAGAGGTCGAAGGCGACGATCTCGTTGACGCGGCCGGACTGGTTCGGGTCGCCGGAGGAGTGGTCCTCGGTCGGCATGTACAGCGTGTCCTTGGTGATGACCATCTTGGTGCAGCCCTCGACCTCGGTCGCCGGGCAGCGCGGCTCGTACTTGCCGTTGTCCGTGGAGATCTTGCTGCGCAGCTTGCCGTCCTTGGCGCTGTCGTCGATCACGAAGAAGTCGGACGCGCCGTTGCCCTTGCTGCCACCGGCGTTGGCGCCGACGACGAGCGGGTCGGTGGAGGCGATGTGCGGCCAGGAGAGGCCGGGCGGCATCTGGTACGTGGACTTCACGGCGCCGGACTTGGGGTCGAGCGTCTGGATCTTGACGATGCCGCGCTCGATGTCACCGCAGCGGCGCACGGCGACGAGCTTGCTGCCGCCGCCGTAGCCACCGTCACGGCAGTCCTCGCCGTCGGTCTTGGGCGCCCACAGCTCCTTGCCGTCCGCCAGCGACCAGGCGGCCCCGCCGCTGATGCCGCCCGCGGCGACCGTGCCGCCGCCGATGGTGACCTCGGAGAAGCTCACGTCGCGGTCACCGGACTTGGCGGACTTCTGCCAGAGCTTGGTGCCCTTGTTGACGTCGAAGGCGATGACCTGGGTGCAGGGGCCGCCGTACTTCTTCTCCGAGCTGGGCTTGCCGTCGCTGACCAGGACGACGGCCTTGCCGTCCTCCGTGGCCTTCGGTCCGGCCCAGCAGACGGCGCCGTCGAGCGGGAGTTCCCACTTCTTGCCGCCGGACAGGCCATAGCCGACGATCTTGTAGATGTCGGACTTGGCGACCACCTGGTCGGTGGCCCACATGCCCTTCATGCCGACGAGGTCGTCGACCTTCTCCTGCTCGACGTTGAAGAGCAGCTTGCCGGCGCCGGTCTTCGGCTTCTCGCCGCCGTTGCCGCCCTGGCCGCCCTTGTTGCCGGTGCCACCGGTCTGGCCGTTGCTGGAGACGTTGGGCTTGTCGTCGTCACCGCTACCGCTGGTGGCGAACCAGATGCCACCGCCGGCGAGGACGAGGACCGCGGCCACGGCGCCGGCGATGATCGCCATGCGCTTCTTCTTGGCGGCGTCACCGCCGTTGCCACCGGGCGCGCCGGGGTACTGGCCGGGCGCACCGTACGGGCCGGGCTGCTGCTGCGGGTACGCGCCGTACTGCGGGTACCCCTGCGCGGGCTGGCCGGCGGGCGGCTGACCCGGGCCCGGGTAGCCGTAGCCGCCCGGGGGCGGGCCCTGCGGCGCGGCGGGCGGCGTCTGCGGGTACCCGTAGCCGGGCTGACCCGCCGGCGGCGGGCCGGGCGGGCCCGGCGGCGGCTGGGGCGCCGGTGCGCCCTGCGCGGGCGCCGGCTGCTGCGGCGGGTAGCCGTACGAGGGGCTGGGGGCCCCGAAGCCAGGCTGAGGCTGGTTGGGTGGCTGGGGCGGTGTTGACATCAGCTTTCCTCGTTGCGGCGGGGCTGGCGGATGTTCTTTTTATCACCCGGTACTGACGGGACACGGCTCGATACCGGGCCGTGACGAGACTGTTGCCCGTGCCGGACAACCAAAGCGGCGCCCCCATGCGGAGCATGGAGACGCCGGCTTCTTTCAAACCGCCGCGGCGGCGAGCGGCCCCAACGGCGGTACCCGGCGGTGCCGGTCCGACCTGAGCTTGTACGGCACCGCCGGACACCACCATCGTGGTTGCGCGCCATCGCGGCGGATTCAAGGATGCGAACGCATCCTTGACCTGCCGGGGGCGCCAGGCGGCATACCCGGCGGCCGGAACCGCCGCGCTCGGGTGACCGCCGGCAAGGCCTACGCGTCCTCCGCCAGTTCGAGCCAGCGCAGCTCCAGCTCCTCGCGCTCGCCCGCCAGCTCCCGCAGCTCCGCGTCCAGCTTGGCCACCGCCTCGAAGTCGGTCGCCTGCTCGGCGATCCGCGCGTGCAGCTTCGCCTCCTGCTCGCTGATGCGGTCCAGGCGGCGCTCGATCTTCTGCAGTTCCTTCTTCGCGGCGCGCGCGTCCCCGGCCGACTTCTGCTTCACGGCGCTCGCCGCTGCCGCGGCCGGAGCGACGGCGGGCACGGCAGCCTCGATGACGCGCTGCCGCCGCTCCAGGTACTCGTCCAGGCCCCGCGGCAGCATCCGCAGCGCCTGGTCCCCGAGGAGCGCGAAGACGCGGTCGGTGGTGCGCTCCACGAAGTACCGGTCGTGGCTGATGACGACCATCGAGCCCGGCCAGCCGTCGAGGAGGTCCTCCAGCTGGGTCAGCGTCTCGATGTCGAGGTCGTTGGTGGGCTCGTCCAGGAACAGGACGTTGGGCTCGTCCATCAGCAGGCGCAGGATCTGCAGCCGCCGGCGCTCACCGCCGGAGAGGTCGCCGACCGGCGTCCACTGCTTCTCCTTGGTGAAGCCGAACTTCTCGCACAGCTGCCCCGCCGTCATCTCCCGGCCCTTGCCGAGGTCGACGCGGTCGCGCACCTGCTGGACGGCCTCCAGCACCCGCTTGGACGGGTCGAGTTCCGCGACCTCCTGGGAGAGGTACGCCAGCTTGACGGTCTTGCCGACCGCGACCTTGCCCGCCGCCGGCTGCTTCTCGCCCTCGCTGCCCGCGGCCTCCGCAAGCGCCCGCAGCAGCGAGGTCTTGCCCGCGCCGTTGACGCCGACAAGGCCGATCCGGTCGCCCGGGCCCAGCTGCCAGGTCAGGTGCTTGATGAGCACCTTCGGGCCCGCCTGGATCGTCACGTTCTCCAGGTCGAAGACCGTCCTGCCCAGCCGCGAGCTCGCGAACTTCATCAGCTCGGCGCTGTCCCGCGGCGGCGGCACGTCCGCGATCAGCTCGTTGGCGGCCTCGATCCGGAAGCGCGGCTTGCTCGTCCGGGCCGGGGCGCCGCGGCGCAGCCAGGCGAGCTCCTTGCGCATCAGGTTCTGCCGCTTGGCCTCCTCCGTCGCGGCGATGCGCTCGCGCTCCGCGCGGGCGAAGACGTAGTCGCTGTAGCCGCCCTCGTACTCGTGGACGACACCGCGCTGCACGTCCCACATGCGCGTGCAGACCTGGTCCAGGAACCAGCGGTCGTGCGTGACGCACACCAGCGCCGAGCGGCGCGCCCGCAGGTGGCCCGCGAGCCAGGAGATGCCCTCGACGTCGAGGTGGTTGGTGGGCTCGTCCAGGACGATCATGTCCTGGTCGGCGATCAGCAGCTTCGCGAGCGCGATGCGGCGGCGCTCGCCACCCGACAGCGGGCCGATGACCGTGTCCAGGCCGTCGGCGAAGCCCGGCAGGTCCAGCCCGCCGAAGAGGCCCGTGAGCACGTCGCGGATCTTCGCGCTGCCCGCCCACTCGTGATCGGCGAGGTCGCCGATGACCTCGTGCCGGATCGTGGCGGCCGGGTCCAGCGAGTCGTGCTGCGTGAGCACGCCCAGGCGCAGGCCGCCGGCGTGCGTGACGCGGCCCTTGTCCGCATCCTCCAGCTTGGCGAGGATCCGGATCAGGGTGGTCTTGCCGTCACCGTTGCGGCCGACCACACCGATCCGGTCGCCCTCGTTCACGCCGAGGGAGATGCCGTCGAGCAGTGCACGGGTGCCGTACACCTTGTCGACGGCTTCCAGATTGACGAGGTTGGCTGCCATGCCGCTCCTTGTGTGGGGTTCCTGGCTTCCAGGATCCCATGCCGGGAAACGTCGCCCGCGGGTCAGGCCCGGGCCGCCTCCACCGGCCGGGACCGCAGCGCCCACCACGTGGGGACGAGCGTCGCGGCCAGCGTCAGGGCGAGCCCCGCGCCGATCACCGTCAGGGCGATCGACGGCGGCCCGGTGATCGTCCCCGCATCGCCCAGCGCGTACCCGAACGGCACCAGCGTGCTCGCCGCGGCCACCCCGCCCAGGAGCAGGCCGACCAGGGCCACCAGGCCGCCCTCCACCGTCATCATCCGCAGCACCTGCCCCCGCGTGGCCCCCGTGAGCCGCTGCAGCGCGAACTCCTTGCGGCGGTTGCCCACGGCGACGGCCGTCGTGTTGACGACCGACAGCGCCGTGTACGCCACGAGCATCCCGATGATCAGGTAGTTCACGGACGCCTGCGTGCGGTTGCTCTCCGCCTGCGCGGCCGTCACCGCGTCCCGCCCGGCGACCTTCAGCCCCGGGTGCTGCGCGGCGAGCGCGCCCAGGTCGGCCATCAGCCGGCCGCGGTCGCCGTCCGCCCGTACGAGGATCTGCGACGGCAGCCCGGCCGTCGTGTGCGGCGCCAGCAGCTCCGCGCTCGTCAGCGCCGTGTCGAACCCTTCGCGCCCCTTGAACAGCGCCACGATCCGTACGTCCGCCCGCGCCCCGTCGCCCAGGCGCAGGGTGATCGTGTCCCCCACGGTGCGGTGCATGCGGTGCGCCACGGTCTCCGGCAGGGCGACCGCGTCGCCGCGCAGGCCGTCCAGGCTGCCCGCGCTCGCCTTGACCGCGAGGGTCTGCCCGACGCCCTCCGCGCTCACGCCCTGCAGCGGCAGGCCCTTCTTGTTCTCCTTACCGTCGTGCGGCTTCTCGGTGTACGCCCTGCTGGTCACGTACGCGCCGGCTCCCGCGACGCTCGGCAGCGCCCGTACGCGGGCCAGCAGTGCCGGGTCCACCCCGCCCGCGGCGGAGGTGAGGACGGCGTCGGCCCGCAGGTTGTCGGCGAACGCCCGGTCGGCGAGCGCGGCCGTGGTCGTCTGCAGGTACAGGTTCCCGGTGGCGATGGCGCTGGCGAGCATCACGGGCGTCGCGATCGCGGCGACCTTCGCCGTACGGGCACGGCAGTTGAGAGCGGCGAGACGGCCGGAGGGCCCGGCCAGGACCCTCACGGGCCAGTGCAGGAGGAGAGTGACGAGTTTCGCGAACCAGGGGCCGAGGAGGGCGAGCGCGATGGCACAGCACATGACCGTCGGCCCCGCGGTGCTGGCCGCCACCGGCCCGCGCAGGACCAGCGCCGTGACGAGCGCCAGGGCGACCGTCCCGGCGAGGAACAGCAGCCCCACGACGATCCGCACCGGGTGCAGGCCCGGCTTCTGCACGGCCGCCTCCCCGAGCGCCTCCACGGGCCTCGCCCGCACCGCCCGCGCGCTGCCGAGCAGTCCGCCGCCCACGGCGGTCAGCAGCAGCGCCCCGTACGCGGGCATCGCCGGGATCCAGCCCTGACTGAACCGGACCGTCTCCGCGACCATGCCGCTCTCGACGAGGGTCTCGAAGAGCCGGCGCCCCACGACGGGCCCCGCGGGCCAGGCCGCGGCGCCCGCCAGCACCATGACCATGAGCGTCTCCCCGAGCAGCATCCGCCGGAGCTGACCGGTACTCGTACCGATCGCCCGCAGCAGAGCCAGCTCGCGGCCGCGCTGCGACGCGGAGAGAGCCACGGTCCCGGCGACCACGAACGCCACGACGAGGATGACGAGCCCGCCGACGACGCCCGACAGCGCGACCAAGTCCTCGCCGCCCTGCACCACCTCGGGGTGCTCCACGGCGCCCCGGTCGTCACCGGAGAGGAGAGTGACGGGATTACCGGTGAAGGCCTCCTGTATGCCCTTGCGGACGTCATCGAGGCGTGCGCCGGGGACGAGAGTGACGGCGATGTCCGCAACGCTCTCCGGCCGCCCGGAAAGCCGGGCCGCCTCCGTCGCGGAAAAGAACAGGGTCGCTTGCGGGACCGCGGTGCGGGCGCGGGCGATGCCACTGACGGTGTACGTGGCCGCGCTGCCGTGCGCGGCGATACGGATACGGCTGCCGGCCGTGGCGCCTGCGCGGCGGGCGGTCTCCGTGTCGAGGACGACGTCGTTACGGCCGACCGGTTCACTGCCCGCGGTCAGCCCGTACGGGGTGAGGGCGGCGGACTCCCAGCCGTGGGCCTGGACCTTGACCTCGGTGCCGCCGAGCACGGCGGCGTCGAAGGTCCGCTCACCGGTGGCGGACCGGACGCCGGGCACGGCGCGCGCCTTGTCGACAAGGCCGACCGGAAGCGAGACCCGTTCCGGGAGAGGCGTCTCCTTCTTGTGCTTCTTGCCGCTCGCGACCTCGTGCGTGCGGTCACCCGTGATGAGCAGATCAGCGCCCACCAGTCGCTCAGGAGGCGCGACATTACGAATGCCGGTCTCCATCAGGCCCCCGCAGGCCATCACGAGCGTGGCGCCGATGAACAGCGCGAGGAAGGTGGCGGTGAAACCGCCGATTCTGTAGCGCAGCGACCGCGCTGCGAGCTTGCCCATCACCCGCTAAACGCTAGGGATGCGGAGTGTTCCGCCCCATGGGATCAGCAGGTGAAACGGGGGTGGGGGTAGCCCTACCCGAGGACGGCTCCCCGGTCGAAGACCGACAGCGCGAGAATCACCACGCGTCCGTGGAAGACGGCGTATTGGGCGAGGACGTCACTCGTGAGCCACACGTGCCGGACGTTCCCGCCCATGGCCACGGACTTCCCGTGCCGGGGGCGCTCCGCTAGGACGGTGATGGCGCGGTCGAAGGTCCTGCGACGCTGCGCGTCGAGGCGGTCGCGTTGGGCCGCGGCCTCCTCGCTGTAGCGGATGGCATAGCGCATGCGGGCAGCCTCTCCGCCCCCTCGGGGCGGGCTCAGTCGACTTGTACGTGGGCCACGAATGCCGCCCAGGTGCGGGGGGTTATGGCGAGCTGGGGGCCGCCCCGGCGCTTGGAGTCGCGTATTCGGACGGCTTGCGGGAGGATCCCGACCTCGACGCAGTTGCTGCCTTCGGACCCGCTGTAGCTGGACTTGAGCCAGGTCAGTTCGGTGCTCATAGCTCTTCTGCTACCCCTCTGATGAATCGAGCCGATTCCACTTCGTCGAGAGCCTGCATGCGGATCATGGCATGGCGCTTCATGAGCGCGCTCACCCTCTCCGGTTCGGCGTGAAGCATGCTGCTTACCTGCGTTTCTCCGTAGCAGTAGTGCTTGTGCTCGGAGGTCTCCAGCAGAACGAAGGCGCCTTCAAGCCCAGGAGTGACGCCTCGGCCAAGGGGCAGCACCTGGACGGAGACGTTACGCAGCTCACCGACTTCCAGGAGATGGTTGAGCTGCCCCTTCATCACCTCCGGGCCGCCTACCAGCGCCCTCAAGGCAGCCTCGTGGATGACAAAGTTGAACAACCTCGTCGGGTTCGCCAGCAGTTCCTGACGTTCCAGCCGGGCGGCGACACGTGAATCGACAACGCAGTCACTCACCGGAGGGCAGTGACCCGCCATGAGTGCACGCGCGTACGCCTCAGTCTGCAGCAGACCGGGGATGAGCAGCACCTCGTACATGTCCACGGCGATCGCGTCGGCCTCAATGGCCAGGAACTCCGTCGTGCGTACAAGCGCCCGATCCGGTTCCAAATACTGGTGCGCCGACTCCAACTTCCCGTGCGCGCCGAACATGCTGTCCGCCACTTGCAACAGGTGCTGGCTCGGCCTCCGTCGGCCCATCTCCATGGACCTGACGGCCTCCACTCCGTACCCCGCCTCCGCGGCGAGCTCCTCACGGCTGACGTTCGCCGCCTGGCGCCACAGCTTGATCTGGTTCCCGCACAGCCGCCACGCCATCGGCGAATCAGGTCGCACGTCCATCCGGCATCCCGCCCCTTCTACCTCTCTCGGTAGCAAGGGACGGTATGGCGGGCAAGCCGCAAACACGTCGGGCTCGAAGAACTTCTCCCCGAACGGGTGAACGGGTGAACTAAAGCCACTGCTGGCCAGAGCCTTGAGCGGGCATCTGCGCAGGGGTCGGCGGGGGCAGCTTGTTCAGCTTCGACCGGACCGTCATGTTCCAGATCAGCGTGAACGGCGTGAAGAGGGCCAGGGAGAACGGGCTCCACCAGCCCTGCCACAGCGTCTTGCCCGTCATGTCCCGCTCCACCGCGAGACCGCAGTTCCTGCAGAACGGCCCCTTCACGTGCAGGAAGCGCATCATGATCAGGATGCCCTGATGCTGCCGGATCGTCGCGTCGACGGCCGGGAACCCTCCGCACATGCGGCACGTCGGCCCCGTAGGCATCGGGCCGGGCGCGGGCGCATGTCCCGGCGCGGGATAGCCGTACGGGTTCTGGCCCTGGTACGGGTTCTGCTGCTGATAGGGCGGCGGAGTCGCCACGGTGAAACCCCCGATTCAGGCGCCCCTTCCGGGCGCGGAATCGCAGAGCCTAACCGACAGTGATCATCGCCCCGGGCACCGGCCCGGCAGCCACCCGTACCGCCCGGCACGTACCGGACGCCCGCAGCGCCTCCGCGACCTTCTCGGCCTCCGCCTCGTCGCTCACCAGGAACGCCGTCGTCGGGCCCGATCCCGAGACCATCGCGGCCAGCGCGCCCGCCTCCGTCCCCGCGTCCAGCGTCGCGCGCAGCGACGGCCGCAGCGACACCGCCGCCGCCTGCAGGTCGTTGCTCACCGCACCCGCCAGCGCCACTGCGTCACCCGCCCGCAGCGCGTCCATCAGCGCAGGCGACGGGTCCGGCTCCGGCACGAACGAGTCGGCCCGCAGCCGGTCGCACTCCCCGTACACGGCAGGGGTCGACAGCCCGCCGTCCGCGACTGCAAACACCCACCAGAAACTCCCGCCCGTCTCGACCGGCGTCAGGAGCTCGCCCCTCCCCCGCCCCAGCGCCGTCCCGCCCACCAGGCTGAACGGCACGTCACTGCCCAGCTCGGCGCAGATCTCCAGCAGCTCCTCGCGCGAGGCCTCCGTGCCCCACAGCGCGTCGCACGCCACCAGCGCCGCCGCACCGTCCGCACTGCCGCCCGCCATGCCACCCGCGACGGGAATGTCCTTCTCGATGTGAATGTGGACATCAGCGGCCCGCCCATGCCGCTCAGCCAGCGCCAGCGCCGCCCGTGCCGCCAGGTTGGAGGGATCCAGCGGAACCTTGTCCGCATCCGGACCCGAGCACGTCACCCGCAGCTCGTCCGCCGGCGTCACCGTGACCACGTCGTACAGGCCGACCGCCAGGAAGACGTTGGCCAGGTCGTGGAAGCCGTCCGGGCGCAGCGGGCCCACCGCGAGCTGGACGTTGACCTTGGCGGGGACG
This sequence comes from Streptomyces roseifaciens, assembly GCF_001445655.1. NCBI lineage: Bacteria > Bacillati > Actinomycetota > Actinomycetes > Kitasatosporales > Streptomycetaceae > Streptomyces > Streptomyces roseifaciens. The sequence continues at coordinate 3,344,777 of NZ_LNBE01000004.1, forward strand.
CGAACGGTCACGGACACGGAGCGGGCTCCTCGGGTCGTACGGGACGGGGTCACGCACGATCGTACGGGGGATGCGCGCGTCCGCCGGAAGACGGCGGGAGGTGACGGGGGCGCAGGGGTGGGGGTCCGGGGCGCTGACGTGTATTTGCGGGCCAGTCGCGGGCGCCCATGACGCCGGGGGTACCGGCCCGTAAATATACGGCCCCGGACCCCCACCCCGGAGCCCCCGGCACCGGCACCACCACCGGCCCCGGCACCGCCGCCCGCCTCAGCCCTGCTTGTTCTCCGCGATCGCCACGAACTCGTACACCGTCAGCGCCTCGCCCCGCGCCTGCGGCGAGATCCCGGCCGCAACCAGCGCAGCCTCCGCCGCAGCCGGGGACCCGGCCCAGCCCGCCAGCGCCGCCCGCAGCGTCTTCCGACGCTGGGCAAACGCCGCGTCCACGACCGCGAAGACCTCGGCCTTGCTCGCCGTCGTCTCGATCGGCTCGGCGCGCCGCACCAGCGACACCAGCCCCGAATCGACGTTCGGCGCCGGCCAGAAGACGTTCCGCCCGATCGCCCCGGCCCGCTTGACCTCCGCGTACCAGTTGGCCTTCACGGACGGCACGCCGTAGACCTTGTTGCCGGGCCGGGCGGCGAGCCGGTCGGCGACCTCGGCCTGGACCATCACCAGCGTGCGCTCGATGCTCGGGAAGCGGTCGAGCATGTGCAGCAGCACCGGCACGGCGACGTTGTAGGGCAGGTTGGCCACGAGAGCGGTGGGCGGCGGCCCCGGCAGCTCCTGGACGTGCATCGCGTCGCTGTGGACGAGCGAGAAGCGGTCCGCCCGCTCCGGCATGCGCGCGGCGATGGTCGACGGCAGGGCCGCCGCCAGCACGTCGTCGATCTCGACCGCGACGACCCGGTCGGCGGCCTCCAGCAGGGCGAGGGTCAGGGACCCCAGGCCGGGGCCGACCTCGACGACGGTGTCGTCGGGCCGGACCTCGGCGGTGCGGACGATGCGCCGGACCGTGTTGGCGTCGATCACGAAGTTCTGGCCGCGCTGCTTGGTGGGGCGTACCCCGAGGGCTGCGGCCAGCTCGCGGATGTCGGCAGGGCCGAGCAGGGCGCCGGACTCGTCTGTACTGGGGCTGGAGCTCACCCGTGAAGTTTACGGCCGCACACGGGCCACGGGCTCGCCCCCCGGCTGACGTACAGCTTCTTGGCCCGCAGGGTCTGCTCGGCGGCGGGCGCGTCCTGGGGGCGGCCGGTGCCGCCGAGGGAGTGCCAGGTGTGGGTGTCGAACTGGTAGAGGCCCCCGTAGGTGCCGGAGGGGTCGACGGCGTCGGGGCGGCCGCCGGCCTCGCACTGGGCGAGCCCGTCCCAGTTCAGGCCGTCGGAGCTCTGCACCGATACGGGCCGGGCCTTGGTGCCGACCTTGACGATCTGGGTGCGGGGCTGCCGGACGGTCTCGGAGGCGATGCGCTTGGGCTTCTGCTTGACGCCGTTGACCGTGCGCAGGGCGTACGTGATGCGTTCCACGCCCTTCTCGCCGCGCTGGGCGACGACCTCGGTGCCCTTGAAGAGGTCGGGGTCGTCGTGCCGCTCGGTGGTGAAGTCGATGGGCTCCTCGCGGACCTCCTCGCTGCCGGTGATCCGCATGACGGAGATCGTCTGGCCCTCGCGGGGGAAGCTGTCGGGGCTGACGGAGGTGGTGTCCTCGCCGTGGAGGGTGATGCCGGCCTGGTCGATGGCCTCGTGGACGGTGGCGGCGTTGGTGCGGATGGTGCGCTCGCGGCCGTCGGCCATGAAGGTGACGGTGCGCTCGGTGCGGACGTGGAGGTCGAGGCCCTCGCGGCTGATGGGGGCGGACCGCTCGGTCGACAGGTAGGCCCCTTCGGCGCGGACGCCGAGCTGGCGCAGGGCGCCGTCGACGGTGCGGGCGGTGGTCCACATGCGCTGGTGCTCGCCGTCGAGGGTGAGGGTGACGGGGCGGCCGTAGCGGACGGTGATCTCGTCGCCGCGGGCGAGGTCGTGGCCGTGGCCGGGGAAGACGGCGTCGTGCTCGCCCAGGGACATGCCCTGGTCGGCGAGGAGCTCGTCGACGTCGTCGGCGAAGGTGTGGAGCTCGCGCGAGGTGCCGTCGATGTTCAGGTGGACGGTCTTGTCGTCGGCGACGAAGGCGGAGGTGCCGCCGGCGAGGAACGCGACGACGAGGGCCTGCGGGAGCAGCCTGCGCAGGGCGTCGGGGCGGTCGCCGGGGCGCTTGCGGCCGCGGCCGCCGGCGCGTCGGGGGGCGGCGGGATCCGCCGCGTCCACGGTGGCGCCCGCGTCCGGTGCCGGATCCGCCCCGGCCCCGTCGTACGGCTCCCCGACGGGACCGGCAGGACCGACAGGACCGACAGGACCGACAGGATTGACGGGATTGACGGGCTGCCGCGGCAGATGAGGCGCCTCGTAGGGACGCTCGTGACCGGTGCCGACCGCCCCCTCGCGGGGCTCGGGCAGGAAGGGGTCGTACGGTCCGGGGCCACCGGACGTACCGCCGGCAGGCGCCGGCACCGGCACCGGGACCGGTTCGTATATCGGGTAGGGCCCGACGGGGGCCACGTAGGCGGCGTACAGGTCGTAGCGGCCGTCGTGCGGATCGTACGGGTCGTACGGCGCATACGGACCGTAGGGGTCATACGGGTCGTACGGCGGTGCTTCCGCCGCACCGCTGCGTGCGGCGCGGGGGCTGCCCTGTGCATGAGTCACGTGACGCTCCCCTGGGTCGGGCTTCGGCCCGGGACTGTAGCGGAGGGAGCATCACTCTCCAAAGTCGGATCATCACACGGTGTCGCGACGAGAGGGGGTGCGGAGTGACCGTCAGTAGCCGAATGCCCGCGCGGTATTCGCCGCTACGGCTGTGGCCAGCGCGTCCTCGCCGATCCCCTTGAAGCCCGCCATGGCGCGCAACGTGACCGGAATGAGGTACGGGGCGTTGGGCCGTCCGCGATAGGGGGCGGGTGTCAGGAACGGCGCGTCGGTCTCGACGAGGATGAGGTCGAGCGGCGCCACGGCGAGGGCGTCGCGGAGGGGCTGGGCGTTCTTGAAGGTGACGTTGCCGGCGAAGGACATGTAGTAGCCGTTGTCGGCGCAGACCTTCGCCATGTCGGCGTCGCCGGAGTAGCAGTGGAAGACGACGGCGTCGGGCGCGCCCTCCTCGTCCAGGACGCGCAGGACGTCGGCGTGGGCGTCGCGGTCGTGGATGACCAGGGCCTTGCCGTGGCGCTTGGCGATGTCGATGTGGCGGCGGAAGGAGTACTCCTGGGCGGCCATGCCGTCGGGGCCGGTGCGGAAGAAGTCGAGGCCGGTCTCGCCGACGCCGCGGACGTGCGGCAGGGCCGCGAGGGCGTCGATCTCGGCGAGGGCGGCGTCCAGGGCGGCGTCGCCGCCGGCCGGGCGGGCGCCCTGGCGGGACCAGCCGTCGGGGTCGCCGTGGACGATGCGGGGCGCCTCGTTCGGATGCAGGGCCACGGTGGCCCATACGCTCTCCCAGGCGGCAGCCGTCTCGGCGGCCCAGCGGGACCCGGCCACGTCGCAGCCCACCTGGACGACGGTGGTGACGCCGACGGACGCGGCCTTGGCGAGGGCGTCCTCGACGGACCCGGACTGCATGTCCAAGTGCGTGTGCGAATCGGCGACCGGCACGGCGAGCGGGGCCGGGAGCGGCGGAGGGGCGTCCTTGTCGTTCTTGTCGGCCTTGCTCCGCGCGCTGCCGGACGTGCCACTGCTGTTCGATGCTGTCGTTGCCGCCATGCCCGTGATTCTAGGGAGGGGCGGGGAGGGACTAGCTGCCGCGATGCGAACGGAAGGGGTGCAGGAGGTCCGAGAGGTGCCAGTGGTGGTCACGCTCGGGCTGCTCGGGAAGCGCGGACTGCTCCGACTGCCCGGACTGCCCGGACTGCTCGCGGCGCTCGGCGCGCGCCTTGTGGCGCTCCGGGCGCACGGGCCCGCCGGCGTGGAGCGGGCCCGCGGGAGCCTGCTGCGTGGCCGGAACCTCGTGCGCGGGCCGGTGCAGGACGTCCGCGATCAGGGAGACGCGGCCGGACCGCATGATGCGTACGACGTGCTCGCCGCAGTTCACGCAGGTGGGGCGGGTCAGCGGGGACGGCACGCGCACGCCGTCCGCGTAGTAGATGACGAAGGGCCGACCCTCGGCGTCCGTGTGGTGCTCGATCTCGTACGACTGCTCCCAGCCGTGGCCGCACCGCATGCAGGCGAAGGAGTACGACTCGTGCGCCGTCTCGGTCTCGAGCACGGTGGGGGGTGCGGTGGCCGCTATCGAATGGACACCGTTCGAGGTTCCTGCGATCTCGCTCATGGCAGCTCCTCTTGTCCTGAGGACAAGTCTCTCGCGGGACCGGACGTCCCACATCCAGGGAACGCCCTTCCCGGCGAAGACGCAGCAGCCTATCCCCCGAATTGGGACAAACTTGGCGTCGAGCTACCCAAAGTGCCAGGCTGCCAGACCTAAGCTTTGCTTTTCAGATTATCCCTTTACCTTGCGACGGGGCCTGTTCTGGCGCATTTTTTGCCGCCACGACCGCATCGAAGACCTCGCGCTTGGGTAGGCCTGCTTCCGCAGCTACGGCCGCGATGGCCTCCTTACGGCGCTCGCCCGCCTCCTCGCGCGCCCGCACACGGCGCACGAGCTCCTCGGCGGTCAGGTCCTGCGGGCCGGGCTCGGGGGCGCCCTCCACGACGATGGTGATCTCGCCGCGCACGCCCTCGGCGGCCCAGGCGGCCAGGTCCTTCAGCGGGCCGCGCTTGACCTCCTCGTAGGTCTTCGTCAGCTCGCGGCAGACCGCGGCGCGCCGGTCCGGGCCGAAGGCCTCGGCCATGGCCGCGAGGGTGTCGTCCAGGCGGTGCGGGGCCTCGAAGTAGACGAGCGTGCGGCGCTCGGCCGCGACCTCGCGGAGCCGGCCCAGGCGCTCGCCCGCCTTGCGGGGCAGGAAGCCCTCGAAGCAGAAGCGGTCCACGGGGAGGCCGGAGACGGCCAGGGCCGTCAGCACGGCGGACGGGCCCGGGACGGCCGTGACCTTGATGTCCCGCTCCACCGCGGCGGCGACGAGGCGGTAGCCCGGGTCGGAGACGGACGGCATGCCGGCGTCGGTGACGAGCAGCACGCGGGCGCCGCCCACCAGCGCCTCCACCAGCTCGGGCGTCCGGGCCGACTCGTTGCCCTCGAAGTAGGAGACGACCCGGCCGGTGGTGTGCACCCCCAGCGCCTGCGTCAGCCTGCGCAGCCGGCGGGTGTCCTCGGCGGCGATCACCTCGGCGGCGGCGAGCTCGGCGGCGAGCCGCGGGGGTGCGTCGGCGACGTCGCCGATGGGGGTACCTGCGAGTACGAGCGTTCCAGTCACGCCTCCCATCCTCGCAGGCCGCGCCCGGGGCACGGCGGCGCGCCGGGACCACCCGCGGCTGTGTTCGGCACCGCCGGACCCCCGGTGGGGGCCGATCGCGGGCTGATCGCCGTCGCGGCGGGAGGTTCCTGCCCGGCGGCAGGAGGCCCGGGCTGCCCGGCGGCAAGAGGCCCGGGCTGCCCGGCGGGAAGGCGCCGGCTCGCAGCAAGAGGCCCCGGCTCCGCGGCGGTCCCCGCGGCCCCCCGGGAACATGCCCGGGCGTGATCCGCCGACTGACAGGGTCGTTCCCTACGATGGCGCGGTGACCAGTGACACCGCGACCCACGCCCCGCAGGGCCAGACGGCAGATGAGCGACCGCCACCGTGGCAGCTCAGACTCCGCCGGTTCGGCTACGCGGCCCGGCCGCAGCCGGATGTGCGGGCGCGGCTCGTACCGCCCTTCCCCGAGCCCGGGACGCGGGTGTGGGCGACGCTCGGCCTGCGTCCGGACGCGGCGCAGCGGCTGGCGCGCTGGTCGGGGTGGACCGGTCCGCTGCTGGTGACCTTGTTCGCGGGCCTGATCCGGTTCTGGCACCTGGGCAGCCCCAAGGCCGTGATATTCGACGAGACGTACTACGCCAAGGACGCGTGGGCGCTGTGGAAGTACGGCTACGAGGCGAAGTGGCCGGACGACATCAACGACAAGGTCATCGCGGGCTGGACGGACGTCCCGGACGCGCCGGGCTACGTGGTGCACCCGCCGATGGGCAAGTGGGTCATCGGCCTCGGCGAGTGGCTCTTCGGCCTGAACCCGGTCGGCTGGCGCTTCATGGTGGCGCTGCTGGGCACGCTGTCCGTGCTGATGCTGTGCCGCATCGGCCGCCGCCTCTTCCGCTCCACCTTCCTCGGCTGCCTGGCCGGCGCCCTGATGGCCGTGGACGGCCTGCACTTCGTGATGAGCCGCACCTCGCTGCTCGACTCGGTGCTCATGTTCTTCGTGCTGGCCGCGTTCGGCTGCGTGCTGGTGGACCGGGACAGGTCGCGGGCCCGCCTGGCCGCGGCGCTGCCGGTCGGCGAGGACGGCGTGCCGCGCCCGGACGACGCGGTCGGTGACGGACTACGCCTGGGCCTGCGCCCGTGGCGCATCGCGGCGGGCGTGTTCCTGGGCCTGGCGTGCGCCACGAAGTGGAACGGCGCGGTGTACCTGGCCGCGTTCGGCCTGATGATCGTCCTGTGGGACGCGGGCGCGCGGCGGGCGGCGGGGGCCCGCCGCCCCTTCCTCTCGGCGCTGCGGCGCGACGTGCCGTGGGCGTTCCTGTCGACGGTGCCGGTGGCGATCGGCGTCTACCTGGCGTCGTGGACGGGCTGGTTCGTCAACAGCGGCACGTACAGCGAGAAGGACGGCTGGCAGCACAGCGGCTACTACCGGCACTGGGCCGAGAACGACGGCGGCCACAGCGCGGACGGCTTCCTCGCCGGGGTCCTCAACCCCCTGCGCAGCCTGTGGAAGTACGAGCAGGAGGTGTGGGACTTCAACACCACGCTCTCCTCGCCGCACACGTACCAGTCCAACCCGTGGAGCTGGCTGGTCCAGGCCCGCCCGGTCTCGTACTTCTACGAGTCGCCGAAGCCCGGCGAGGACGGCTGCCCGGCGGACGCGGCCGACAAATGCGCGCGCGAGGTGCTCGCGCTGGGCACCCCGCTGCTGTGGTGGGCGGCGTGCTTCGCGGTGCTGTACCTGCTCTACCGGTGGGCGCTGCGGCGCGACTGGCGCGCGGGCGCGGTGCTGTGCGGTGTCGCGGCCGGGTACCTGCCCTGGTTCATGTGGCAAGAACGCACCATCTTCGTCTTCTACGCCGTGGTGTTCCTGCCGTTCCTGTGCCTGGCGCTCGCCATGATGATCGGCGCGCTCCTGGGGCCGCCGGGGTCCTCGGAGCGGCGGCGGGTGGCGGGCGCGGTCGGGGCGGGCACGCTGGTGCTGCTGATCGCGTGGAACTTCATCTACTTCTGGCCGATCTACACCGGGAACGCGATTCCGATAGAGGCGTGGCGGAACCGCATGTGGTTCGACTCCTGGATCTGACTGAAGGACCAGCGATCTGACTGAAGGGCCGGCGATCCGGCTGAAGGACCAGTTCCGGCCATTTCGCCCTCCCTCGCCCCACCTTTCCCGTACAGTGCCCGCAGAGGTTTTAATCGGATGATTAAACCGGGTCGGGCCTGGGGGGCCTGGAGGGGGCTGACACATGCACAAGGGTGCGAAGATCGCCATCGGCGTCGTGACCGCGGCCATGGTGGGGGCGGCCGGCATGGGCGCGTACAACCTCGTGGACGCCGTGGCGGGTGACGGCTCGACAGGAGCCCACGGGGAACCCGCCCCGCTGAGAACCGGGCCGCCGACGGCGGACGAGGTCGAGAGGACGGCGCGCGACTTCCTCGCCGCCTGGGAGTCCGGCGACACCGCCAAGGCCGCCCGCCTCACCGACAACACGGCCGCGGCGACCACCGCGCTCACCGGCTACCGCGAGACCGTCCACGTGGAGAAGGTGGCCCTGAAGCCGGGCACGCCGCAAGGCGCCAAGGTGCCGTTCTCCGTGAGCGCCGAGATCTCCCACGGCAAGCAGCGCTCCACGTGGACGTACGACTCCGCGCTCGAAGTCGTCCGCGGCAGGAGCACCGGGCAGGCGCTCGTCGACTGGCAGCCCTCCGTCGTCCACCCCAAGCTCGCGCGCAACGAGACCCTGAGGACGGACGCGGGCGCGGCCCCGCAGGTCGACGCCGTCGACCGGAACGGCACGAAGCTGGAAGCCAAGGACTACCCCTCGCTCGCGTCCGTCCTGCCGCAGCTGCGCAAGCGGTTCGGGGAGGCGGCGGGCGGCGAGCCGGGCCTGGAGGTGCAGGCCGTGCCGGAGGGCGGGGCGGAGGCCGCGGCCGCGGCGGGGATCGCCCCGAGGACCCTGCACGTCGTCTCGCGGGGCAAGCCCGCCACGCTCAAGACGACGCTCGACGCCGGTGCGCAGCGGGCGGCCGAGTCCGCCGTCGGGCGGCACGCCGACGCGTCCGTCGTCGCGGTCAAGGCGAGCACGGGCGAGATCCTGGCCGTCGCCAACTCCAAGAAGACCGAGTTCAACACCGCGCTGATGGGCCAGACCGCGCCCGGCTCCACGATGAAGATCATCACGTCGGCGATGCTGCTCGAACAGGGCAAGGCCGCGCCCGGCAAGCCGCTGCCCTGCCCCAAGTACGCCACGTACGGGATGCGCTTCCACAACGTGGAGGAGAGCGAGAACCCCGGCGCCACCTTCGCGCAGGACTTCGCGGCCTCCTGCAACACCGCCTTCATCTCGCTCGCGGGCCAGGTCGGCGACGGGGCGCTCGCGGCGGAGGCGCGGGACGTCTTCGGGCTCGGGCTGGAGTGGAAGACGGGCCTCGCCACGTTCGACGGCAGCGTGCCGGCCGAGTCCGGGGCGGGCAAGGCCGCGGCGATGATCGGGCAGGGCAAGGTGCAGATGTCCGCGCTGAACGTGGCCTCCATGGCCGCCACGGTGCGCGCCGGCTCCTTCCACCAGCCCTACATCGTCGACCCGTCCCTCGACGACCGGCAGCTCGCCCGCGCGGCCCGCGACCTGCCCGGCCCGGTCGCGGAGCAGCTGCGCTCGATGATGCGGCTGACGGCGACGTCGGGCACGGGCGCCCGGGCCATGTCCGGGCTCGGCGGCGACATCGGCGCGAAGACGGGCTCGGCGGAGGTCGACGGCCAGGCCAAGCCGAACGGCTGGTTCAGCGCGTACCGCGGTGACGTGGCCGCGGCGGCGTACGTCCAACAGGGCGGCCACGGCGGCGACTCGGCGGGCCCGGTGGTGGCGGCGGTCCTGAGGGCGTCCTGATCGCTGTCGCGGCGGGGGTGATTGCCGGGCCCCGGCACGACAAGGGCCCCGGCGCGGGGTACTCAGAGGCGATCTGAGTACCCCGGCGGTGGTGCCGCGGGCCCGGGCCCGGCGAAGGTGGGCACCATGGGACAGAAGATCAGTGCGCGGGAGCTCGCCGCGGCGACGCCCTCGGGACGCGACCGCGTCATCGACCTGTTGCGCGTGGCCTCCCTCGGGACCGTCGTGCTCGGGCACTGGCTCATGGCCGCCGTGACCGTGGACGACGACGGCCGCGCCGCCGTCGGCAACCTGCTCGCGGTCGAGCCGAAGCTGCAACTGCTCACCTGGGCCCTGCAGATCATGCCGGTGTTCTTCTTCGTCGGCGGCTTCTCCCACGCCCTCTCCTACCGCTCCCTCACGCGCCGCACCGGCGGCCCCGCCTACGCGCTCTTCCTCCGCGCCCGCCTCCAGCGCCTCCTGCGCCCCACGATGCTCTTCGTCGCCGTGTGGGGCGCCGGTGCGCTCGCCCTCCAGCTGAGCGGCCAACGCGGCGCCCTCGCGGACGTCGCCGCGCGCCTCGTCGCCCAGCCCCTGTGGTTCATCGGCATCTACCTCGCCATGGTGGCCTTCACGCCGCCGCTCCTCCGCCTCCACGAGCGGTACGGCTGGGCCGCCTTCGCCGCCCTGGTCGCCGCGGCCGCTGCCGTCGACGTGCTGCGGTTCGCCGCCGGCGTCCCGTACGTGGAGTTCCTCAACTTCGGCTTCGTCTGGCTGGCCGTCCACCAGCTCGGCTTCCTGCGCGCCGACGGGCGCCTGAGCCTTCGCGTGCCGTGGGCGCTCGCCGCAGCCGGTCTCGCGGGCGCGGTCGCCCTCGTGGCGTTCGGGCCGTACCCGCTGTCCATGGTGGGCATGCCGGGCGAGAAGATCAGCAACATGGCGCCGCCCACCGCCGCCCTGCTCTGCCACGGCATGTGGCTGATCGGCGCGGTCGAGCTGCTGCGCGGCCCGATGACGCGGCTCGTGGCCCGGCCCCGCGTCTGGCGCACCGTCATCGCCGCGAACGGCGTGGCGATGACGGCGTTCCTGTGGCACCTCACGGCGATGCTCGGCGTGTACGGGGCGATGCTGGCCCTGCACGTGCCCCTGCCGGAGCCGGCGGGCGCGGCCTGGTGGCTGCAGGTGCCGCTCCGCATCGCGGCCGCCGCGGCGCTCACGGCGCTCCTGGTCGCGGTCTTCCGCAAGGCCGAGCAGCCGCCGGCCCCTGCTGCCACGGCTGCCACGGCCGCGGTCCGCCGCGGCACCGGCCCGGCCGCCGCCCTCGGGGTCACGCTCACGCTCTTCGGCGTGCTGGGGCTGTCCATGGTGGGCTTCGGCGGGCTGCTGGACGGGCACTCCGCCGTCCTCGTCGCCGTACGGGTCACCGCGCCCGTCACCGTCGCCATGTGCGCCGCCGGCTGGCTGCTCGTCGAGCGGGCGGGAAAGAGCACGGCCGCGAGGACGGCGTGAGGCACGCAACATCGCGTGCGCCCCGCACGCGGCGCTAGCGTCGAGGGCCATGACCCCTTTGGTCGCCGCGGCCGTCCTCATAGCCGCCGTCACCCACGCCAGTTGGAACGCCATCGCGCACGGCATCAAGGACCAGCTCCTCGCCTTCACGCTCGTCGGGGGCGGCGGGGCGGTGTGCGGGCTGGCGATGGCGGGATTCGTACCGCTGCCGGCCGGGGCGGCCTGGCCGTACCTGCTGGCGTCCGCCGTCCTGCACGTCGTCTACCAGATGCTGCTCATGCGGTCGTTCACGCTCGGCGACTTCGGGCAGATGTACCCGATCGCCCGCGGCACCGCCCCGCTCGCCGTGACCGTCCTGGCCGCCGCCTTCGCCGGGGAGACGCCCGGCGGCTGGCAGGCGGCGGGCGTGGCCGTGGCCTCGGCCGGGCTGGTCGGGCTCGCGGTGTGGGGCATCCGGGGCTCCGGGGCCCGGCCCCACTGGGCGGCCATCGTGGCCGCCGGGGCGACGGGGCTGGCCATCGCCGCGTACACGGTCGTCGACGGCCTGGGCGTACGCGCCTCGGGCACGCCGCTCGGCTACATCGCGTGGCTGATGATCCTGGAGGGGACGCCCATCCCGCTGTACGCCATGGCAGCGCGGCGGGGCGCGTTCAAGGCGGAGGTCAGGCCGTTCGCCGTGCGCGGGCTGCTGGGCGGGGCGCTGTCGGTGTCCGCGTACGGGCTGGTGCTGTGGGCGCAGACGCGCGCCGACCTCGCGCCCATCTCGGCGCTGCGGGAATCGTCGATCCTGGTGGGGGCGGCGATCGGGGCGCTGTTCTTCAAGGAGCGGTTCGGGGCGCCGCGGATCGCTGCGGCGGGGCTGATGGTGGCGGGGATCGGGATGATGCTGCACGCGGGGTGACGGCGCGGGCGGCGACCCTTCTTCCGGGCGTCACTCCCCTCTGAACGCTTGCTGCAGGCCGATGTTGCCGATGAGGATGCCGCCGTCCACGGGGAGGGTGACGCCCGTGATCCACGCGGCGTCGCGCGAGGCGAGGAAGGCGACTGCGGCGGCGATGTCCTCCGGCTCGCCGACCCGCCCCAGCGGATACAGCGGGGCCGCCCGCTCCAGCGCGCCGGGGCGGTCGTCCCAGCCGTGCGTGCGGACCGTGCCGGGGGCGACCAGGTTGACGCGCACGCCGCGGGCCGCGCACTGCCCGGCCAGGGTCCGGGTCAGGCCCGCCAGGCCGGCCTTGGCGGCGCTGTACGCGAAATTGCCGTAGTCCTGCTCGCCGTTGACGGAGCCGATGCCGACGACCGCGCCGCGGCCGTCCCGGGCGGCCGCCAGGTGCGGCATGGCCGCCCGTACGCAGCGGAACGCTCCGGTCAGGGTGATGTCGAGGTCCCGGGACCAGGCGTCGTCGGTGACGTCCTCCACGAGCGGGGGGTCGGGGTGGAACGAGTACGCGTTGTTGACCAGGACGTCCAGGCCGCCGAACCGGGACACGGCGTGCGCCACCGCCGCTTCGACGGCGGCCCGGTCGCCCACGTCGCAGGCCAGCGCCTCCGCGGCGAGGCCGTCCGCGCGGATGCGGGCGGCGGAACGGGCGGCGCGGTCGCCGTCGAGATCCGTGACCAGGACGCGCGCGCCCTCGGCGGCGAGGCGGTGCGCGGTGGCGGCGCCGATGCCGCGGCCCGCGCCGGTGACGAGGGCGGCGTAACCGTCGAAGCGTTGCAGAGGCTGCACGGGCTGCATGGGTGGATACCGTAAGCACCCACCGCCCGAAGGAGAAGAGGGCCGGCCTCCATGACCCGCGCCCGATCCGAACCGGCCACCGGTCCGCCGCTCCGCCGGGGGCCGAGCCGGCCCGCGCCGGCATGAGGTGGCGCCTCTGCTCCTAGGGGGCGAGCGCCTTCGCAAGGGCTCGTACCAGGGCCTGGGCTCGGGGGTCCGCTGTGACGTTCTTCTGCATGCCGTTCGTGACGTAGCCGAAGGACACGCCCGATTCCGGGTCCGCGAAGGCCAGGGAGCCGCCGCGGCCCGGGTGGCCGAAGGAGCCGGGGGCCAGGAGGGGCGAGGACGGGCCGTGGAGCATGTAGCCCAGGCCGAAGCGGGTGTTCACGACCAGGACCCGGTCCGGGCCGGCCGACTCCTCCGTGCGGGCCAGCGTCAGCGTCGCCGGTGCGAAGAGGCGCCGTACGCCGTCCACGTCCCCGATCAGGGACGCGTAGAAGCGGGCGAGCGCGTCCGCCGTCGCGATGCCCGCCGAGGCGGGCAGCTCGGCGGCGCGGTACGCCGGGTCGTTCTCGTCCGCCGCCGGGGATATCGCCGCGAAGGCGCGCCGCGTCAGGGACTCCGGGTCGCGGTAGGCGTCCGTGACGGACTGCTTCGGTCGCACCCGCAGGCCGGCCGACGACGGGGCCGCCGGCGCCTCGATGTCCGCGATGCGCCCGACCCGGCCCGCCTGCTGCTCGGACTCCGGCAGGCCCAGCCACAGGTCCAGGCCCAGCGGCCCGGCCACTTCCTGGGCGATCCAGCGGCCGATCGAGCGGCCGGTGATGCGCTCGACCAGCTCGCCGATCAGCCAGCTGTACGTCTGCGCGTGGTAGCCGTGCGCCGTGCCGGGCTCCCACGCCGGGGCCTGGGCGGCCAGCGCCGCGGGGCCGCTGACGCCGTCGACGGCCTGCGCCGGGGTGAGGGGCTCGTCGAGCGCGGGCAGGCCGGCGCGGTGCGACAGCAGGTGCCGGACGAGGACCCGTTCCTTGCCGGCCGCCTTGAACTCGGGCCAGTACGTGCCGACGGGCGCGTCCAGGTCCACCTGTCCGCGCTGGTGCAGGAGCAGCAGGACCGCCGCGGCCACGCCCTTCGTGGCGGAGCGGACGATCTGCGCGGTGCCGCGCCGCCACGGCTCCTCGCCGCCGTCGGCGTCCCGGGCGCCGCCCCACAGGTCGACGACCTTGCGCCCGTCGCGGTAGACGGCGACGGCCGCACCCCGCTCGCCGCGCCGGGCGAAGTTCTCCGCGAAGGCGTCCCGGACCGGTTCGAAACCGTCCGCCACCGTGCCCTGGACGTCCACCACTGTTGCCTGCTCCTGTGCCGATTGCTGCAAATTCCTCCACCATGGTGCAACGCGTTCGTCAATGCGCGTAGACCGGGGTGGAGGGACCCGGGGGGCCTGTCACCTTCCGGCGACGCCGCGGACGCCCGCCTACGGCCCCACCGGCCTTGCCGTGCGCGGGTCGAAGCCGAACGGCAGCTCCAGGCGGTGCGCCCGCATGAGGTCCTCGTCACACAGGAGGTCGCGGGTCGGGCCGTCCGCCGCGATGACGCCCTCGCTGAGGACGACGGACCGCTCGCACAGCTCCAGGGCGTACGGGAGGTCGTGCGTGACCATGAGCACCGTCACGTCGAGGGAGCGCAGCACGTCCGCGAGCTCGCGGCGCGAGGCCGGGTCGAGGTTGGACGAGGGCTCGTCCAGGACGAGGATCTCGGGCTCCATCGCCAGGACGGTCGCCACGGCCACGCGCCGCCGCTGGCCGAAGGACAGGTGGTGCGGCGGGCGGTCCGCGAAGCCGGCCATGCCGACGCGCGCCAGGGCCTTCTCCACGCACGCCGCCAGCTCGGCGCCCCGCAGGCCGGCCGCCGCCGGACCGAAGGCGACGTCCTCGCGGACGGTCGGCATGAACAGCTGGTCGTCGGGGTCCTGGAAGACGATGCCGACGCGGCGGCGGACCTCGGCGAGGTTCCGCTTCTCGACGGGCAGGCCGGCGACGCTGACGCGGCCGAGGCCTCCGCCGAGGATGCCGTTGAGGTGGAGGACGAGGGTGGTCTTGCCGGCGCCGTTCGGGCCGAGGAGCGCGACGCGCTCGCCGCGGGCGACCGCCAGGTCGACGCCGAAGAGGGCCTGGTGGCCGTCGGGGTAGGCGTAGGCCAGGCCGGACACCTCCAGGGAGGGCGGGGGCGGTGGGGAGGACGGGGAGGACGCGGCGACGGTCATGGGGGGAGGTCCTTCTGGTCGGGGAGGGCGGGCGCGCGCCGGGGGCGGGCGGGTACGGAGCGGGGGTCAGCTGCCGGCGGTCCAGGGCAGGCCGCCCGGCACCGCCCACGCCGCCAGCGAGACCGCCAGCGCGGCCAGCGGGAGGGCCGCCGCGTACGCCCACTGCGTACGGGTCGCCGCGACCTCGTCGGGCACCGGCATCGTCCCCGCGTACCCCCGGCTCAGCATCGCCAGATGGACCCGCTCCCCGCGCTCGTACGAGCGGATGAACAGCGCGCCCGCGGACCTGGCCAGAACGCCCCAGTGGCGCACGCCGCGCGCCGTGAAGCCGCGCGATTCGCGGGCGATGCGCATGCGGCGCATCTCGTCGGTGACCACGTCCCCGTAGCGGATCATGAAGGAGGCGATCTGGACGAGGAGCGGGGGCATGCGCAGGCGCTGCAGGCCCAGGAGGAGCGAGCGGAGCTCCGTCGTCGAGGCGAGCAGGACGGACGCGGCGACGCCGAGCGTGCCCTTGGCCAGGACGTTCCAGGCGCCCCACAGGCCGGGCCCGCTGAGCGACAGCCCGAGCACGTGCGTCTGCTCGCCCGGCACGACGAACGGCATCAGCAGCGCGAACGCCACGAACGGGATCTCGACCAGCAGGCGGCGCAGCAGGAAACCGGCCGGGATGCGGGCCGTCGCCGCCACGGCGGCGACGAGCAGGGCGTGGAGGCCGAAGGCCCACACGGCCTCGCGCGGGGTCGCCACGACCGTGAGGACGAACGCGAGAACGGCGGCGATCTTGCAGTGCGGGGGGAGGGCGTGGACGGGGGAATGCGCGTGCCGGTAGAGCTTGTGCGCGTGACCGGCGCCCATCGTCAGGCGCTCTCGGCGGACGGGGCGGCGCGGCGGCGGCGCACGACCACGAAGACGGCGGTGCCCACGGCGAGGGTCGCGCCGACGCCGATCACTCCGGCGAGCCCGCCGGAGATGCGCTCGTCGGCGACGTCCTTGACCTGGTAGTCGGCGAGGGGGGAGTCCTTGGCGGCGTGCTCCTCGGCCTTGCTGTCGATGCCCTTGTCTTGCGCGACCTTTTCCAGCCCGTCGGGGCTGGAGGAGGCGTAGTAGCTGACGCCTCCGGCACAGACGAGCGCGACGCCGAGCCCGGCGACCCACAGGCGCCGCGCGGACCGGGGCGCCGCGGCGGGCCTCGCGCCGTCGAGCGCGGGGGACGCCTGCGTCCCCGCAGGCTCCGCACCGGCCGCGCCCACCGAATCCGCCGCGACGGCGCCCGGCCGGTGACCGCCTGCCCGGCGGTGCCCGCCTTCCTCAAGCCCGTCCGGCACCGCCGGATCACGCCGCTCGGGCTGGTCGCCGTCGTGGCGGAGAGGAGATGCCGGGCCCCCCGGCGCCGTGGACGCCTCCGAAGCTGCAGGCCCGGCCGCGCCGTCCGGCACGGCCAAGCCGCCCCGCCCGGGCTGGTCGCCGTCGCGGCGGGGAGAAGTCTCCGGCGCCGTGCGCAGTTCCAGGGGCCGGATCAGGTCCCGCGCGCCGTGGATCAGGTCCGGGCGGACCGCTGCCACCGCGCTGACCGTCAGGGCCGTGATCGCGGCCTCGCCCAGGCCGATGAGGGCGTGGACGCCGACCATCGCGGTGAAGACCTTGCCGACCGGCACGTCCGTCGTGCCGCCGACCGCGTAGATCAGGGTGAACGCGGCGGCCGCGGCCGGGACGGAGACGAGGGCGGCGGCGAAGGAGGCCGCGGTCAGGCTCGTGCGCCCGCGTGGCAGCACCTTCACCAGGGTGCGGAACACGGCGTACGCCACGACGGTCGTGACCACGCCCATGACGCTGATGTTGACGCCGAGCGCGGTCAGCCCGCCGTCGGCGAAGAGGACGCCCTGCATGAGCAGGACGACGGATATGCAGAGCACGCCCGTGTACGGCCCGACGAGGATCGCGGCGAGCGCGCCGCCGAGCAGGTGCCCGCTCGTGCCCGCCGCCACGGGGAAGTTCAGCATCTGGACGGCGAAGATGAACGCCGCGACGAGCCCCGCGAGCGGCGCGGCCTTGTCGTCGAGTTCGCGCCGGGCGCCGCGCAGGCTCACGGCGACGGCGCCGGCGGCGACCACGGCCGTGGCGGCCGAGACGGGCGCGTCGATGAATCCGTCCGGTACGTGCATGACGTCGCTCCTTCGTCACCGTGGCCAGAACCGCTCGATGATAGGGGCGTTCTGCAAAGCTCTCGCAAGAGCTTGTGCACTGCTTCTGCGCGCCCCTCGCTCACCCGCGCGCCGCCCCGGGCGGCGGCAACGGCGGCGGCCCCGGTGGCGGCCCCGGCCCCCTGCCCGAATGCTGGGCAGTATGACCACGGCCCCCGCGCCCCCGGCGAACGTCCCCGCGGCCCCGCCGCCGCTCGGTCGCCGCCGTACGAACCTGGTCTTCGTCACGATCGTGCTCGGCATGCTGCTCGCGGCCCTCGACCAGACGATCGTCTCCACGGCGCTGCCGACGATCGTCGCGGACCTGGGCGGCGGCGGGCACATGGCGTGGGTGGTCACGGCGTACCTGCTCGCCGAGACCGTCTCGACCGTCCTGGTCGGCAAGTTCGGCGACCTCTTCGGCCGGAAGGTCGTCTTCCAGCTCAGCGCCGTCGTCTTCACCGCCGGATCGGTCTTCGCGGGCGTCGCCAACTCCATGATGATGCTGATCGCCGCGCGCGCCCTGCAGGGCATCGGCGGCGGCGGTCTGATGGTCACCGCCATGGCGCTGATCGCGGACGTCATCCCGTTGCGCGAGCGCGGCAAGTACCAGGGCGCGCTGGGCGCGGTCTTCGGCGTGACGACGGTCGTCGGCCCGACCCTGGGCGGCGTCTTCACCGACCACGCGACCTGGCGCTGGTGCTTCTACGTCAACGTGCCCGTCGCGATCGTGATGGTCGTCATGGCGGCCCGCACGATCCCGGTGGTCCGCTCGGCGGTGCGGCCCGTCATCGACTACCTGGGCATCGCCCTGGTGGCCGCCGGCTCCTCCGCGCTGGTCCTGGGCCTGGAGTGGGGCGGCAACACGTACGCGTGGAGCTCGGCGGTCATCGTCGGCCTGTTCGCGGGTGCGATCGCCCTCCTGGCGGGCTTCGTCCTGGTGGAGCTGCGGGCGAAGGAACCGATGCTCCCCATGCACCTGTTCCGCAATCCCGTCTTCACCGTCTGCTCCCTCCTCAGCTTCATCGTCGGCTTCGCGATGCTGGGCGCGCTGACGTACCTGCCGACGTACCTGCAGTACGTGGACGGGGTGTCGGCCACCATGTCGGGCGTGCGGGCGCTGCCGATGGTCGCCGGGCTGCTGGGCGCGTCCATGCTCTCGGGCATCGTCGTCAGCCGCACCGGCCGCTACCGGATGTTCCCCATCGCGGGCATGGCGGTGATGGCGCTGGGCCTGTACCTGATGTCGACGATGGGGGCGTCCACGGGTGCGTGGCT
Organism: Streptomyces roseifaciens; assembly: GCF_001445655.1. Lineage (NCBI taxonomy): Bacteria > Bacillati > Actinomycetota > Actinomycetes > Kitasatosporales > Streptomycetaceae > Streptomyces > Streptomyces roseifaciens. The sequence continues at coordinate 3,362,958 of NZ_LNBE01000004.1, forward strand.
GGAGTCGCTGTACATGTTCGTGCTGGGCGTGGGCATCGGGCTGGCGATGCAGGTGCTGACGATCGCCGTGCAGAACACCGTCCCGTACCACGAGCTGGGCACGGCCACCTCGGGCGTCACGTTCTTCCGCACGCTCGGCAGCGCCTTCGGCACGGCCATCTTCGGCACGCTCTACAGCAACCAGCTCAAGCCCAATCTGGTGGAGGCGCTGGCCCGCTCGCCCGGTGTGCCGCCGTCCGCGGTGATCAGCCCGCAGGGGCTGGCCGCGCTGCCGGCGGAGCAGGCGCGGCCGGTCGTCGACGCGTACGCGGAGACCGTGAACTACGTCTTCCTGTGGGTCGTGCCGGTGGCGCTGGCGGGCTTCGTCGCCGCGTGGTTCCTCAAGGAGGTGCCGCTGCGCGACAGCGCGCGGGCCGGTGCGTCCGACATGGGCGAGGGCTTCGCGGCCCCGGACTCCGCGGAGGCGGAGCGGCAGCTGGAGCGGGCGGTGGCGGGCGTCATGCGCAAGGCGAAGGGGCCGGTGAGCCGTCAGGTCCTGGCGGAGTCGGGCAGCCCGCTCGGCCCGGCCGAGGCGTGGACGCTGGGCCAGATCCACTGGCGCCTGCGGGTGCGCGGCGAGGCGGCGCTGTCGTCGGTGGCGGCCGCGCACCGGATGCCGCCGGAGGTGCTGAAGCCGGTCTTCGCCCGCGCGGCGGAGGCCGGGTACGCGCGCGTGGACGGCGACCGGCTCTCGCTGACGCCCGCGGGCGAGGCGGAGATCGAGCGGCTGGGCACGACGTGGCGCGCGTGGCTGGCCGCGCGCCTGGACGACTGGGACGTCGGCGACCCCGAGGACCGCGCCCGCCTCGACCGCGCCCTGGACGCGGTGGCGGAGCGGCTGCTGGAGGAGGCGGAGGCCGCGGAGGAGGAGGGGCTGGAGCGGATCGCCGTGTAGGCGGCCCTGCGGGGGCCCCGCAGGGGTGGTCGGCGGCGCGGGAGGCCACCCCGGGCTGCGCGAACCGGCCGGGGGCGTTTCCCCACTCAGACGGGTGAATTAATCAGAATATACGCACATTTGACCCGTGCTTGGTCAATTCCTCATGACGCGCCACATCGGCACCCGCAGCACAGCAACGCCTGAGGAGATGCGTCATGCGCCGGTACAGACGCCTGGGAATCGCCTTCGCCATCGCCGCCACCGTCGTTCCGGCGGCCCTCCCCGGGACGGTCGCCCGGGCCACGCCCCCGCCGGAACCCGTCACGCCGCAGGCCGGGCAGCAGGCCGGACGGCACCAGCACCGGGCCCCGCTGGACTTCGACGAGAACGACTGCGAAGGGCCGGCCGCGGACGAGGGCGACATCTACACGCGGCCTCCCCAGACCGGGAACCCGCCGACCACGCCCGCGGGCCGCAGCCTCCCCCTGAAGTGGCCCCGGAACCTGCCGGACCGCAAGGAGGCCGTGCGCATGCTGGGCGAGCTGAAGGTCAAGCCCTTCAGCAGCACGGGCTACCACCGCAAGCGCTTCGGCTCCGTCTGCTGGGTCCAGCACGGCGTCGACCGGTGCACCACCCGGCAGATCGCCCTCAAGTTCCAGTCCGTCGTCCCGGCGACGCTCGACGGCCGGTGCAAGGTCGTCGGCGGGCGGTGGCACAGCGAGTACGACAACAGGGACATGGCCGACCCGGCGCACGTCGACATCGACCACGTCGTACCGCTGCGGCACGCGTGGGGGTCCGGCGCGCGCAGCTGGACGGACAAGAAGCGGCAGGAGTTCGCCAACGACCTGGCCGCCTCGCCGCAGCTGATCGCGGTGTCCACCTGGGCCAACCGGCGCAAGGGCGACAAGGGGCCGGAGAAGTGGATGCCGGTCGCCGGCGCCGAGTGCCTCTACAGCCAGGCGTGGATCGGGGTGAAGGACTACTACGGGCTGTCCGTCACCCGGAAGGAGAAGGCCAAGCTGCAGCAGGTGCTGGCCGGCTGCAAGAAGTGACCCGAGGCCCGGGCGGCAGCCGGGCCGAGGCGGCCGGGCGGTGCTGCTACAGCGCCGCCCGGCTCCCCGTGGTCACCGGCGCCGTCGCCGTGGCGGCGCGCTCGGCGGCCTCCGCGACCTGGGCCGCCGTCAGGACGTAGCCCGTCTCCGCGTCCGCCGTGGAGCGGGCGAAGACCACGCCGTAGACCCGGCCGGAGGGCGTCAGCAGCGGGCCGCCGGAGTTGCCCGGGCGGATCGTGGAACGGACCGAGTACACCGTGCGCGTGGTGACGCCGTCGCCGTAGATGTCCTGGCCCTTGGCCCGGAGCTCGTTGGCGACCGTGGCCGCGCGGATGTCGAGGCCGCCGTTCTGCGGGAAGCCCGCGACGACCGCCGCGTCCCCGCGCTTCGCGGACTTGTCGAACGGCAGCACCGGCGCCTTCAGGCCCGGCACGTCCAGGACGGCGACGTCCGCCCTCGGATCGAAGAGGACGACCTTCGCCCGGTACGCCTTGCCGACGCCGCCGACCCGCACGGTGGGGCTGTTCACCCCCGCCACGACGTGGGCGTTGGTCATCACGTGCTGCGCGGCGTAGACGAAGCCGCTGCCCTCCTGGCCGCGGCGGCCCTCGCCCGTGTCCGCGACGCCCTCGACCTTGACCACGCTCTCCTTGGCCGCCTTCGTCGCGGCGGGCGTGACGGCGTCGCCCGAGGGCTTCGGCACGCTCGTCGCCGGCTCGTTCTCGAAGGGGTTGAAGACCTGCGGGAAGCCCGCGCCGTTCAGGGCGTCCGTGGTGCGGCTGAACCAGGTCGGCGCCTGCTCCGGCATCGCCTTCTGGACCGCGCCCAGCAGCGTCGACTCCCTGATCTGCCGGGCGAGCAGCGGCGAATTCGCCGAGACGAGCACGCTCGCCGCCACCCAGCCGACCAGCAGCACGGCCAGGGAGTTCACGGCGGCGCCGCCGACGCCGTCGACGCCGCGGACCGGGGCCCACGTCAGGCGGCGGCGCAGGCCGTAGGCGAGGCGGGCGGCCAGGGCGTGGCCGATCGCCGCCGGGACGAGGACGACCAGGACCGCGACGACCGCGGCGGTGGCGGTCCCCGCCTCGAAGGGCTCCAGGGCGAACGGCAGCGCCCACACGCCGATGACGGCTCCGCCGAGGAAACCGGCGAGCAGCACGACGCCGGCCACGAGGCCGCGGCGGAAGCCGGAGACGGCGTAGCCGAGGACGACGAGCAACAGCAGCAGATCGAGCAGGTTCAACGCGGAGCCCTTTCCTTCGCGCGCGCCCCCGAACGCGCCCACGGGTTCGTTGGCCCGTGGACTTGGGAAAACGCGGGTACGGCGGGCGGCGGTTCCCAATCCGGTCGAATTCATGGCGTACGCCACGTTGCCGCCGGGGCGCGGGGCGTACGACCACGGTGCGCTCGGCACCGCCGGGCTCGTCGCGTGCGGCCGCGCTCCCCCAGCCACCGCTGGGAGGTGCCCCCGGTCGCGGCGGGGGAAGGGCCCCGGTCCCACCCCCGTGAGGGACCGCCGCTGCCGCGGCAAACGCCGCGGCCCGGCGGTGCCGGCCCACCCGCACGGGTGAGGGGCACCGCCGGGCCGCGGTCGCGAAAGGGCGGGTCAGGCCTTGACCAGTTCCCGGTCCTCGTCCGCCTCCGGCGACTTCGGCGCCCCGGGCGTCTCGAGCCGCTTCTGCAGGCCCTCGCCCTCGACGTCCACGTTCGGGAGGATCTTCGCGAGCCACCCCGGGAGCCACCAGGCCGACTTCCCGAGCAGGGCCAGCACCGCCGGCACGATCGCCATCCGGACCACGAACGCGTCGAAGAAGACCGCGATGGCCAGGCCGAAGCCGATCATCTTGATCATCTGCTCGGACGAGCCGATGAAGCCGGCGAAGACGCTGATCATGATGACGGCCGCGGCCGTCACGACCCGCGCCCCGTGCTTGAAGCCGGTCACGACGGCCTGTCCGGGCCGCTCGCCGTGGACGAACGCCTCGCGCATCCGCGTCACGAGGAAGACCTCGTAGTCCATGGCGAGGCCGAAGACGACGCCCACCATGAAGATCGGCATCATCGACATGATCGGGCCGGTCTCCTCGACCCCGAAGAGCGAGCCGAGCCAGCCCCACTGGAAGACCGCCACGACGGCGCCCAGCGCGGCGATCACCGACAGCAGGAAGCCGAGCGCGGCCTTCAGCGGCACGAGCACCGAGCGGAAGACGACCATCAGCAGCAGGAAGGCCAGGCCCACGACCAGCGCCAGGTAGGGCAGCAGGGCGTCGTTGAGCTTCTGCGAGACGTCGATGTTCATCGCCGTGGCGCCGGTGACGAGCACCTCGGCGCCGGTGTCGGCCTTGAGCGAGTCGCCCTTGTCGCGGATCGCGTGGACGAGGTCCTCGGTGTCCTTGCTGGTGGGCTTGGACTTGGGCACGACGGTGAGCATGGCCGTGTCACCGGCGGGGTTGAAGTGCGCCGGGGTCACGGTGGCGACGTTGTCCAGGCCCTTGAGGGTGTCGCCGACCTTCTGCGCGGCACCCTTGCGGTCCTTGGCGTCCGCCACGTCCGTGATGACCATGAGCGGGCCGTTGAAGCCCGGGCCGAAGCCCTCCGACAGCAGGTCGTACGCCTTGCGCTGCGTGCTGCTCTTGGAGGCCGCGCCGTCGTCCGGGAGGCCCAGTTCCAGCGAGGCCGCGGGCACGGCGATGGCGCCCAGGCCCAGCACGCCGGCCACGAGCACGAGCACCGGCTTGCGCAGGACGAAGCGGGCCCAGCGGGTGCCCATGTTCGGCTTGTCGCCGTCGGCTGCGTCCGGCCCGGCCTTGCGGACCTTGCGGGCGAGCACCTGCTTGCCGGCGAAGCCGAGCAGGGCGGGGATGAGCGAGAGCGCGATCAGCACCGCGATGGTGACCGTGCCCGCCGCGGCCATGCCCATCTTCGTCAGCATGGGGATGTTGACGACCATGAGGCCCGCGAGCGCGATGACGACGGTCAGGCCCGCGAAGACCACCGCGGATCCGGCCGTGCCGACGGCCCGGCCCGCCGCTTCCTCGCGCTCACGGCCTTCGGCCAGCTCCGCGCGGTAGCGGGAGACGATGAACAGCGCGTAGTCGATGCCGACCGCGAGGCCGATCATCATGGCGAGCGTGGAGGTGTTGCTGGAGAGGTCCAGCAGCGGGGCGAGCGCGGCGATGGAGGAGACGCCGATGCCCACGCCGATGATGGCCGTCAGGAGCGGCAGCCCCGCGGCGACCAGCGAGCCGAAGGTGATCAGCAGGACGACCGCGGAGACCGCGATGCCGATGGCCTCGGAGCCGCCCTCGGGCATCTGCTGCAGGACGCTGCCGCCGACCTCGACGGTCAGCCCGGCGTCGCGGCCGTGCTGCTGGGCGTCCTTGAGGTTGGTGCGCGAGTCCTCGGTCAGCTCGTCGGCCTTGACCTTGTACGCGGCGGAGGCGTAGCCGGTGGTGCCCGCCGGGTTGACGGTCTGGCCGACGAACGGGTCGGCGGCCTGGGCGACCTGCGGGCTGCGCTTGAGCTCGCCGATGACCTTCTCGACGGCCGCCTTGTTCTTGGCGTCGGTGAGCTTCTGGCCCTCGGGGGCCTTGAAGACGATGCGGGCGGAGGCGTTCTGCTCGTTGTTGCCCGGGAAGCGCTTCTCCAGCAGGTCGAAGGCGCGCTGCGCCTCGGTGCCGGGTATGGAGAAGTCGTTGTTGGTGGACTTGGACGCCGTGGCGGCGCCGAAACCGGCGAGGACCAGCAGCGCCACCCATATCAGGGCGAAGTACCAGCGCCGCCGGAAGGCGGTACGGCCGAGTCTGTAGAGGAACGTGGCCACGTGGAGTGGTGCTCCCGTCGATTCAGTGGATGAACAAGGGCATGGGGAACCAGCCCGACGACGAGAGCGGCGCGTCAGGTGGGCGGTGGGGGGAGGTGGGGGGAGGCGGAGAAGTGGGGGGTCAGCGGCCGAGAGCGGGGAGGATCACGGCGTCGATGTAGCGGACCAGGTACGCGGCGTCCGCGGGCCGGTCCTCGAACAGCGGGCGGCTGAGGAACGCGCCGAGCATCATGTGGGCGACGAATTCGAGCGCGGGGTTGTCCGCGGCCACCTCGCCCCGCTCGACAGCGCGCTGCAGCATCGCCCGGAGACCCTCGGTCTCCGGCTCGATCAGCAGCTCGCGCAGTGCCCGGTGCAGATCGGGGTTCGCGTGGATCGCGTGCCCCAGGCCGCGCATAAGGGCGGCGTCCTGTTCCATCTGCTCATCGTCGGCCTCGCACACCATCGCTTGGAGATCACCGCGCAGCGTGCCGGTGTCGATCTCTTCCAGCTTGATCGGCTTCTTGTGGCGCAGTGCCCCGGCGACCAGCTCCGGCTTGCCCTTCCACTGGCGGTAGAGGGTGGCCTTGCTGGCGTGCGTACGGGTGGCGACGGCGTCCATGGTCAGGGCGTCGTAGCCGACCTCGCGGAGGATCGCGAGGACCGCTTCGTAGAGCTCGGCCTCCCGCTCGGGCGTGAGCCGGGTGCGGCGCGCCGCCGGCTTGGGTGATTCCGTGGACACGTCCGCCTCCTCCGCACGGGAAACACATCTCGTACGAAACGGTTTCGTACACCATGAGCGTACGCGGGGGCGCAGCGAAACGACGCCGTTTCGATGGTGTTCTCCGTCACGGCCGGTGTTCCCCGTCACGGCCCGTCACGACGCCGCCGGTCACGGTGCGGACCCGGCCGACCGAGTTGCCGCGCCACCCGGGGGCCGAAACGATGGTGGAGTGAGTGATTCTTACCTGAGATTTCCTCATCTCCACGGCGGCCTCCTCTGCTTCACCGCGGAGGACGACCTGTGGCTGGCCCCCCTGGAGCCCTCGGCCGGATCCCCGGCCCCGTCCGGCCGGGCCTGGCGGCTGACCGTCGACCGCACCCGGGTCGGCCACCCCCGCTTCTCACCCGACGGCCGCCACATCGCCTACACGAACTGGCGCAGCCTCGACCCCGAGATCCATTTGGCCCCCGTCGACGGCGGGCCCGCCCGCCGGCTCACCTACTGGGGCAGCACGGACACCCGCGTCTGCGGCTGGGCCCCCTCGGACCGCAACGGCGGCTACGACGTCCTCGCCGTGTCCTCGCACGGCCAGCCCTTCTCGTACTTCTCGTGGGCCTACCGGGTGCCGACCGACGGCAGCCCGGGCCTGCGGCTGCCCTGGGGGCCGGTGTCCGACATCGCGATCGGCGAGGTCGAAGGCGAGCACCGCACGCTGCTGCTGGCCGGCAAGCCCCCGCACGAGCCCGCCGCCTGGAAGCGCTACCGCGGCGGGGCCATGGGCCGGATGTGGCTGCACGGCACCCGGCTGGTGCCGGCCCTCCACGGCCACCTCGACTCGGTGATGTTCGCCGGCGGCCGCATCGTCTTCCTCTCCGACCACGAGGGCGTCGGCAACCTCTACTCCTGTCTGCCCAACGGCTCGCAGCTGCGCCGCCACACCGACCACGGCGACTTCTACGCCCGGCACGCCTCGACCGACGGCGAGCGCGTGGTCTACCAGTGCGCGGGCGAGCTGTGGCTGGTGGACGACCTCGGCCCGGAGGGGAAGCCGCGCCGCCTGGAGGTGACGCTGGGCGGGCCGCGCGCCGGGCGCCGCCCGTACCAGGTGCAGGCCGCCTCCAACGTCGACGGCGTCACCGTGGACACCACGGGCCGCGCGAGCGCCGTCCAGGTGCGCGGCAGCCTCTACTGGCTCACCCACCGCGACGGCCCCGCCCGCACCATCGCCGACACCCCGGGCGTCCGGGTGCGGCTGCCGGAGATGCTGGGCGCCTCCGGGCGGGTGGCCTACGTGACGGACGCGGAGGGCGAGGACGCGATCGAGATCGCCCAGCTGCCGCGCGCCGCCGGGCCCGCCGAGCCGCGCCGCCTCGGCGCGGGCCGGATCGGGCGGGTGCACGAGACGCTGGCCTCCCCCGACGGCGAGCGGCTGGCGCTGGCCACGCACGACGGCCGGCTGCTGCTCGTGGACACCTCCGCCGAGGACGAGGGCACAGGAGCGGAAGAGGGCACAGGACAGGACGACGGCACGGCGTCCGGGTCCGGCGGAGGCACGGCATCCGGCGAAGGCGCGGGAACGGGCGCAGGCGCAGGCGCCGGCGAGGTCAGCGAGCTGATCCGGTCGGACAACGGGCCCGTGCGCGACCTCGCCTTCTCCCCCGACTCGGAGTGGCTGGCCTGGTCGCATCCCGGCGTCGGCCGCTCCCTGCGCCAGATCAAGATCGCACGGCTCAAGGACCGGACGGTCGTGGACGTCACCAACGGCCGCTTCGAGGACGAGCAGCCGGTCTTCACCCGCGACGGCCGCTACCTCGCCTTCCTGTCGTGGCGCGGCTTCGACCCGGTCTACGACGTGCACACCGGCGACCTGTCCTTCCCGCTGGGCTGCCGCCCCTACCTCGTACCGCTGTCCTCGGCGACGCCCTCGCCGTTCGCGCTGTCGGCCGAGGGCCGGCCCGCGGGCGGCGGGCTCGACCAGGAGGACACCGGGCCCGGCGGGCCGACGCTGGTGGAGGTGGAGGGGCTGGAGAGCCGGGTGACACCGTTCCCGGTGGCCGCCTCGAAGTACTCGGCGCTGCGCCCGGTCAGCGGTGGCGGCCTGGTGTGGCTGCGCTGGCCGATCTCCGGCGCGCTCGGCGAGACCTTCGCCAACCCCGCGGACACCTCCGGCCGCCCCACCCTCGAGCACTTCGACCTGGCCAAGGCCAAGCGCAGCGAACTCACCAGCTCCCTGGACTGGTTCGCGGTCAGCGGCGACGGCACCCGGCTGGTCGTCCACGACGAGGGCGACCTGCGGGCCGTCCCCGCCACGGACACCCCCGACCCCGAGTCGACGGTCTTCATCGACATGCGGCGCATCCTGCACGACGTGGACCCCGGCGCCGAGTGGCGGCAGGCGTACGAGGAGGCGGGCCGGATCGTCCGCGCGTACTTCTGGGAGCCGGGGATGTGCGGCATCGACTGGGACGCGGTGCTCGACCAGTACCGGCCGCTGGTCGACCGGGTCGCCTCCCCCGACGACTTCGCCGACCTGCTGCGCGAGGTCCTCGGCGAGCTGGGCACCTCGCACGCCTACGTCGTCCCGGCCCGCCGCAACGAGGGCCCGCCGCACTACCAGCGCGCCATCGGCCTGCTCGGCGCGAACCTCACGCGGCAGAAGGACGGCTCCTGGACGGTCCGGCGGATCCTGCCCGGCGACTCCTCCGACTCCAAGGCCCGCTCCCCGCTGGCCGGTTCGGGCATCCGCGAGGGCGCGGCGCTCACGCACGTCGACGGCCGCCCGGTGGACCCGGTCGCGGGCCCGTACCCGCTGCTCGCCGCCGCCGGCGGCACCACCGTCGAGCTGACCTTCCGGCCGGCCGAAAGCGAGGGCCACGCGCGCCGCGTCGCCGTCGTCCCGCTGGTCGACGAGCGGCCGCTGCGCTACCAGGACTGGGTGGCCAAGCGCCGCGCCGTCGTCCGCGAGCTGAGCGGCGGCAAGTGCGGCTACCTGCACATCCCCGACATGGGCGGCTCGGGCTGGGCGCAGTTCAACCGCGACCTGCGGATGGAGATGTCGCGCCCGGCCCTGATCGTCGACGTCCGCGGCAACGCGGGCGGCAACATCAGCGAGCTCGTCGTGGAGAAGCTCACCCGCACCATCATCGGCTGGGACCTCACGCGCGACGCCCAGCCCGTGTCGTACGCGAGCAACGCCCCGCGCGGCCCGGTCGTCGCCATCGCCGACGAGATGACCTCCTCCGACGGCGACATGATCACCGCGGCGTTCAAGCTGCAGGGCATCGGCCCGGTGGTGGGCCTGCGCACCTGGGGCGGGGTGGTCGGGATGACCGGCCGGCACCGGCTCGGGGACGGCACCTCGATCACGGTGCCGATGAACGCGGCGTGGTTCGACGAGTACGGCTGGACGGTCGAGAACCGCGGCGTCGACCCCGACGTCGAGATCGACCGCACCCCGCTCGACTGGGCCGAGGGCCGGCACCGGCAGCTGGACGACGCCGTGCAGATCGCGCTCGACCTGCTGGAGCGGCACGGCGCGGCACAGCCGCCGGACTACTCGGGAGCGCCGGACCTGCGACGGCCGGAGCTGCCGCCGCGAAGAAGGAGCTGACCGGGCACGGCGCGACACGGCGTGAGGACCGGGCATGGCGTAAGGGGCGCCCCTCCATGAGGTGCGCCCCTTACGCGGAGCCGCCGTCAGATGCCGTCAGGTGCCGTCAGATCTCGAAGTTCTCGTCGAACGTGTCGCGACGGTCCCACTCCTCCTGCTCCTTGCGGATCAGTTCCTGGCGGGCCTTGTCGTTCGCGTTCTCCTTGGCCTTCTTGCTGCCGGCCTTACCGGCACGATCGGCCTGTTCCTTCTGCTGTTCGGCCTTGCTCTTGGCCCTGTCTCCCTTGGCCATGAGACTCAGAGCTCCCTCAGGTGCGGTCGTCGAGCTCGTCACGCAGGTCGTCGAAGGACTGCTGGCGGTTCTCCTGCTCGCGGCGCTCCTTGAGCCGGTCCTGCGCGTCCTGGCTCTTCTGCTGCGCCTGCTGCTTGGCGTGTTCCATCTTCTGCTTGGCCTTCTGGGCCTTGCCCTGCATCTCGTCCTTGATGCCCATGGCTGCACTCACTCCTCAGCGAGGGGAAATCGGGGCGTTTTACCCCGAAACAGCCTGACATCCACCATCTTAGCCCGCATATCGTAGGACTACGCTGCGCTACGGCCCCGTGCGCTCCTTCTCGTCCGCCGCCCCTCCCGCGCCCACCAGCCCCGCGCGCATCCCGGCGGCCCTCGGCTCGAACCGCCGCATCTCGCGCTGCGCGCCGAGCGCGAGCACCCCGGGCAGCCACCCGCGGGAGCCCTGCAGCAGCCGCAGCCACGCCTGCCCGTACACGTGCGCCGAGCGCCGCTCGATGCCGTCGACCAGGCGGTCGGCGGTCGGCCCGAGCGGGTAGGTGCGGTTGGCGGGCCACGGCAGGCGCTGCCGCATCTCGCGCATCACCTCGTGCTCGTCGGCGCCGCGCACCATGTCCGTGTCGGTCCAGCTCAGATAGGCGACGCCGACCCGCACGCCCTTGTGGGCGACCTCGCCGCGCAGGCAGTGCGCGTACGCCTCGGCGCCGGCCTTCGACGCGCAGTAGGCGCTCATCATCGGCGCCGGGGTCATCGCCGCGAGCGAGGCCACCTGCAGCAGGTAGCCGCGGCTCTCCGCGAGCACGGGCAGGAAGGCGCGGCCCGTGACCGCGCTGCCGACGAGGTTGACGTCGATGACGCGGCGCCAGGTGACGGGGTCGGAGTCCGCGACGGGGCCGCCCCCGGCGACGCCGGCGTTGGCGACGACGACGTCGACCTTGCCGAAGCGGGCCTTGACCTCGCGGGCCACCTGCTCCATGGCCTCGTGGTCGGTGACGTCGGCGTGCCAGTGGGCGGCGTCCTCGTGCAGCGAAGCGGCGACGCGGCGCAGCCGGTCCGGCTCCAGGCCCACCAGGGCGACGCACGCGCCGCGCGCGGACAGCTTGCGGGCCAGCTGCTCCCCCAGGCCGCGGGCGGCCCCGGTGACGACGGCGACCTGCCCCTCCAGGCTCACGCGCCTCATCGGGCTGCCTCCGCAGCCGTCGCGGACACGGCCCTGCGCGGGACGCGCGGGGGCCGCAGCACCTGGTACTCGGCGAGGTTCACCTGGCGCGTGACCCTGCGGAACTCGGCGGTGGTGCCGGGCCAGACCGTGGTGTTGCGGCCGTTGGCGTCCAGGTACCAGCTCCGGCAGCCGGTGTTCCAGACCGTGCGCTCCATCCGGCGCTGGACGTGCCGGTTCCAGGCGTTCACCGCGGAGGGGCGGGCGTCGAGCGCCGCCTTGCCGCCGAGGGTGTCCAACTGCCGCATGAAGTCGGCCAGGTAGTTCAGCTGGGACTCGATGATGAGGATCATCGAGCTGTTCCCGAGCGCGGTGTTGGGCCCGATGACGGTGAGGAAGTTGGGGAAGCCTGCGGCGCTGGTGCCGCGCAGGGCCGCCATGCCGTCCTTCCAGGCCTCGGCGAGCGTCCGGCCGTCGACGCCGGTGACCCGCTGGGCGATCGGCATGTCGGTGACCCGGAAGCCCGTGCCGAAGACGATGGCGTCGGCCTCGGCCTCCGTGCCGTCGGCGGCGACGAGCGTCGATCCCCGCACCTCGGCCAGCTCCGAGGCCACCAGGTCCACGTTGGGCCGGGCGAGCGCCGGGTAGTAGTCGCTGGAGAGCAGGATGCGCTTGCAGCCCAGGCGGTAGCCGGGGGTGAGGCGGGCGCGCAGGACCGGGTCCTTGACGGCCTTGTGCAGGTGGGACAGGGCCAGCTTCTCGACCACCCGCATCCGCTCCGGGTGCCGGGTGAAGTTGCTGACCTGCAGCTCCCGGATGCCCCAGAGGACGCCGCGGCGCAGCGCCGCCGTCGCGGGCAGCCGGGTGTGCAGCCAGCGCTCGGCGGCGGAGACGGGCCGGTCGAAGCGGGGCAGCACCCACGGCGGGGTGCGCTGGAAGAGGGTCAGGCGGCCCACCTCCGGCTGGATGCCCGGCACGATCTGGATCGCGGAGGCGCCGGTGCCGATCACCGCGACGCGCTTGCCGCGCAGGTCGTAGTCGTGGTCCCAGCGGGCGGAGTGGAAGACCCGGCCGGGGAAGGAGTCCAGGCCGGGCACCTCGGGAACCCGCGGGTCGGCGAGGGGGCCGGCTGCGGAGACGACGACGTCGGCGGTGTAGTCGCCGGCCGACGTGGTGACCTCCCAGTGCAGCCGCTCCGCGTCCCAGCGCAGCTGCTGCACCTCGGAGTTGAAGCGCAGGTGCGGCCGCAGCCCGAAGGTGTCGGTGACGTGCTCCATGTACGCGCGGATGTGGGGCTGGCCCGAGAAGCTGCGCGGCCAGGCGGGGTTGGGGGCGAAGGAGAAGGAGTACAGGTACGAGGGCACGTCGCAGGCGCAGCCGGGATAGGTGTTGTCCCGCCAGGTGCCGCCCACGGAGTCCGCCCGCTCCAGGATCACGAAGTCGGTGATCCCCTCGCGGCGCAGCCGGACGGCCGCCCCCAGCCCGCCGAAGCCGGACCCGATCACCGCCACCCGTACGTGCTGACGCTCGTGCTCGGCCATGCCGCCGCCTCCCGGATCCGACACAACTGCGCCAGCAATCACTGGCACGATGGGGAGCGTAGGGCAGTGCCCCGGCGGAGCGATAGGGGTACAGGGAAAGGAAGTTACCGGCAGTCGCACGTACGCTTACGCTTCGCGCGGGGCCACGGACAAGGGGGCGCGATGGGCGACGAACGGGGCCGCCGTGCGACGGGCCCGGCCGGGGAACGCCGTGCGGCACGGCCGACGGGGACGGCCGGCACGACCGGGGCGGACAGGCCGGAGCACCACGCGGGAAGGCCGGCCGGGGCGACCGGGCACGGGACCGTCACCACGGAGCCGCCCGAAGCCGACGCGCGGCAGTACCGCACGGCGGAGCTGGCCGAGGAGGCCGGCATCACCGTCCGCACCCTGCGCTTCTACCGCGAGCGCAAGCTGCTCCCGCCGCCGCGCCGCGAGGGCCGCATCGCCTGGTACGGGCACCACCACCTGGCCCGGCTGCGCACGATCGGCGCGCTCCTGGAGCGCGGGCACACCCTCGGCGGGATCGCCGAGCTGCTGAGCGCCTTCGAGTGCGGGCGGGACGTGGGCGAGCTGCTGGGGCTGGCGGGGGCGGCCATCACCGTCCCGTGGGCGGAGGAGGCGGCCGTCCGCCTCACCCCGGAGGAGCTGGCCGACCGCTTCGCCGGCGAGGTCACCCCGGAGAACGTGACCGCCTCGCTCGACCTCGGCTACCTCGGCGTCGACGGCGAGGAGATCGTCCACGTCAGCCGGCGCCTCCTCGACGCCTCGACCGACCTGGTGCGGCACGGCATCCCGCTGGCCGCGGTGCTCGCCGCGGGCCGCGAGGTGCGGGCCCACGCGGACGCCCTGGCCGAGACCTTCACCGGCCTCCTGCGGGACCACGTGCTGCCCGGCCTGCCGCCGGGCGGGGCCGGCGCCGCCGAGAGCCTGGGCCGGCTGCGCGCCCTCGCCAGGACGGTGGTGGACGCGGAGCTCGCCATGGCCGTGGACCGGCGCGTGCGCACCGAGCTCGAAACCCGGCTCGGTGCGCACGGCGCCGCCGGCGAACCGGGACCCGCCAGACCCGGCTGACGGCGGCGAGGACGCACGGGCGCGCCATGCCGCGACCACACCCGCACGCCGGCCGGTCGGGCCAACAGTGCTCGTGCAGAAGAGAATTGAAGCAGCCCGGCCCGCCCCGGAGGGCGGGAAGCCAAGGTCTGCTCACGCAAACGGCGTGATTGCGCCGAAAGCGCGGGAGGGCCCGCTCCCTCGCGGGCTCGGGCCCCCGTGCCCTTGCGGGCTCAGCCGAAGACGCCCGTCACCGGCGCGTGGTCCGACCAGCGCAGGTCGTGCGAGGCCGCCCGCTCCACCGTCGCCTTCAGCGCCCGCTCCGCCAGCCCCGGCGTCGCGACCAGGTAGTCGATGCGCCAGCCCGAGTCGTTGTCGAAGGCGCGGCCGCGGTAGGACCACCACGAGTACGGGCCCTCGACGCCCGGGTGGAGGGCGCGGACCACGTCCGTGTACTCCTCGAAGACCTTGGTCAGCCACTCCCGCTCCTCGGGCAGGAAGCCCGCGCTCTTGCGGTTGGCCTTCCAGTTCTTCAGGTCGGCCTCGGTGTGGGCGATGTTCCAGTCGCCGCAGACCAGGGCCTCACGGCCGTCCGCCGCCGCGCGGGCCTTCAGGGCCACCAGGTACGGCAGGAACTCCGCCATGAAGCGTTCCTTCTCGTCCTGCCGCTCCGTGCCGACCTCGCCCGAGGGCAGGTAGAGGCTCGCGACCGTCACGCCCGGGAGGTCGACCTCCACGTAGCGGCCGCTGCCGTCGAACTCGGCCGAGCCGAAGCCGATGCGCACGGCCTCCGGCTCGCGCCGCGAGTAGATCGAGACGCCGGCCCGGCCCTTGGCCGCCGCCGGGGCGTGGACCGTGTACCAGCCCTCGGGCTCACGGACCTCGTCGGGCAGCTGGTGCGGCTCCGCGCGGACCTCCTGCAGGCAGACCACGTCCGCCCCGGTCTGCGCCAGCCACTCCACGAAGCCCTTCTTGGAGGCCGCGCGCAGCCCATTCACATTTACGCTCGTAACGGTCAGCATTCCGGCACGATACCGACTTCCGTACGATGCCTTGAATGCAGATCTTGCCGGTCGCATACGACCATCCCGACGCGGTGAAGCTCCAGGACCGGGTGCAACTGGAGTACGCGGAACGGTACGGGGACGGCGATGTCACCCCGCTGGAGCCGGCCCAGTTCGCCCCGCCGCGTGGCCTATATCTCATCGCCTACGAGCCCGGCGGCACCCCCGTGGCCACCGGCGGCTGGCGCGCCCGGGAGGCGGGCGGCGAGGGCTACGCGGACGGCGACGCCGAGCTGAAGCGGATGTACGTGGTGCCGGAGGCGCGCGGGCGGGGCCTGGCACGGCGGATCCTCGCGGAGCTGGAGGACAGCGCCCGGGAGGCGGGCCGCATACGCATGGTCCTGGAGACCGGCAACCAGCAGCCCGAGGCGATGTCCCTGTACGTGTCGTGCGGGTACGCGCCGGTGCCGGCGGCGGAGAAGTTCGGCCTGTACCGGTACCACGAGGGCAGCCGCTGCTTCACGAAGCCACTGGTTCCGCTGGTCCCCGCGCCCCGCTGACCCGGCCTCCGCCGCGGCGCCCCCGCCTCACTTCTCCGCGATGGCCGCCTCCACCTCGTGGCGGATGTCCTCCGTCCGGTAGCGCGTCGCCTCCCCGTAGTGGGCGAGGATCTCGTCGGCCTCCTCCGGCCCGTCCTCGGCGATCTCGGCCACCAGGACCGTACTGCCCGGCGGGACCTCCGCCGCCAGCATCTCCAGGGCGGCGTTCGCGCCCGTCGCCTCGCGCGCGTCGCGCACGCCGCCGATCAGGCCGCCCGCACCGAAGCCGATCATGATGCCGAGCGGGCCGCCGAGGATGCCCAGCAGGCCGCCGATCAGGCCGCCGACGGCGAAGGCGCGGGCCGTGCCGGAGTTGTCGACGGCGTCGGGGAAGTCGAGGCTGCCGTCGTCCGCGCGGGCGATCACCGCGCCCTCGCGGAGGGTGAACCGGCCGGCGGTGTGCCCCGCGCGGAGGTCGTCCAGCGCCCGGTGGCCCTTCTCGGGCGAGGCGACGTTCAAGAAGAGGACGTTGTCTTCCTTCATGGCATCCACTGTTGGGGCAGTCGGCCCGCCCCGCACCTCAGGACGCCCCGCACCTCAGGACACCCGGCGCCTCGGGAAGCCCGGCCTCAGGACGGCTCGCCGGAAGGCGCCCCGTCCCGCACCGAGCCGGTCAGGTCCAGCGTCGCCTGCGCGCCCCCGCCGCGCGGGTTGGCGAGGGCCAGGCCCGCGCCCAGCACCCGCGCCTGCCCCGCCGCGATCGTCAGCCCCAGGCCGAGGCCCGAGCGCGATCCCGTGCGGAAGCGCTGCGGGCCGCAGGTCAGCAGGTCGGGCGGGAAGCCGGGGCCGCCGTCGCGGACCCGGACGGTGCCGCCGTCGACCTCCACGGTCACCGGGGCGCCGCCGTGCCGGAAGGCGTTGGTGACGAGGTTGGCCAGGATCCGCTCGACGCGGCGGGCGTCGGTCTCGACCAGGCAGTCGCGCACGACCCGTACCTCCGCCGCCTCCTTGCCGTCCGCCACGGCCGAGCGGACCGCGCGCCGCGTCAGCTCGCCCAGCGCCCGGACCTCGGCGTCGGCGCGCTCGGCGGAGCCGTCCAGGCGGGCGACCTCCAGCACGTCCTCCATCAGCGCCCGGACCCGCTCCGCCCGCTCCCGCACCATCTCGGCGGGCCGGCCGGGCGGCAGCACCGCGGCCGCGGCGACCAGGCCCGCGACGGGGGTGCGCAGTTCGTGGGCGATGTTCGAGGTGACCTCGCGCTCGGCCTGCAGGCGGGCGTCCAGCGCGTCGGCCATCGTGTTGACGGCGACGATCAGGCGGGCGATCTCGTCCTGCC
Organism: Streptomyces roseifaciens; assembly: GCF_001445655.1. NCBI lineage: Bacteria > Bacillati > Actinomycetota > Actinomycetes > Kitasatosporales > Streptomycetaceae > Streptomyces > Streptomyces roseifaciens. The sequence goes on from NZ_LNBE01000004.1 coordinate 3,379,986, forward strand.
CGCCGCGCGGCTTGAGGCGGGCGCTGAAGTCGCCGTCGGCGATGCGCTCGGCCGTCCGGGCGGAGGCGTTGAGGCGGCGGCCGGCGACGGTCGCAAGGCCCACGCCCACGACGCCCGCGAAGGCGGTGCCCAGGCCGCCCGCCCACCACAGGGCCTCGTCGAGCCTGCGGAGGTTCTGGGCCTGCCGGGCGTAGGGGTGCTTGACGACGATGGTGTCGCGGCCGAGCCGGCCGGCGGCCCACAGCATCGGTACGGAGCCGCTGCGGTCCAGGTAGGTGGCGCGCCCGCCCCCTTCCACGGCCTTCCGCAGCGGCCCGGGTATGTGCCCGGGGTTGACGAGCGTCCGCGGCCGGTGGACGCCCGCGGCGTGGTCCTCCACGGCCGTGACGAGCCGGCCCTCGATGGCCTCGCGCGCGGTCTCCAGCTGGTTGCGGGCGGTGCGGTGGTGCACGACGAGCCCCATGATGACGGCGACCAGGGCTGCGGTGGCGGTGATGGCCACGCCGATCTTCGTGCGCAGTCCCATGGCTTCTGGCTCCTCGGCGGCGGGTCGGACCGGCGGGTGGCGGGGCCCGGGCGGGGTGGGCCTATCAGGTCGGGGCGTTCCGATGGGGCCATTCGTGCCAAATGTAACCGGCGTGGCTGGTTTGCCGACCGCGTCCTTGCCGTGTGGCGGTCATCTGCTCGTAGGATCACCGCGCCTCAGTGGTCCGGTCCAGTCGCTGCAGTCGCTGCAGCGTCACGCTCGTCACGGTGGAGGTCACTCATGCATATTGCCCGTCGCAGGCTCCTCGGCGCCCTCGCAGGAGCGGCTGCCGCCGGCGCGGTGCCCGGCGTGGCCGCCGCGGCCGTGCCCGGGGGCACGGGAGGCGCGGAGGACGCGGAAGGCGCGGAGAGCCCCGATGCGGAGTCCGCCGCCGACTTCGAGGACGTGACCTCCGCCGGGGACGAGAGCTCCTCGGTGGGAATCCCCGACGCCGAGCAGGACGACGGGGCCGCGCCCGCCGCCGCAGGAGCCGCAGGAGCCGCCGCGGCCGCCCTCGTCCGGCTGCTGCCCCGCCACCACCGCCAGGTCACCTTCCGCACGGTGCCGCGCAAGGGCGGCGCGGACGCCTTCCGGGTGTCCGGGCGGGCGGGCGCGATCGTGGTGTCGGGCACGACGCCCGCGGTGCAGCTCACCGGCTTCCACTGGTACCTCAGACACGTCGCCCACGCCCACTTCTCCTGGAACGGGGAGCAGACCGCCCTCCCCGACCGCCTCCCCGGCGTCCGTACCCCCCTCGTCCGGGCGGCGAACGTCACCCACCGCTTCGTGCTGAACGACACGAACGACGGCTACACCGGGCCCTACAACGGTTGGGACTACTGGCAGCGCGAAATCGATGTACTGGCGCTGCACGGCTTCAACGAGGTCCTCGTCTACGCGGGCGCGGACGCGGTCTACCACCGCACGTTCCGCGCGCACGGCTACGGCGACGCCGAGCTGCGCGCCTGGCTGCCGGGCCCGGCCCACCAGCCGTGGTGGCTGCTGCAGAACATGGAGTCCTACGGCGGCCCCCTGTCCGCCGGGCTCCTGGAGCGCCGCACGGCCCTCGCGAAGAAGATCGTGGCCAGGCTGCGGGAGCTGGGCATGACGCCGGTGTTCCCCGGCTACTACGGCACCGTGCCGCCCGGTTTCGCCAAGCGCAACCCCGGCGCCCGCACCGTCCCGCAGGGCACCTGGGGCGGCTTCCGCCGGCCCGACTGGCTCGACCCGCGCACCGCACACTTCCGCCGCGTCGCGGCGACCTTCTACCGGGTCCAGAAGGAGCTCTACGGCGCCACGTCCATGTACAAGATGGACCTGCTGCACGAGGGCGGGAAGCCCGGCGACGTGCCCGTCGCCGACGCCGCCCGCGCCGTCGAGAAGGCGCTGCGCGCCGCCCACCCGCGCGCCATGTGGGCCATCCTGGGCTGGCAGGAGAACCCGCGGCGCGAGATCGTCGACGCCGTCGACCGCAAGCGCATGCTCATCCTGGACGGGGTCTCCGACCACTACCCCCAGGTCACCGACCGCGAGGACGACTGGGGCGGCACCCCGTACGCCTTCGGCTCCATCTGGAACTTCGGCGGGCACACCGCCATGGGCGCCAACACCCGCGACTGGGCCGCCCTCTTCGAGGACTGGCGCACCAAGCGGGGCAGCGCGCTCAAGGGCATCGCCCTGATGCCGGAGGCCGCCGACAACAACCCCGCGGCCCTCGCCCTCTTCAGCGACCTGGCCTGGACGGACGGCCGGGTCGGCCTGGAGGACTGGTTCGCGCAGTGGCCCCGCTACCGCTACGGCGCCGCCGACGCGCACGCCGTCCGCGCCTGGGACGTCCTGCGCCGCACCGCCTACGGCACGACCCGCGCCGACGGCTGGAGCGAGGCCGCCGACGGCCTCTTCGGCGCCCGCCCCGACCTGGCCGTCACCCACGCCGCCGCCTGGTCGCCCCGGCAACTGCGCTACGACCCGGACGCCTTCGAGGAGGCCCTCCCCGAACTCCTGGCGGTGGCCCCGGCCCTGCGCCGCAGCTCCGCCTACCGCTACGACCTGCTGGACGTGACCCGCCAGTCGATCGCCAACCGCAGCCGCACCCTCCTCCCCCGCATCAAGGCGGCCTTCGAGGCGGGCGACCGGTCGCGGCTCCGCGACCTGACGCGCCAATGGCTCGACTGGATGGCCCTCCTGGAGGAGACCGTCGCCACCGACGAACACCACCTGCTCAGCCGCTGGACGACGGCCGCCCGCGCCTGGGGCTCCTCGCCGGCCGAACGCGACCGCCTCGAACACGACGCCCTGACCCTGCTGACCACCTGGGGCCCCCGCCCCTCGGCCGACGCGGGCAAGCTGCACGACTACGCCAACCGCGAGTGGTCGGGCCTGGTGGGCGGCCTCTACCGCAAGCGCTGGACGGCGTACTTCACGGAACTGGACGCGTCCCTGTCGGCCCGTCGCAAGCCGAAGCCGATCGACTGGTACGCCCTGGAGGAGGACTGGATCCGCCGCCGCCCGGCCCTGCGGACGAAGCCGGCGGGGGACGTCGTGAAGGTGGCACGGAAGGTGGCACGGCGGCTCTGAGCGCGCCCGGCCCGGCAACCCGGCCCGACGATACGGCCCGACAATACGGCCCGACAATACGTCAGAGCCCCCGCCGGATTTCTCCGACGGGGGCTCTGATGTGTTGTGGACCTGAGGGGATTCGAACCCCTGACCCCCTCGATGCGAACGAGGTGCGCTACCGGACTGCGCCACAGGCCCTTGCAACGAGTGAAACTCTAGCACCCCCATCCGGGTGCTCGGAAATCCGCTCGCCGCTGGTCAGCAGCGGGGGCCCCTTGGAGGTGGCGCGGTGGCGCGGGTCACTCGTTGGCGGCGCGGGGGCGGTCGTCGTCGGCGTACTGGTCGAAGAGGGGGGTGCGGCCCCGTTCGCGGGGGCGGCGGCGGGGGCGGGAGCCGCGGCGCTCCTCCGCGGCGGCGCGCGCCCGGTCGGCCGCCGGGTCGGCGGTGCTGGAGCGGGCGGAGCTCCAGGTGTCCGGGGCGCCCAGGTCGACGCTGTCGCCGGCGCGCGGGGCGACCGGCGCGGTGACGTAGGTCGGCAGGGGGACGGGGACCGGGTCCCAGCCCTCGGCCGCGCCGCGGTCGCGCTGCTGGTCGACCCACTCGGCGTGGTCGGTCTGCTCCACGAGGGCGCGGCGGCCCGCGGCGGGCGAGGGCTCGGCCGGGCGCTCGGCGGCGGGCGACGGGTGGGCGACGGTGTCAACGGGGTCCGCGGCGTCGTGGGCGTCCGCCGCCTGGCGAGGGCGGACGCGGCCCTCGCGCAGGCGCTGGGCGGCCAGTTCGGCGCGGCGCTGGTCCATGGTGAAGGCGAAGCGGCGCCGCTCCTGGATGCGCAGGTACACGATGTACGCGCTGAGGAGCACCGCCGGGACGGCCGGGACCCACAGGAACGCCAGCCCGCCGACGCCCGCGACGATCGCGCCGACGGTGAAGGTCAGGAAGAGGAGGACCGTGGTGCGGCGGCGGCGCGCGAGGACCTTCGTGCGCCGGGCGCGTGCGGCGGCGGCTGTCGGGGTCGCGGACGCCGCGGCGCGCTCCCCCGCGGCTCCCTGGGCGCCCGGGGACGCCGCGGAGCCCTGGGGGCCGCCGGGCGGGCCCGCGGAGCCCGGCGCTTCCGCCGGGGCCCCGCCCCCTGCTCCGGGCATGCCGAAGGGCCGGACGTCGACCATTTCGGTCGGCGCTTCCGGCTCGGGCGCACGGGCCGCCGGCTCCCCGGGCTCGCTTGAGACCGGCGCGTCGTCGGCGGCGCGCACTTCCAGGTCCTTGGCGTAACGGCGCTCCATCCCCGCCCGGCCCGACAGAAGCCGGATGGCGGTGCTGAAGCGTTCCGTCGGACGGGCTTCATTGAGCTCGTCCTGCCTACGGAGCCACATCGGCACCAAGTAGGCGGCCCAGGCCCCGACGATGACTGCGTAGATGAGGCCGCTGCTGCTCACACTTCACACCGTAGAGGGGTACGCGCAGGGGATTCCGCCAATTGGCCCGGTGTGTCGCACGATCCGGCTGATATCTCGAACTTTTTTTGTGATTGTTGAGACCGAGTCCACTCGAATACCGTCGATTGACGGTCACTTTCGAATATCTATTCTATTTCTGCGGAGTCCCGGGCCGGGAGCGGTGCCACCGCTGCAGGAGCCCCTCCGGGACCTCCTCGGCCGTCAGCGCGTAGACCAGGTGGTCGCGCCAGGCGCCGTCGATGTGGAGGTAGCGGGGCCGCAGCCCCTCCTCCCGGAAGCCCAGCTTCTCCACCACCCGGCGGCTGGGCAGGTTCTCCGGCCGGATGCACACCTCCACGCGGTGCAGGCCGACCGAGCGGAAGCAGTGGTCGACCGCGAGCGCGACCGCGGTCGGCATCACGCCGCGGCCCGCGACGGCCGCGTCCACCCAGTAGCCGATGTGCGCCGAGCACATCGAGCCCCAGGTGATCCCGGCCACGGTCAGCTGGCCGGCCAGCCGGCCCCGGTAGTCGATGACGAACGGCAGCATGCGCCCCGCGTGGGCCTCGGCCCGCAGGTGGCGCACCATCTGCCGGTACGTGGGGCGGTGCGCGACCGGGCCGCCCGGCGGGGGCGGCGGGATCGTCGCCTCCCAGGGGCGCAGCCAGTCGCGGTTGCGCCGGTTGACCTCCCGCCAGGCGTGCTGGTCGCGCATCCGGATGGGGCGCAGGAGGACGTCGCCGTCCACGAGCTCGGCGGGCCGGCCGGCGTTCAGTGCGGGCCCCCCGGTCTCGGGTGATCGCCCCCGTGCACCTGCTCCACGGCGTGGACCAGCAGCCGGCCCAGCACGGCGAGGCCGTCGCGGACGCCGCCCGTCGATCCGGGCAGGTTCACGATCAGCGTCCGGCCGGCGAGCCCGGCCAGGCCCCGGGAGAGGGCGGCGGTGGGCACCTTGGCCAGCCCCTCGGCCCGGACGGCCTCGGCGATGCCGGGGACCTCCCGGTCGAGGAGGGGGCGGGTCGCCTCGGGCGTGCGGTCGGTGGGCGACAGGCCGGTGCCGCCGGTGGTGACGATCACGTCGTAGGCGGCGGTGATGCCGTTGCGGAGGGCCGCCTCCACCGGCGGCCCGTCGGGGACGACGACGGGCCCGTCCACGGCGAACCCGAGGGCTTCCAGCCCGGCGGCGAGCAGGGGCCCGCCCTTGTCGGGGTAGACGCCCGCGGCGGCGCGGTTGGAGGCGGTGACGACGAGGGCGCGGTAGCCGTTCGGGGCCGTCATGAGGCGTCCCTCACGTAGCTTCCCGACTTTCCGCCCGTCTTCTCCTCCACCCTGATGTCGGTGACGGTCGCGCCCTTGTCCACGGCCTTGACCATGTCCACGACCGTCAGCGCGGCGACGGCGACGGCCGTCATCGCCTCCATCTCCACGCCCGTGCGGTCGGTCGTCCTCACCGTGGCCGTGATCTCCACGGCGTCGTCGGCGACGGACAGGTCGACCTTCACGCCGGAGACGGCCAGCGGGTGGCAGAGCGGGATCAGGTCGGGGGTGCGTTTGGCGCCCATGATGCCGGCGATGCGGGCGGTGGCGAGGGCGTCGCCCTTGGGGACGCCCTCGCCGCGCAGAAGCTCCACCACGCGCGGCGCTACGAGGACCCGCCCGCTGGCGCGGGCCGTGCGGGCGGTGACCTCCTTGGCCGAGACGTCGACCATGCGGGCCGCGCCCGCACTGTCGATGTGGGTGAGGCGGGAGGGCTCGGGCGGGTCCTGGGCGCTGCTCATGGTTCTCCTGGTCCGGTCCTGTTGGGCAGACACCGTACCGGCAGCGCGCGGCGGGTGACCGGCCGAGGAGTCAGCCGAGGAGGACCACGTCGACCTCCGTGCCGGCGGCGACGGAGGTGGTCTCCTCGGGGACGACGACGAGGGCGTTGGCCTGGGCGAGGGCCTTCACCAGGTGCGAGCCGGCGCCGCCGACGAGCGAGACCGTGCCCGAGCCCGGCTCGTGGCGGGCCCGCAGGAACTGGCGGCGGCCCTGCGGCGAGGAGGCGACGGCGTCGGTGCACACGGCGCGCACGGTGGTGCGGTCGACGGGGTCGAGCCCCATGAGGGCCCGCAGGGCGGGGCGGACGAAGAGCTCGAAGGAGACGTAGCAGCTGACGGGGTTGCCCGGGAGGGCGAAGAGCGGGACCCGGTCGGGGCCGATCCGGCCGAAGCCCTGCGGCTTGCCGGGCTGCATGGCGAGCCGGCGGAAGGAGACGCTGCCCTCCTCGCCCGCGAGCCCCGAGAGGGTCTCCTTGACCACGTCGTACGCGCCGACGCTGACGCCGCCGCTGGTGACGACGGCGTCGGCGCGGATGAGCTGGTCCTCCAGGGTGGCGCGCAGGAGCTCGGCGTCGTCGTCGACGGCGCCGACGCGGTAGGCGATGGCCCCGGCGTCGCGCGCGCAGGCGGACAGCACGAAGCTGTTGGAGTCGTGGATGCGGCCGGGCGCGAGCTCCTCGCCGGGCTGGACGAGCTCGCTGCCGGTGGACATGACGACCACGCGGGGCCGCGGCCGGACCAGGACGGTGGCCCGCCCGATGGCCGCCAGCAGGCCGATCTGGGCCGGGCCGAGGACGGTGCCCGCGGCGAGGGCCAGCTCGCCCGTGAGGGCGTCGCTGCCGCGGGCGCGGACGTGGGCGCGGGCGGCGACGGGCCGGTGGACGCGGACCTCGCCGCCGGAGCGCTCGGGGACCTTGCTGTGGGCGTCCATGGCGATGGCGGGACCCGCGCCCGCGCCGCCGTCGGTCCACTCCACGGGGACGACGGCCTCCGCGCCGGACGGCAGCGGGGCGCCGGTCATGATCCGGGCGGCCTCGCCGGGGCCCACCGCGACGGCCGCACCGCCACTGCCCGCCGCGATGTCGCCGACGACGGTGAGGACCGCGGGGAACTCCTCCGTGGCGCCCTCGACGTCGGCCGTGCGGACCGCGTAGCCGTCCATGGAGCTGTTGTCGAAGGGCGGGAGGGCGGCCGGAACGGTGACGTCCTCGACCAGGACGCAGCCCTGGGCGTCCGGCAGCTGCAGCTCGATCGGCTCCAGGGGCCGGATCTTCCCCAGGACGTCGGCGAGGTGCTCCTCCACCGTCCACATGCGGTCCGGGTCGTCCGTCGCGGCGGGGACGGGGTCGGTGGCCGTGTCGGCGGCGGTACTGCTCAAGGTGCTACATCTCCTCGGTGACGTAACGGCGGAGCCAGGCGCGGAAGTCCGGTCCTAGATCCTCACGCTCGCAGGCCAGTCTGACAATGGCGCGCAGGTAGTCCCCGCGGTCACCCGTGTCGTAGCGGCGGCCCTTGAAGATCACCCCGTGCACGGGTCCGCCGAGGCCGGGCTCGGCCGCGAGGGCCTGCAGGGCGTCCGTGAGCTGGATCTCGCCGCCGCGGCCGGGCGGGGTCTCGCGCAGCACGTCGAAGACGGCCGGGTCGAGGACGTAGCGGCCGATCACCGCGTAGTTGCTGGGGGCCTCGGAGGGGTCCGGCTTCTCGACCAGGCCCGTGACCTGCACCACACCGTCGGTGTCGGTGGGCTTCACGGCCGCGCAGCCGTACATCCCGACCTGGGCGGGGTCGACCTCCATGAGGGCGATCACGCTGCCGCCGTGCTTGCGCTGGATCGCGACCATGTGGGACAGCAGCGGGTCCCGGATGTCGATGAGGTCGTCGCCGAGGAGGACGGCGAAGGGCTCGTTGCCGACGTGCGGGGCGGCGCACAGGACGGCGTGGCCGAGGCCCCGGGGGTCGCCCTGGCGGACGTAGTGCATGGTCGCCAGGTCGCTGGACTCCTGCACCCGCGCGAGCCGGGACTCGTCACCCTTGCGGCGCAGCGCCTCCTCCAGCTCGTAGTTCCGGTCGAAGTGGTCCTCGAGCGGGCGCTTGTTACGCCCTGTGATCATGAGGACGTCCGAGAGGCCGGCGAGGACGGCCTCCTCCACCACGTACTGGATCGCCGGCTTGTCCACGACAGGCAGCATTTCCTTGGGCGTGGCCTTGGTGGCAGGCAGAAATCGGGTGCCGAGACCGGCTGCGGGGATGACAGCCTTGCTGATCCGAGGACGCGAGTGAGTCATGGGCCGAACACTATCCGTTGAGATTGTGCGGAGGATGAGGCTCCACCGAGTATGCCCCCAGACAAGGAGTTTGTACGCACAGTGATCAAGTACGACGGTAGCAAGGCAGGGTTGCGGCGCGGTCTCCTGGCGGTGAGATCCGGGTTGACCTCGGATGACGTGGCGGAAGCGGGGGCCGCGCTGGCCCGCCGCGCGCTTGAGCTCCCCGAGCTCGCGGAGGCCGGAACGGTGGCCGCGTACGTCTCCGTGGGGCGCGAACCGGGCACCCGCGCGCTCCTGGAGGCGCTCCGCCGCCGGGGGGTACGGGTGCTGCTCCCGGTCCTCCTGGAGGACAACGATCTCGACTGGGCCGCCTACGAGGGCCCGGACCGTCTCGTACGGGCCGGGCGCGGCCTCCTGGAGCCGGACGGGCCCCGGCTGGGGCCGGAGGCCGTGACGGCTGCGGACGCGGTCCTGCTGCCGGGGCTGGCCGTGGACGACCGGGGGATGCGGCTGGGCCGCGGCGGGGGGTCCTACGACCGGGTGCTGGCGCGGCTGGAGCGGGCGGGCGCGACTCCGTCGCGGGTCGTCCTGCTGTACGACAGCGAGGTGATCCCCGAGGTCCCGGCGGAGCCGCACGATGGCCCTGTGGACGCGGTGGTCACCCCGAGCGGCCTGCGGCGCTTCTCTCCCCCACCCCGCCCCTTCCCGTAACCGGGGCTCCGCCCCGGACCCCGTGTCGCGCTGAACGCGCTCGTCCTCAAACGCCGGACGGGCTGGATTCTGCTGGGGTCCCAGCAAAATCCAGCCCGTCCTGGGCGCCGCCGACAAGCCTTACGGCTTGAGCGTCAGCTCGGCGTCCGTGCCCTTCTTCACCGCGTCCGGGCTGAAAGCCCATGGCAGGAGCTCGCCCTTGGCCCACTTGTCCGTCTGGTCGTAGTAGTGCGCGTTGTACGCGTGACCGGACGCTCCGGTGAGGTTGATCCACCGGGACTTGTCGAGGTCGGCGAGGTTGACGACCATCCGCATGGACGGGACCCAGATCACGTCGTAGCCGCCGGCCGCGTTCCAGCCCGCCGCGTTGACCGTGGCCTCGCCGCCGGCGAGGTTCCACGGGCCGCGGTTGAGCATCCAGCGGACGATGCCGGGGCCGTCCTTGCCGAGGGTCTGGTTCTTCAGGTTCAGCTGGTGGAGGCGGCCCCAGCTCCAGGAGTTCACGTCCTTGCCGAGCTTGGAGGTCAGCTCCCAGCGGGCGTCCTTCATGGCGCGGGCGAGCAGCTCGTCGCGGTTGCCGGCGCCGGCGCGGCCGCCGGTCTTCCACCAGTCGTCGTTCGGCTTGTCGAGGATGCCGCGGACGACCTCGAACCAGCGGTCGCCGCCGTCGGGCTGCGCCGAGTCGGGGTCGCGCTCGCCGCACTCGCGCACCAGGCGGGTGTTGCCGTCCAGGTCCTCCTGGGGGCCGGCGTCGTTGGCCGGGCGGACCCGCAGGCACTGGCCCTTGACGCGCAGCTCCTTGGGGAGCTTGTTGCCGAAGGCGAGCTTGAGGGTGTTGCGCCAGACGGCGTTGAAGTACGCGGCGGCGGCCGAGTCGGCCTCCTGGTTGTAGTCCCAGCCCTCGAGGAGCTTCTGGGCCTCGCGGACATACTTCGTCTCGCGCTCGTTCTCGGCCTTGATGTTGATCTTCAGCAGGTAGGGCGTCAGCAGCTTGGCGATCTCGCTGCTGTTGTCCATCTGCATCTTCTGCATGTCGTCCGTCGAGATCTTGCCGCCGTCCTTGATCTTCGACTGGATGAGGTCGTTGATCCGCTGGCTGCGGGCGCCGTAGCCCCAGTCGCCGGTGAGGGCGTGGGGGTACTTCTTGTCGGTGACGGCCTGGTTGGCGGTGACGATGTAGCCGCGCTTGGGGTTGAGCTCCCACGGCAGCTCGCCCGGCTTGAGGAAGCCGGTCCACTGGAAGGCGGGGTCCCAGCCGGGCGCGGGCATGCGGCCGTCGCCCTTGCGGACGGGGATGCGGCCCGGGGCCTGGTAGCCGATGTTGCCCTTGGTGTCGGCGTAGATCAGGTTCTGCGAGGGGACCTCGAAGCCGGCCGCGGCCTTGCGGAACGACGCGAAGTCGGTGGCGCGGTTGAGGTCCAGGAGGGCGTCCATCGTCCGGCCGGCGTCGAGCGCGGTCCAGCGCAGCGAGACGGCGTAGCCCTCGGCGCGGTCGGGCGCCGGGTCCTTGACGGGGGCGTCCTGGCCGACCTTGCCCAGCTCGCTGTTGCGGTCGGAGACGACGGGGCCGTTCCGGGTGGAGCGGACGGTGATGGTGCGGTCGCCGCCGCCGGCGACCTTGATGGTCTCCTTGCGGGTGGCGAAGGGGACCTGCTTGTTGTCGTAGAGGTAGCTGTCGGAGGTGACCTTCTCCAGGTAGAGGTCGGTCACGTCCGCGCCGAGGTTGGTCATGCCCCAGGCGATGTCCTGGTTGTGGCCGATGACCACGCCGGGCATGCCGGCGAAGGTGTAGCCGGCCACGTCGAACGGGCAGGCCGCGGACGTCTTGGTGCAGTGCAGGCCCATCTGGTACCAGAGCGAGGGCAGCTGCGGGGCGAGGTGCGGGTCGTTGGCGAGCAGCGGCTTGCCGGTCGTCGTGTACTGGCCGGAGACGACCCACGAGTTGGAACCGATGCCGTTGCCGGACGGGCCGAGCAGCGCCGGGATCTTGTCCAGGGTGCCGGACAGGGCGGTCAGGCCGGAGCGCAGTCCGCCGGCCGCGCCGGCGCCGCCGCCGGTGGCGGGGGTGCCGTTGTTGTTCTGGGCGCCGGGGGTGCCGTTCGCGCCCGGCGTGCCCGCCGTGCCCGTCCCGCCGGGCTGTCCGTTGCGGCCGTTCTGACCGGCCTGCCCCGTCTGTCCGGTCTGCCCCTCCGTCGGCGTGGCCTTCGGGTCGAACTCCTTGGTGGCCGGGTCGACGGCGCCGCCCTCGACGATCGGCTTGTTCCGGCCGTACGGGTACGCCGGGTACAGCTGCTCGATCTGCCGGGGGCTCAGCCGCGTCGAGGCGAGCGAGCGGTCGATCTCGCTCTGCAGGTTGCCGCGCAGGTCCCAGGCCATGGCCTTGAGCCAGGCGACCGAGTCGACCGGCGTCCACTTCTCCGGCTTGTACTCGTTCTCGAACTCCAGGGCCGCGTACTCGACGGACAGCGACTTGCCCTGATGGTCCTTGAGGTAGGCGTTGACACCGTCGGAGTACGCCTGGAGGTACTTCTTGGTGGTCGCCGACAGCTTGGTGTCGTACTCCTCCTGCGCGACCTTCCGCCAGCCCATGGTCCGGATGAAGGCGTCCGTCTCGACCTGGCCGTCGCCGAACATCTCGGACAGGCGGCCCGCCGTCAGATGGCGCCGGACGTCCATCTCCCAGAACCGGTCCTGCGCCTGGACGAAGCCCTGGGCGCGGAAGAGGTCCTCGGCGCTGTCCGCGTAGATCTGCGGAATGCCGTGGTCGTCACGCGCGACCTTCACCTGCCCGCCGAGACCCTTGAGCTGCAGGGTGCCGCTGGTCTCCGGGAAGGAGGCGCGCACGGTGCTGACGCTCCAGTACGCGCCGAAGCCGATGCCCGCGACGAGCAGCAGCACGACGGTGATCACGAGCAGGCGGGCACGTCGCCCCTTCTTTTTCTTGCCGGAAGGGCCGGTCTTGTTGGCGGGCATCGCTGTCCTTAGAGGGGCAGGGTGGTCCTGGAGTGCTGGAAGCAACCATAGGCGCAGGGCGCTGAGCGCCCGGACGCGGATGCCGGACCGTGCAGTGAGATCAATCCCTCCCGGCACCCTCGCGAGGCCGGCAGGCGTCAAGAACCCGTAAAATATTAGATGAGGAAATGAAGTTCCCCTCGGCCGGAGGAACGTTCCGGCCGTCGTCCGTGGCAAGACACTCGTCGCAAGACGCTCGTGAAGGGACCGGCCCCTGACTGTCCACCACCTCAACGAACTCCTGCTGATCTGCTCCCTCGTACTGCTCGTCGCAGTCGCGGCGGTACGCATCTCTTCGCGCAGCGGGCTGCCGAGCCTGCTCATCTACCTCGGCATCGGGGTAGCCATCGGCCAGGACGGCATCGGCGTCTCCTTCAACGACGTGGGCCTGACCCAGGTGATCGGCTACGCCGCCCTGGTCGTCATCCTCGCCGAGGGCGGTCTCGGCACGAAGTGGCACGAGATCAAACCGGCGCTGCCCGCGGCCGCCGTGCTGTCCACCTTCGGCGTCGCGGTGAGCGTCGGGCTGACCGCCGCGGCCGCGCACTACCTGGCCGGCGTCGACTGGCGGCAGGCCCTGATCATCGGTGCGGTGGTGTCCTCGACGGACGCCGCGGCCGTCTTCTCCGTCCTGCGCAACGTCCCCCTGCCGTCCCGGCTCACCGGCGTCCTGGAGGCCGAGTCCGGCTTCAACGACGCCCCCGTCGTCATCCTCGTCGTCGCCTTCTCGGCGGCCGGCCCCGTCGAGCACTGGTACCTGCTGCTCGGGCAGATCGCCCTGGAGCTGGCGATCGGCGCCGCCGTCGGCATCGCGTTCGGCATGCTCGGCGCGTACGGCCTGCGGCACGTGGCGCTGCCCGCCTCCGGCCTCTATCCCATCGCCGTGATGGCCATCGCCACCGCCGCCTACGCGGGCGGCGCCCTCGCGCACGGGTCCGGCTTCCTCGCCGTCTACCTCGCGGCCCTGATCCTCGGCAACGCCAAGCTGCCGCACTGGCCGGCCACCCGGGGCTTCGCCGAGGGGCTCGGCTGGATCGCCCAGATCGGCATGTTCGTCCTGCTCGGCCTGCTGGTCACCCCGCACGAGCTGGGCGACGACATCATCCCCGCGCTCGTCGTGGGGCTGGTCCTGACCATGGTCGCGCGGCCGGTGTCCGTCTTCCTGAGCACGGCGCCCTTCCGTACCCCCTGGCAGGAGAAGGTCCTGCTGTCCTGGGCCGGGCTGCGCGGCGCCGTACCCATCGTGCTGGCCACCATCCCGATGGTGGCCGGGGTGAAGGACAGCCGCACGATCTTCAACATCGTCTTCGTGCTGGTGATCGTCTACACCCTGGTCCAGGGCCCGACGCTGCCCTGGCTGGCGCGCCGCCTGCGCCTCGGCGAGAACGAGCCGGAGGACCTCGGCATCGAGTCGGCGCCGCTGGAGCGGCTGCGCGGCCACCTGCTGTCCGTCGCCATCCCCGAGGGCTCGCGGATGCACGGCGTGGAGGTCTCCGAGCTGCGGCTGCCGCCCGGCGCCGCGGTCACCCTGGTCGTCCGGGACGGCAAGAGCTTCGTGCCCCAGCCCGCGACCGTCCTGCGCCGCCTCGACGAGCTGCTCGTCGTGGCCACCGACCCGGTGCGCGACGCGACCGAGAAGCGGCTGCGGGCGGTCGGCGAGGGCGGCAAGCTGGCGGGCTGGCTGGGCGCGACGGGCAACCACCGGGAGCCGTCCGCGGACCCCTCTGTGACGAAGGCCATAGGCATATCCAAGGGTCCCCGTATGATAAAGAGGAAGTAATCATTCACTCCCGCTCCCAGCGGGAGGTTTCCCCAGATTCACACCGAACCAACTCTGCCTGATGCAGGGCTGGCGCGACCGCACGGCGGCCGCGGTCGCACGAGGCGGCCGGAAGGCATCTACCACGGTCCTGCGCGAGAGGACAGCTCTCGGCGCGCTCCGTGGCGGCTTGCCGTCCGGTGGCGCGCTACCAGGCGGCGGAAAGGCCTGGGCCGTGGCATCCACGGTCAACGAACGGCCCGGATACGGGCAGCTGCTGCGCACCCCCGGTGCGTGGACGTTCCTGCTGCCGGGCTTCCTGGCCCGGCAGCCGTTCGCAATGCTGACGATCGGCATTCTGCTGCTGGTCAACGACACCACCGGCTCGTACGGCACCGCGGGCACCGTCTCGGCGACGGCGGGCGTGGCCATGGCCCTGTTCGCTCCGCAGAGCGGCAAGCTCGCGGACCGCTTCGGCCAGGCCGCGGTCCTGATCCCCGGCGTCGTCGTGCACGCCGCGGCGATCTCGCTGCTGACGGTGCTCGCGCTGTCGGACGCGCCCCTGTGGGCGCTGCTCGCGGCGGCCGTGCCGGCCGGTGCGTCGACCCCGCAGATCGGCCCGATGGTGCGGGCGCGCTGGGCGAGCAAGCTCGACGGCTCTCCCCTGATGTCGACGGCGGCGGCCTTCGAGTCCGTCACCGACGAGTTCACCTTCGTGATCGGCCCGGTGCTGGCCACGGCGCTGTGCACCGGCGTCCACCCGGCCGCCGGTCTGGTCGCGGAGGCCGTGCTGACCCTGGCCGGCGGTCTGCTGTTCGCCTCGCAGCGGCGCACGCAGCCGCAGCCGAGCCGCACGGCGGCCGGCTCCGCCGAGGCCGGCAAGCGCGTCTCCGCGCTGTCCGTGCCGGGCGTGCGGGTGCTGGCGATCGTCATGCTGGGCATCGGCACCGTCTTCGGCGGCATGCAGGTGTCGATGACCGCCTTCACCAAGGAGATGGGCGACCCGGGCCTGAACGGCCTGATGTACGGCGCCTTCGCGGCCGGAAACATGATCGCGGGCATCGCCTGCGGCGTCATCGCCTGGAAGACGAGCCCGCAGCGCCGCCTGCTGCTGGCCTACCCGCTGCTGGTGCTGGCCACGACCCCGCTGTGGGCCGCGCACCACATGGTCCTGCTGGGTGCCCTGGGCATGGCGGTGGGCCTGTGCATCGCACCCTCGCTGATCACCGGCTACACGCTGGTGGAGAAGCTGGTCCCGGCGGGCGCCCGCACCGAGGCGTTCACCTGGCTGACCGGCGCCGTCGGCCTCGGCCAGGCGGCCGGTGCGACCGTGGGCGGGCAGCTGATCGACAGCCACGGCGCGAGCACCGGATTCCTGGTGCCGCTGGGCGGTACGGCGGTCGCGCTGCTGGTCCTGCTGCTCCTGCGGAAGGCGCTGACCCCGCGCTCGGAGTCGGTCGTCGCGGCACGTGGGGTCGGTCACCGTGAGCCCGTCCCGGTGGACTGACGGACAGGAATACTGCAGTATGGATCGTCGTTAGCACTCAACGAGTGAGAGTGCCAGGAGGAGCAAGTGCCGACTTACCAGTACCAGTGCACCGAGTGCGGCGAGGGCCTCGAGGCGGTGCAGAAGTTCACCGATGACGCCTTGACCGAGTGCCCCGGCTGCCAGGGGCGCCTGAAGAAGGTCTTCTCCGCGGTCGGCATCGTCTTCAAGGGCTCCGGCTTCTACCGGAACGACAGCCGTGGCTCGTCGTCCAGCAGCTCGCCCGCGAAGCCCTCGACGACTTCGACGACCTCGTCGTCCGCCTCGAAGAGCTCGGACACGAAGTCCCCGGCCTCCTCGACGTCCTCGTCGGCCACGGCCTCCACCGGCACGTCGGCGGCCTGACCGGTCGCGTCCGACACATCGGGCCGCCCCGGCCCGGCCGGAGCAGTTCTTCCCGCAGAGCCCTTCACCTCCCTCCGGAGGCGAAGGGCTCTGTGGCATGCCCTGACACGCCGTTAGGGTGACCCCCATGGTCGAAATGCACAGTGCGCGTGCGGATATAGGCGTCATCGGCGGGTCCGGTTTCTACTCCTTCCTGGAGGATGTGACCGAGGTCACGGTCATGACGCCGTACGGGTCGCCGAGCGACTCCGTCTTCGTCGGCGAGCTCGCCGGACGGAAGGTCGCCTTCCTCCCCCGCCACGGCCGCGGCCACCACCTGCCGCCCCACCGCATCAACTACCGGGCCAACCTGTGGGCCCTGCGCTCGCTCGGCGTGCGGCAGGTCCTCGCCCCGTGCGCGGTCGGCGGCCTGCAGCCGCAGTACGGGCCGGGCACGCTGGTCGTCCCCGACCAGCTCGTGGACCGGACGAAGGCGCGCGCACAGAGCTACTTCGACGGCGAGATGCTGCCCGACGGCCGGGTGCCCAACGTCGTCCACACCTCCTTCGCCGACCCCTACTGCCCCACCGGGCGCGCGGTGGCGGTCGCGGTGGCGCGCGGGCACGGCTGGGAGCCGGTGGTGGACGGCGGCACGATGGTCGTCATAGAGGGGCCGCGCTTCTCCACCCGGGCCGAGTCGCGCTGGCACGCCGCCCAGGGCTGGACGGTCGTCGGCATGACCGGGCACCCCGAGGCCGTGCTCGCCCGCGAGCTGGAGCTCTGCTACACCTCGATGGCGCTGGTCACGGACCTCGACGCGGGCGCCGAGACGGGCCAGGGCGTCTCGCACGACGAGGTCATGCGGGTCTTCGGGGAGAACGTGGGACGCCTGCGCGAGGTGCTCTTCGCGGCGGTCACGGCCCTGCCGGAGACCAAGGAGCGCAACTGTCTGTGCGCGGACGTGCACCGGGGCTGGGACCTGGGTATCGAACTGCCTTGATGACGGGGTCACCGGCCGAATATGGAATCCTCTATTCCGGAACATTCAGAGCATCCGGAAGATCCGGAACATCCAGAGCGTCCGGAACATCCCGGGCATTCGGCCGGAGACAGGACGAGAAAGGCTGTGCAGTGACGACGAGCAAGACCGGGGTCCTCGGCGGATTCAAGGCGTTCCTCATGCGGGGCAACGTCATAGACCTCGCCGTCGCCGTCGTCATCGGCGCAGCGTTCACGAACATCGTGAACTCGGTGGTCAAGGGCGTGATCAACCCGGTGGTGGGGGCCTTCGGCACGAAGGACCTCGATCACTACGCGTCCTGCCTGAAGGGCCCCTGCGTCAAGAACGCGGCCGGTGAGGTCACCAAGGGCGTCTTCATCCAGTGGGGCTCGGTGCTCAGCGCGACCCTCACGTTCCTGATCACGGCCGCGGTCGTCTACTTCCTGATGCTGCTGCCGATGAAGCGCTGGCAGGACCGCCAGGCGGCCCGCACGCCGGCGGCCCCGGCCAAGGAGACCGAGCTGGAGCTGCTCAAGCAGATCCGCGACGCGCTCGTGGAGCAGCGCCGCGAGCCGGGCTCGGAGACGGTGCCGGCGCAGAGGTAGCCGCCGGCGGGGCCCGCGTCCTCAGATGTGGTGCGGCGGCTTCTCGTCCAGGAAGCGGGCCAGGTCCGCGGCGGAGCCACCACCGGCCGGCCGCTCGCCCCAGCCGCGGTCGGTGTCGTCCGAGGACTGCTGCGACAGCGGGTCGTCGAAGATCAGGGCGGCGGCTGCGGCGTTGCGCGGCCGCGGCGCGGGCTGCGAAGCGGTTCCGGCGCCGGCCTCGGGGGCGGTCTCGGGGGCGGTGTCACTCATACGCCCAGGGTACGGGGCGGAGCCCGGCACCCCCGTCCGTACCGTTCCCGCGCGCGCACCGCGGCCTGCGCGGTGAGAATCGCCCCATGAGCGAGGACGCGCCCCGCCCCCTGCCGGACGGCGGACCGCCGCCCTCCCGCGTACTGCGCCGGATGACGGGCCGCGGGCGCGACGAGGAGCACCGGGCGGCCACGCCCCTGGAGCTCTTCTTCGACCTGTGCTTCGTCGTGGCGGTGGCCGTCGCGGGGCGGGAGCTCGTGCACGCGCTGGCCGAGGGGCACGCGGCGCACGGCGTGCTCGGCTACCTGATGATGTTCTTCACCATCTGGTGGGCGTGGATGAACTTCACCTGGTTCGCGTCCGCGTACGACACGGACGACGTCCTGTACCGGGTGGTGACGCTGGTCCAGATCGCCGGGGTGCTGATCCTGTCGGCGGGCATCCCGCGGGCGTTCGACGACGGCAACTTCGCGGTGGTGTGGTTCGGCTACCTGGTGATGCGGCTGGCGCTGGTCTCGCAGTGGCTGCGGGCCGCGTTCTCCACGACGGGCGCGGAGCGGCGTACGGCGCTGAAGTACGCGGCCGGGGTGTGCGCGTGCCAGGTGGGCTGGCTGGGGGTGCTGTTCCTGCCCGACCGCGCCAAGCCGTGGGTGTTCCTCGTGATGGCCCTCCTGGAGATGGCGGTCCCGACCCTCGCCGAGATGACGCAGCAGACGGCCTGGCACCCGCACCACATCGCCGAGCGGTACGGGCTGTTCACCATCATCGTGCTGGGCGAGACGGTCTCGGCGGCCACGGTGGCCGTGCAGTCGGCGCTGGAGGAGAGCGAGGCGCTGGACGAGCTGCTGCCGATGGCGGCGGGCGGCCTGCTGCTGATCTTCGCCGCGTTCTGGATCTACTTCGCCGTCCCCATCCACCTGCACCTGGCCTCCAACCGGCAGGCGTTCCTGTGGGGCTACGGGCACTACCTCGTCTTCGGGTCGGCGGCCGCGATCGGCGCGGGCATCGAGGTGG
This sequence comes from Streptomyces roseifaciens, assembly GCF_001445655.1. Classification (NCBI taxonomy): domain Bacteria; kingdom Bacillati; phylum Actinomycetota; class Actinomycetes; order Kitasatosporales; family Streptomycetaceae; genus Streptomyces; species Streptomyces roseifaciens. The sequence goes on from NZ_LNBE01000004.1 coordinate 3,398,808, forward strand.
CGATCGAACAGGCCGTCGGCAAGGCGCACATCTCCACGTTCGCGGCGTCGAGCACGGTGACGATCCCCGGGGCGCTGTTCATGTTCTCGGTCTGGCTGGTCCACTCCCGTCACTACAAGCGGGGCCCGGCCCAGCAGTTGGTGCTCCCGGTGTCCGCGCTGGCCGTCCTGGCCTGCACGTTCGCGGGCGGCAACGCGGTGCTGCTGACGGGGGTGGTGGCGTCGGTGACGGTGGTGACGGGGGTCTGGTTGTCCACAAGGAACCCGCCGCTCGCCGAGGCGTGATACGCATGGCTGTATGACGAATGCACCCGCCCCCGGAGCCATGGACGCGCTCACCGACGTCCCCGGCATCCGCGTGGGACACGCGAGCCGCACCGGCCCCGGCGCGCTCACCGGCACCACCGTCATCCTCACCGCGGAAGGCGGCGCCGTGGCCGCCGTGGACGTCCGCGGCGGCGGCCCCGGCACCCGCGAGACCGACGCACTCGACCCGCGCAACCTCGTCCAGCGCGTGGAGGCCGTCGTCCTCACCGGCGGCAGCGCCTTCGGTCTCGACGCCGCGTCCGGCGTGATGGCCTGGCTGGAGGACTCCGGCCGCGGCTTCCGGGTCGGCCCCGACCCCGCGCAGGTCGTCCCCGTCGTCCCCGCCGCCGCCCTCTTCGACCTCGGCCGCGGCGGCGACTGGCGGGCCCGCCCCGACGCCGCGCTGGGCCGGGAGGCCGCCGAGGCCGCCGCCCGCGAGGACGTGGGGGCGCCCGTCGCGCAGGGCAACGTCGGCGCGGGCACGGGCGCGGTGGCCGGCGGCCTCAAGGGCGGGGTCGGCACGGCGAGCACCGTACTGCCCTCGGGGACGACGGTCGCGGCGCTGGCGGTCGTCAACGCCGCGGGCTCGGTGGCCGATCCGGCGACGGGCCTGTTGTACGCGCGGCTGTACGAGGGCGTCGTGGAGGTTCCGGAGAAGGAGCGGCACGAGGCCGCGCAGAGGCGGCTGGCCGCGGCCCGGGAGGAGTCCGCGAAGCGCTCGGCGTCGTCCGTCCGGCCGCCGCTCAACACCACCCTCGTGGTCGTCGCCACCGACGCCGCGCTCACCCGCGCGCAGGCGCAGAAGCTCGCGGGCACGGCACACGACGGCCTGGCACGCGCCATCCGCCCGGTGCACCTGCTCAACGACGGCGACACGGTGTTCGCCCTGGCCACGGGCGACCGCCCCCTGGTGGCCGAGGACGTCTTCGGCGACACGGCCGTCCTGCTGGCGGCCGGCGCGCTCAACGAGATCCTGGCGGCGGGCGCGGACGTCGTGACCCGCGCGGTGGCGAAGGGGGCACTCGCGGCGCAATCGGTGGACGGGCCGGGAGGGGTGTTTCCGTCGTACGGGGAGCTGTACGGGTAGCGGGGCGGGCCTGAGTACTGCCCGCGAGCGGGCTGCCGAAGAGAGCTGCGGCAACGCGCCCCGGCTACCGACGTCGGCTGAGGTCCCGCGCCCGATACGGGTCCGCAGCGGCAACGCGCCCCGATAAGGGGCGCGGGGAACTGCGCGACAAGCCACGTACGACCCGCAGCCGACAGACCGGGGGTGCCCGGCGGAACCGCCGGGAAGGCTCACACCCCGGCCGCGCCCAACAGCGAACCGGCCGCGTAGGTCACCGCCATGGCGAGCGCACCCCCGCCCGCGTTGCGCAACATCGCCCGCCCCGCCGGAGCGTCCCCCATCCGCGCACTCCCCCACCCGCACAGCACGAGCGCCGCGAGCACCGCCACGACCGTGACCGCCAACCGCAGGTGCGCCGGCGGCAGGACGATGGCGAGCAGCGGCAGCAGCGACCCGGCCGTGAAGGCCAGGAAGCTCGCCCCGGCGGCCTGCCAGGGACTGGTGAGCTCGTCGGGGTCGATGCCGAGCTCCACCTCGGCGTGCGCGCGGAGCGCATCGTGCTCGGTGAGCTGCTCGGCGACCTCGCGGGCGAGTTCGCCGGTGAGCCCCTTGTCCTCCAGGAGCTCGGTGAGCTCGTCGAGTTCGGCCTGCGGGGCGGTGGCGAGCTCGCGGCGCTCCAGGGCGAGGGCGGCCTGCTCGGAGTCGCGCTGGGTGCTCACCGAGACGTACTCGCCGGCCGCCATGGACATGGACCCGGCCAGCAGCCCGGCGAGCCCGGCCGTCAGCAGCGTGCCGCGCGCGTCGGTGGCGCCGGCGACGCCGACGACGAGGCCGGCCGTGGAGACGACGCCGTCGTTGGCGCCGAGGACGGCGGCCCGCAGCCGGTTGAGGCGGTTGCCGAGGGCGCCCTCGTGCGGCTCGTGGTGGCTGGTGGGGTCCGCAGGACCGGTGGAACCGGCGGGATCGGTGGGATCGGTGGGGGGCGGCTCATCGCTCACGAGCCGAGGTTCCCACCGATCCCGGTGGTCACCCGGGCAGGCACACCCGGATCTTCGACTGTCCGTGCGGCCGCTTCTCCCAGTCGTCCATGAAGCGGGCCTGCAGCCCGTGCTTCTCGGCGAGGGCGACGAGGGTGCCGGTGCGGTAGTAGAAGTCCTCGCGGAGCACCTGGTGTTCGGCGCCCTCCGTACGGTCGAACGTGAAGTCGAAGAAGCCGCCGGGGGCGAGGATCCGGCCGACGTGGGCCAGGCACTCCTCGATCACCTCGATGGGCGAGTGCGAGAACACGCTGTGCGCGTGGACGATGTCGAAGTGCGCGTCGGGGAGGAAGTCCAGGGTGAGGTTCTGGGTGATGGTGAGGTGCGGCAGCTTCTCCTGGAGCCCGTAGTCGGTCAGGGTCCGCTTGGCGGAGATGAGGATGTCGGGCGAGATGTCGATGCCGTAGTAGTTGCCGGCGTCGAGGTAGTCGATGAAGAGCCGGCCCGCCCGGAGGTTGCCGCAGCCGATGTCGAGCATGCGGTGGCGCGGGGTGAGGCCGTGCTCCTTGAGGTAGTCGAACTGCATCTTCCCGAGGGCGAGCCAGCGGTCGTGGCTCTTGCTGCCGACGGCGGCCTCGGGGCTGCGGGCGGTGTCGGAGGCCATCACCGCGCGGTAGTAGTCGACGTGGTCGGGGTGCTTGAGGCGGAGCCAGCCGTCGCGGGCGGTGCGCTTGAGGTAGGGGGCGATGCGGGCGGGGTGGGTCACCGCGTAACGGACCTTGTGGGAGAGGTTGCTGCGGTTCTTGAGCAGTGCGGTTGCTTTGCGCGAGGACACGGGCGGGACCTCCGTGGTCAGGAGAGGTGGCAGCGGGTTACGGGGCAGGGAGTTACGGGGGCAGCGGGATACGGGGGCAGCGGGTTACGGGAGGGGACGGCGCTTCAGCACGATGCAGACGACCGCTATGAGGGCGGCGGCGAGGCCGAGGAAGATGCCGGTCTCGATCCACTGGAAGGACCAGAAGTCGCTGCTGGGGTAGACCGTGCGGTAGCGGCCGGTGAAGCCCTTCTGGGCCATGCACGTCTTGAGGTCGGGCAGGCCCTCGCCCCAGGGGCAGGCGTCCGCGATCGCGTGTTTGCGGCCCGCGGCGTCGACGAAGCCGAACTCGCCCGTCGACCAGCCGCTGCCGATCTCCCGGCGGGGCGCGTCGCCCTGGCTGAGCCACACCTGCGGCGGGAACCAGTCGGAGCGGAAGCTGTTGAGCGCGAACCGTACGGCCACGACGGCGCCGAGCACGGCGGCCATCGCGGGCAGCGTGCGCCGGATGAGCAGGCCGGCGGCCGTACCGGCGGCGAGGCCGAAGAAGGCGCAGGCCACGGCGGCGGGGCCGGTGGCGTTGAAGATGTAGCCGTCGTGCCAGTAGAGGCCGTCGAGCATGTTGGCGATCGGCGACCACCACCAGGCGACGAGCGCGGCGAGGACGGCCGAGCCGAGCACGGTGCAGAGGGCGGCGAGTGCGAAGCGGGTGGCGAACCAGCGGCGGACGCCGACGCCCTGGGTGAGGGCGAGCTTCCACGTACCGCTCTCCAGCTCGCGGCCGATGAGCGGGGCGCCCCAGAAGATGCCGATGAGGACGGGCACGGCGGTGCTGAGGGAGCCGAGGGTGCGGAGGGGGCCGGTGTTGTCGTCCAGCAGCTTGCGGGCCGCCTCGCCGGTGGCCCCGTCCTGGCAGTCGCCGTCCCAGCCCTTGCAGCCGGCGGTGTCGATGTGGTGGCTGCTGATGAAGTCCGTCATGTCCATGCGCATGACGACCACCCAGGCCGTGACGGCGAGGAGGACGGCGGCGCCGGTCAGTATCAGGGCGCGCTGCTGGCGCCAGGCCAGCCAGAGGGTGCCTTTCATGCGGCGGCCTCGGCAGCGGGTGCGGGGGTGCGGTCGGAACGCAGGTAGGCGAGCAAGAGGTCTTCCAGAGAGGGGCTTTCGGCGATCCACCGGTCGCCGGGGATCGGTCCGGTGTGGCGGAGAAGGGCATGCACCTGCCGCCCGGTGACGGTGGCCTCGACGACGCCGGCGCGGTCGATCGCGGACGGCAGGCCGTCGTCCGTGGACGGGTCGGCGAGCCCGCTGATGCGGACGTGAGCGTCGCACAGCTGCTGGGCGTCGCCGTCCAGCCGTACGGCGCCGTGCTTGAGCAGCAGGACGTGGTCGCAGGCGTTCTCCAGCTCGGAGAGCACGTGGGAGGACATGACGACGGTGATGCCGCGGTCGGCGACCTCCGCCATGACCAGCCCCATGGCCTCGATGCGCACGAGCGGGTCGAGGTCGGCGAGCGGCTCGTCCAGGAGCAGCAGGTCGGGGCGCTTGCCGAAGGCGAGGGCGAGCGCGACGCGGGTGGCCTGGCCCTGGGAGAGGGCGCCGACGCGGGCGTCGAGGGAGATGTTCCCGGCGCGGACGATGCGCTCGGCGGCGGCCCCGTCCCAGTCGCGGTTGAGCTCGCGGCCGAAGCGCAGGGTTTCGTCGACGGTGAAGCGGGGGTAGAGCGGCTTGTCCTGGGCGAGGAAGGCGATGCGGTCGCGGGCGGCCGGGCCGGTCGGCTCGGCGCCGAAGACGCGGAGCTCGCCGGCGGTGGGCCGGAGCAGGCCGGTGGCCAGGTGGAACAGGGTGCTCTTGCCCGCACCGTTGGGGCCGACGAGGGCGGTGATCCGCCCGGCGGGCAGGGCGAAGTCGCAGTCGCGGAGCGCCCAGCCACCGCGGAACCTCCGTCCCAGGCGCGTCGCCCGCAGGGCGGTGGTGGGGTCGTCGGTCACGTTGTCTTCCTCCAGCGTCTGCGTCTTTGCCTGCACGTCTGTCTGCGCGTCTGTCTGCGCGTCTGTCTGCGCATCTGTCTAGTTCTGCGGCGGCCGGGGGGCCGGGATGAAGGGAGGTGGCAGCTCGGGGGGCGGGAAGGACTCGTCGAGGACGGAGGCGGCGAGCGCCGCGACGTCCTCCCGCTCCAGCCCGGCGGCGCGGGCCCGGGCCACCCAGACGACGGCCTCGGCCCGCAGCGGCGAGTCGCCGGCCGAGGCGGCCCGCGACAGGGACCGCCGCACGAACGTGCCCCGGCCGGGCCGCGGCTCGACGAGGCCCTCGCGCTCCAGCTCCCGGTAGGCGCGGAGCACGGTGTTGGGGTTCACGGCGACGGCCTCGACCACTTCCCTGGCCGTCGGCAGCCGGTCCCCCGGCTCCAGGAAACCCAGGCGGAGCGCCTGCCTGACCTGCTGAACGAGCTGCAGGTAGGTGGCCATGCCGCTGCGCCGGTCGATCCGGAACGCGATCATTCGGCACCCTCGTTTCACTAACGTGTTAGTGGAATGATGCGGAGGGGGTGCGGAAGTCGTCAAATCCGAACGGTGCGCGTTCGGGGGATGACGGAGGGCTACGCGAGGCCTACGAGGGGAGGGCCGTGGCCTGCATGACGGCCCGCATGGCGCGCCGGATGCCGTCGGAGCGGCGCCGAATCTCGGCGGAGTCGGGGCGGCAATCGGCGTACGGGGAAGGAAGCCCGCGACAGTCACGACAGAGCCCGCCGGGGAGGGCCTCGGGGCGGCCGGGGGTACGGCAGGTGGTGCACTCGAGAATGCGGAGGGGACGAGGGGTGGGCGGTTCGGGCGCCGATCCCGGATCCGGTTCTGGTTCTGGCTCCGGCTCCCGCTCGGGCGGCATCTTGTCGACAAGCCGCCGCCGGGCGAGCGCCCCGGCACTGTGCACTTCGGGCGGCAGCCCGACGGTGAGGGCCCGCACAACCTCCTCCTCACGGGCGCCCAGATCCAGCCATTGTGAGGCGAGCGCTTCGAGGGCCTGACACTCGGCGGCGGAGAGGGTCATACGGGGTTCGACGCGGCCGAGGGAGGCGAGGAGGAGGTAGGCGCGGGAACGCTGGGAGCGGGCGGGCCGGGGCGCGGGCCGCTCGCCTACGGGCCGAGGCGGCACGCCGCCGACAAGGAGGGCTTCCCACCAGGCATCATCCCTGGCCGTACGGGAGAAATAGGTCCGCGTGACCCAGTGCCAGCTACCGCCGTCACCCTTGATCCGCTCGGTCACCCGCCGCAGATGCCCGGCCTCCGACAGCCGCCGGAGGGCGGTACGACAGGCGGCCTGCCCGTAGTCGGCGAGGTGGGCGGCCAGGGTCTTCGCGTCCATCGCGGCCCCTTCGGGAAGCCGGTCGATGAAGGCGGCGATGGACGCCTCGCGCGGCCGTAAGTGGGCGAAGTCGCCACGACGGCGGGGGGCTTGATCGGGTGCGGTCCGCTTGCCGTAGCCGGGGGCGGCGGCGGGATGCGGGTGCGGGGAGCGCTGGGCAGCGCTAGAGTCGGCGTCAGCCATGGGATCGAGCCTCATCGATCTCGTTGGTCAAACCCCGGCAGGCGTTCCCGCGCCTGACCGGGGTTGTTTGTTGCTGCGAACGCTAGGGCGGGACGACAGGATGTCGCAACCCGATCACGAAAAGTGAACATGCCGTGGTATAGGCGACGTTGGGTGGGAGGGTGGGTTGAACCCACCCCCCATTCCACAGAAAGAGCGCTCGGATTCCGGCCCCCGAAGCCCGGAGCTCAAGCCCGCCGGTATGTGCGATTCGGCGCCCTGGTGTGTTTCTCGATCGGCTCGCTACGGTCGCCCGAGATCCGGCCGCCGATGCCGGCAGACGAGAGGTGATTGCCATGGCTCTCAGGGTTCGACTGATCGGAACGACTTCGGAGGAGGGCAAGTGCCCCACTCTGTACGAGGACCTCGACACCGGAGAGATCATCGTCCAGGGCTACACCGTCACCGATGTCTGCGAGACGAAGCAGTTCGAGAACATCCTCGACGGCGAGTCCTTCGTCCGCGTTCCCCGCGAACTGCTCACCCGCTTCGCCCCCAAGGAGTAGCAAACGTGCCGGAGTACATCGACGACGCCACCTTCGGCGACTACTTCCGCGACTTTCAGTACACCGCCTGGCGGCTGGAAACGCGGCGTGGATACGCCTCCGACCTGGCAAGCGAGCGCTACGCACGGTTCCAGAACGGGGAGCGCCTCGGCATCGAGCCCTCCACCTGGAGCGACAACATCCGAGCCCAGACGCGCCAGGGAAAGCGCATCGAACGCGTCCGCCTGGTCGACAACCCGCCCACCCAGGGGCAGCGCTTCCTCCTCGCAAGCGCCGTCAACAACATCGCCGCAGGTGAAGACATCAGGAACTTGTGGCGGGCAGAGGCCGAGAAGCTGAGCCTGCCCGCCGAGGACTTCTGGTTGTTCGACGCCCGGCGGGCGTTGCTGCTGCACTTCGATGAGGCCGACGAATACCTCGGTTCGGAGTTGATCGAGGATCCGGTGCGCATCGCCCGGTACTGCCAGGTCCGGGATGCGGCCTGGCATCATGCGATCAGGCGCGAGCAGTTCGTCGAACAGGTACGTTCCCATGCGTGAGCACTGACTTCCAGCACGCCCGTGTCGCCCTCGGTGCGCGGCTGCGCGAGCTGCGCACCGAGGCCCGGCTCACCGTCCGGCAGTTGGCGGTCAGATGCGACTGGCCCCACTCGAAGGTCTCGAAACTGGAGAACGGCCGCCAGACGCTGACTTCGGATGACCTGGAAGCCTGGACCCGGGAGACCGGACAGCCCGAAGCCGCCGATGAGCTCAAAGCCCGGCTACGCGGTCTGGAATCCGGCCAAAGAAGCTGGCGCCGACAGCTGGCCGCCGGGCACCGGGCCGTTCAGGAGCTCAATGCCGCGCAGGAGAAGCAGGCGCGGAATGTCCGCCTGTTCGAACCCGCGATCGTTCCAGGTGTCTTCCAAACCCCGGAGTACGCCCGGTGTGTACTTACGGACGTGTCCGAGCGGCACGGCACACCCAAGGACATTGAGGCCGGCGTCCGTGCCCGCATGAAGCGCCAAGAAACGCTGTACCAGCCCGGCCACCTCTTCCAAGCCGTCCTGTGGGAGGCCGCGCTCCACACGTTGCGGTGCTCGCCGTCAGCCATGGTCGCCCAGCTGGACCGGCTGGTCAGCCTGATCGGCATGGAATCCGTGTCTCTCGGCATCATCCCCTTTGGCGTGCGCACCAAGTTCTCCCCGAAGAACGGTTTCTGGATCATGGACGGCAAGCTCGTGGTGGCCGACACCTGGAACGCCGAGATGTGGATCGACTCCCCCGAGGACGTGTCCCTCTACATGCGCACGTGGTCTCTTCTTGAGGAGTCTGCCGTCTACGGGCCTGCTGCACACCGGCTCATCGCCCGGGCCAAAGCCAATCTCGACCTGCGTTGAGCAACCTTGGGAAACGGGACTGCGGTTGCGAGAACCAACTCGAAACATCGCCGCATCCGAGAAACACGCGCTCGTACGGTCCTGCACATGACCGCGTGCAGGCAATGCCTCAGGCTCACCCTCTCCCGTGCAACCGCCATCCGGGAAGGGCGCTGGAGGGACCTCGCTGCGCTCGCGCAAGCGACGACAAAGCACCAGCAAGTGCACATCGATCACCCGGAGGAGAGCGCCATGAGCCGACGGACGAGCACCGTCCCCGCCGTACAGGACAGCGGAGACCACGGGAAACCCCAGGAAGAAGGCGACGGGCACCCCGGGCAACCGTGGATGCCGACGGATGAGCCGACCCCGGACGGGTCGACGCCTCCCGGCGGCGGGACGCACGGCAAGTGACCCGGCCGATCGACGGACAGACCGTGGACACCGACCGGGACGCCGACCGGGAAACGCTCCGCCGGGCGCTCATCGACTCCGGCGCCCTGCGCCCCGCGTGGCTGCCCGCCTTCGACGCCGTGCGCCGCGACGCCTTCCTGCCGGATGTCATGTGGCCGCACGACATGGACACGGGCCGGAGCCGCACCGTGGACAGGGCACGCGATCCGCACGCGTGGCAGAAGTACGCCGACTCCAACTGCCCCATCGTCACGCAGTGGGACGACGGGGCCCACCGCGGGACCGAGCCCGGGCGGTCGTTCAGTTCGTCGTCGTCCATGCCGAGCCTGGTCTTCTCCATGCTCGCGGACCTGGACGTCGGGGAAGGGCACCGTGTGCTGGAGATCGGCACGGGCACCGGATGGAACGCGGGGCTGCTCGCCCACCGGGTGGGCCCGGACGGGAGCATCGTCACCGTGGACGTGGACGGAGCCGTGGCCTCGGCAGGCCGGGAGGCGCTGCGGCGCGCGGGGCTGGAGTCGGCCGTCCGTGTCCTGCATCGCGACGGATTCCTCGGCTTCCCCGAGCGCGCCCCGTACGACCGGGTCATCGCCACATGCGGCTTGCGGGCCATCCCGTTCGCCTGGGTCGAACAGACTGCCCCGGGCGGGGTGATTCTCGTGCCCTGGGGCACGTACTACGGGCCGGAGGAGGCCACGGCGCGGCTGGTCGTCGCCGGGGACGGCCGGAGCGCGTCCGGGCCCTTCACCCAGGCTGTGGGTTTCATGCGGATGCGTTCGCAGAGGCTGGTGCGGCGGCAGCACGCGGCGTACGTGCCACCGGGCGCCATGGACCGGGCCGACACCTCGGTCACCGCCCTGCGGGCCGAGGACGCGGCCGGGTTCGTGATGGGCCTGCTCGTACGCGATGCCACGCACGTCGCTGACCGTGTACGGGACGGCCGCCGCGCCGTCTGGCTCTACGGGCTCTCGGACACGTCATGGGCCGTGGCCGTCTTCCGCGACGGCGGCGAAGAGGCCAAGGTCTACCAGTCCGGGCCCCGCCGCCTCTGGGACGAGGTGGAGGCCGCCCACGAGTGGTGGGAGACCGAAGACCGCCCGGGGTTCGGCCGCTTCGGACTGACCGTCATGGAGGGAGGACGAACCGCCGTCTGGCTCGACGAGCCGGCTCACGTCCTCTGACGGGCCGGAAATCCGCCGAGTAGCGGCACCGTTGTGGTTGCGCGTTCGGCCGGTCCAGTGTGGGCAGTGTTCAACCGACATCGAGGAGGGTCATGGCAGAGCTCGTGCCTTTCGAGGAAATCATCTCGGCGTCCGCATTCTTGAGGACGCCGAGAGCGTCGTCCGTGCTTGCCAGGTCCGGGACGCGGCCTGGCATCACGCGGTCCCTACGAAGAGCTTTCAAGCGCAGCTGCGTCCGGCCGTGTGAGGCCGTTCGCGGCGGCGGCGAAGCGCACGGGCCGGCCTTGGCGGCGGCTTACGCCGCCACCCGTCGCCGCCCCAGGCTCTTCAGGGTCACGACCGACGCCGCGCTCACCGTCACCCCCGCCGCGATCGCGACCACGTACAGCAGGGGCTGGCCGATCAGGGGGATGACGAAGGCGCCGCCGTGCGGGGCGCGGAGGGTGCAGTCGAAGGCCATCGACAGGGCGCCCGTCACCGCGCCGCCCGCCATCGCCGACGGGATCACCCGCAGCGGGTCCGCCGCCGCGAAGGGGATCGCTCCCTCCGAGATGAACGACGCGCCCAGGACCCACGCCGCCTTGCCGTTCTCGCGTTCCGTCTCCGTGAAGAGGCGGCCGCGTACGGTCGTGGCCAGGGCCATGGCCAGGGGCGGGATCATGCCGGCCGCCATGACCGCGGCCATCACCTTCAGGCTGCCCTCGTTGGGGTCGGTGAGGCCACCGACCGCGAAGGCGTAGGCGACCTTGTTCAGCGGGCCGCCCAGGTCGAAGCACATCATCAGGCCGAGGATCGCGCCCAGGGCGACGGCGTTCGCGCCGTTGAGGCCGCCGAGCCAGTCCGTGAGCGCCTTCTGCAGCGAGGCGACCGGCTTGCCGACCACCAGGAACATCAGGAAGCCGACCACCGCCGACGACACCAGCGGGATCACCACCACCGGCATCAGGCCCCGCAGCGCCTGCGGTACGCGCAGCCGCTGTACGGCCGTCGCCGCCGCGCCCGCCAGCAGGCCCGCGATCAGGCCGCCCAGGAAGCCCGCGTTCACGGTCAGGGCGATCGCCCCGCCCACGAAACCGGGGACGAGGCCGGGGCGGTCCGCCATCCCGTACGCGATGTAGCCCGCCAGGACCGGCACCAGGAACCCGAACGCCGCCCCGCCCACCTGGAACAGCAGCGCCGCCCAGCTGACCGACTCGGTCCACACGAAGTGCTCCGCCACGGACGGCGCCTTGTTCACCTCGTAGCCCCCGATGGCGAAGGCCAGCGCTATGAGCAGGCCTCCCGCCGCCACGAACGGCACGACGTAACTCACGCCCGTCATCAGCCACGCGCGGAGGCGGGTGGCGAAGTTGTCCCCAGGCTGAGAGGCCGCTTCCATCGGAGAGGGTGCGCGGCAGCCTTCCGCCGGTTTCTTCTCCCTCACCTCCGCTATGAGTTCCGCCGCCCTGCTGATCCCCGCCTTCACCCCCACGTCCACCGTCGGCTTCCCCGCGAAGCGCTCCCGCCCCCGCACCTCCACGTCATGCGCGAGGATCACCCCGTCGGCCGCCGCGATGACCTCCGCGTCCAGCTGCGCGTAGCCCGCCGAGCCCTGCGTCTCCACCGCCAGCTCCACGCCCGCTTCCCGCGCGGCCTTCTCCAGCGCCTCCGCGGCCATGTACGTGTGGGCTATGCCCGTGGGGCAGGACGTCACCGCCACGATGCGGAAGCGGTCCACAACCGCAACCGGTGTCTCCCCGGCGGACTCTTCCTGCGGTACCTGCGCTACCTCTTCGCCCCTTATCAGCGCCGCCGCCACCTCCGCGCTCCCCGCCCCCCGCAGCGCCTTCGTGAACTCCTCGTCCATCAGCTGGCGCGCCAGGCCCGACAGGATCGTCAGGTGGTCGCTGTCCGCCCCCGCCGGCGCCGCGATGAGGAAGATCAGGTCCGCCGGGCCGTCCGGCGCCCCGAAGTCGATGCGGGCCGCCGAGCGGCCGAAGGCGAGGGTCGGTTCCGTGACGTGGGCGCTGCGACAGTGCGGGATGCCGATGCCGCCGTCCAGGCCCGTCGGCATCTGGGCCTCGCGCGCGGCGACGTCCGCGAGGAAGGCCTCGATGTCGGTCACGCGGCCGAGGGCCTGCATGCGCTCGGCGAGCGACCGGGCCGCTTGCGCCTTCGTGGCGGCGGACCGGTCGAGTTCGAGGTCGACCAGCGCCGCGGTGATCAGCTCGTGCGCCCCGGGCTCGGACGCCGCCCCGGGCTCGGACGCCCCGGGCTCGCTCATCGCGCTCTCGCTCATCGCGGGCTCCCTTGTGTCGGTTCCGTCAGTACGCGGTCGAGCGGGACGTCGGACGTCACCGTCACCCCCGCCGGGTCGAGGTCGGCCGGCACCGGCATCGCGCTGCCCGGCAGCTGGACGGCCGCCGCGCCGTGGGCCAGTGCGGAGGCCAGCGCGGCGGGGCCCGTGCCGCCGGCGGCGAGGAAGCCCGCGAGGGACGCGTCCCCCGCGCCGACGTTGCTGCGCACGGCCGCGACCCGCGCCGTGCCGAAGTACGTGCCCGAGTCGTCGACGAGCAGCTGGCCGTCGGCGCCGAGGCTGGCCAGTACGGCCCGCGCGCCCTGCTCCCGCAGGACGGCGGCCGCCCGCACCGCGTCGCCGACGGTGGCCAGCGGCCGCCCGGTGGCCTGGGTGAGTTCCTCGGCGTTGGGCTTGACGACGTCGGGGCGCTCGCGCAGGGCCGCGGTCAGGGACGGGCCGGAGGTGTCGAGGGCGATCCGGGCCCCGGCGCCGTGCGCGCGGGCCACCAGGCGCCCGTACCACTCGGGCGCGAGGCCGCGCGGCAGGCTGCCGCAGCAGGCGATCCAGTCCGCGCCCGCCGACCGGCTCCGTACGACGGACAGCAGCGACTCCGCCTCCCCCGCGGTGAGTTCGGGGCCCGCGGCGTTGACCTTGGTGAGGGTGCCGTCGGGTTCGGCGAGGGCGACGTTGACGCGGGTGGAGCCCTGCACGGGCACGCCCGCGACCTCGATGCCGTACGCGCCGAGCAGCCGCGCGAGCAGCGCGCCCTCCGCCCCGCCGAGCGGCAGGACGGCGACGGTGCGCCGCCCGGCGGCCGCGACGGCGCGGGAGACGTTGACGCCCTTGCCGCCCGGGTCCACGCGGTCGCCGGCCGCGCGCAGGACGGCGCCGCGCTCCAGCGACGGGATCTCGTAGGTGCGGTCGAGGCTGGGGTTGGGGGTGACGGTGAGGATCATGCGCGGACCACCGCCGGGCCGGCGGCCTCGATGTCACGGGCGTCCTCGGGGGCGAGCCCGGCGTCGGTGATCAGCAGGTCGACGTCGGAGAGTTCGCCGTGGCGGGCGAAGTGCCGCTGCCCGTACTTGCCCGAGTCGGCGAGGAGGACGACGCGCCGGGCGGCCGCGGCGGCGGCCCGCTTGACCGCGGCCTCGGCCAGGTCGGGGGTGGTCAGGCCGCCGTCGGCCGAGAAGCCGTTGGTCGCGAGGAAGGCGACGTCGGCGTGGATCTCGGCGTACGCGCGCAGCGCCCACGCGTCGACGGCGGCGCGGGTGCGGTGCCGGACGCGCCCGCCGACCAGGTGGAGGGAGATGCCGGGGTGGTCCGCGAGGCGGGCCGCGACCGGCAGGGCGTGGGTGACGACGGTGAGCGCGCAGTCGAGCGGGAGGAGGCCCGCGAGGCGCGCGGCCGTCGTCCCCGCATCGATGATCACGCTGCCGTCGGCGGGGAGTTCGGCGAGCGCGGCACGGGCGATGGCGTCCTTCTCGTCGGCGGCGGTCGCCTCGCGCTCGGCGAGGTCGGGCTCGAAGTCGAGCCGCCCGGCGGGGATGGCGCCGCCGTGCACCCGACGCACGAGGCCCGCCCGGTCCAGGGCCTTGAGGTCGCGCCGGACGGTCTCGGCAGTGACCTGCAGCTCCTCGGCGAGGGAGAGGACGTCCACGCGTCCGCTCTCGCGGGCGATCCGCAGGATGTGCTGCTGACGCTCCGGTGCGTACATGTTTTGCGTCCGTTTCATGCCCGAGTCTGTGGTTCTCGCGGAGATTACCGCCCGTTCAGGCAAGAAGTAAACAGATTCAAAAACAAAGCGCCGGGCGGGCCGGATCCTCCAGCCCGCCCGGCGCTCCGGGGTTCAGCGGGTCAGACCGTCGCCAGCTCCGCCTCGTCCGCCGTCGCCGACGGCGCCTCCGCGGTCTTGTGCTTGGGGAGCAGGAACATCAGCGCGAACACCACCACCAGGCCGCCCACGACCCACCACAGCGCATGCGTGAACGCACCGCTGAAGATGTCGGCCACCGCCTCCTGCCGCGGGTCCGCCTTGTCCACGACGGAGAAGAACGCCACCGAGACCAGGCCCAGTCCGAGCGCGTTGCCCAGCTGCATCGTGGTGTTGATCAGGCCGGACGCGGAGCCCGCGTGCTCGCGCGGCACCTCGGAGAGGATCGCGTCCGTGATCGGGGAGACGATCAGGCCCATGCCCGCGCCCATCACGATCAGCGGCAGCGCCATCTGCCAGGAGGTGATGTCCGCGCCGTAGCGGTCGGCCTCCCAGATGTAGGTCAGCACGCCGGCGGCCATCACGACGGCGCCCGCCGAGAGGACGTTGCGGCCGAAGCGGGGCACCAGCTTCTGCACGGACATGCCGGCGGCCACCGAGACGGCGATCGAGAAGGGGATGCCCGTCAGGCCCGCCCGCAGCGCGGACCAGCCGAGGCCGAGCTGCATGTACATCGTCCAGACCATGAAGAAGATGCCCGTGGTCAGGCCGAAGACCAGCTGGACGCCGACGCCGCCCGCGAAGCTCCTGACCTTGAACAGCGACAGCTCGACCAGCGGCGATCCGTCCTTGCGGGTCTTGTGGCGCTCGTACGCGATGAAGCCGGCGAAGACGGGCAGGGCCGCGGCCATGGATATGAAGCCCCACAGCGGCCAGTCGTGCTCGCGGCCCTGGGTGAGCGGGTAGAGCACCATCAGCAGGCCGGCGCTGGCCAGGGCCACGCCCACGAGGTCGAGCTTGAGGGCCTTCGGGGCCTTGGACTCGGTGATGAAGCGGCGGCCGAGGAGCAGACCGGCGATGCCGACCGGCAGGTTGATCAGGAAGATCGGGCGCCATTCGAGGCCGAAGAGGTTCCACTGGGTGAGCAGGGCGCCCAGCAGCGGGCCGGAGACCGCGCCGAGGCCGACGACCGCGCCGAACATGCCGAAGACCTTGCCGCGTTCGTGCGCGGGGAAGGTGACGTGGATGATCGACAGCACCTGCGGGACCATCAGGGCGCCCATGAGGCCCTGCAGGACGCGCGCCGCAACGAGCAGCTGCGGGTCGCTGACGATGCCGCAGAGCATCGAGGCGAGGGTGAAGCCGCCCATGCCCAGCAGGAAGACCTTCTTGCGGCCGTAGATGTCGCCCAGCCGGCCGCCGGTGATCAGGCCGATGGCGAAGGCCAGCGCGTAGCCCTCGCTGAGCCACTGCAGGACGCTGAACGAGGCGTCGATGTCGCGCCTGATGCTGGGCATCGCGATGTTGACGATCGTCACGTCGACCAGATCCATGAAGGAAGCGGTCATCACTACCGCGAGCGCCAGCCAGCGGCGGCGGTCGGTGGGCGGTGAATCGGTGGTCATGGATGGACCTGGCCTTTCGGTGGTGCGGGTGGGGGGTGGGATGCGTTTTTGCGTATGACCCGACCGTAGACCCCATATAGGACAGCTTGTGTCCCACTTCCCTGCCACCCTGGTGTTATGACCGACACTCCGGCACGGCTCCTGAATCTGCTCTCCCTGCTCCAGACGCCGCGCGAGTGGCCCGGCAGCGAACTCGCCGAGCGGCTCGGGGTGACCACGCGCACCATCCGGCGCGACATCGAGCGGCTGCGGGACCTCGGCTACCCCGTACAGGCGACCATGGGCGCCGTCGGCGGCTACCGGCTCGCGGCCGGCGCCGCCCTGCCGCCGCTCGTCCTGGACGACGAGGAGGCGGTCGCGATCGCCGTCGGGCTGCGGGCGGGGGCGGGGCACGCCGTCGACGGCATCGAGGAGGCGTCCGTACGGGCGCTGGCCAAGCTGGAGCAGGTGCTGCCGTCCCGGCTGCGGCACCGGGTCTCGGCCCTGCAGGCGGCCACGGTGCCGATCACCTCGGGCGACGGTGCGACGGTCGACCCGCGGACCCTGACGATCATGGCGTCGGCGGCCACCGGCAACGAGCGGTTGCGCTTCGCCTACCGCAAGGGCGACGGCACCGAGATGCAGCGGCTCGTCGAGCCGCACCGGCTGGTGAGCACCGGGCGCCGCTGGTACCTCGTCGCCTACGACACCGACCGCGAGGACTGGCGGACGTTCCGGGTGGACCGGGTCAGCGAGCCGTTCGCGACTGGCGCGCGCTTCTCGCCGCGAGAGCTGCCGGCGGCGGACGCGGCCGAGTTCATGAACCGTTCGCTGGGCCGGATGCAGCCGACGGTGCGCGTCGTCGCGACACTGCACGCCCCGGCGGAGTCCGTCGCGGCACGGCTCCCCCAGCACCTCGGCGCGCCGCAGCCGGTGGACGACCGCACGTGCCGCCTCGACCTGGAGCTCACCGACTCGGTGGAGTGGATCGCCTTCCGGCTGGCGCTGCTGGACTGCGACTTCACCGTCCACGAGCCGCCGGGGCTGGTGGAGCACCTGCGCGAGCTGGGGGCGAGGATCACCCGCGCCGCGGCGGGGTGAGGGGCGCGGGCGCGGGGCCCGCCGCAGCGGCGACGTGCGAGGCGACGCAGGAGGCTAAGGCGACGTGCGAGGCGGCGCAGGAGGCAAACGCGACGTACGAGGCAGCGCAGGAGGCTAAGGCGGCGTGCGAGGCGGCGCAGGAGGCAAAGGAGGGCCCCGACGCAGGGGGGGTGGCGCCGGGGCCCGGTCTATGAGGTTATGCCCTATTAAGCCGCTACGTCACTACGCCGCACTACGCCGCCGCGTCGAAGCCCGTGTCGTGGGCCATCTTCTTCAGCTCCAGCAGGGCGTGCTTCTCGATCTGCCGGATCCGCTCGCGGGTGAGGCCGTGCTGCTTGCCGACCTCGGTGAGCGTGCGCTCACGGCCGTCCTCGATGCCGTAGCGCGCCTTGATGATCGAAGCGGTCCGCTGGTCGAGGCGGCCGATCAGGTCCTCCAGCTCCTCGCTGCGCAACAGGGCGATCACCGACTGCTCGGGCGACACCGCGGAGGTGTCCTCCAGCAGATCGCCGAACTGGGTCTCGCCCTCGTCGTCCACGGACATGTTCAGGCTGACCGGGTCACGGGCCCAGTCCAGGACGTCGCCGACGCGCTCGGCGGTGGTGCCCAGCTCCTCGGCGATCTCGGAGTGCTCGGGATCGCGCCCGTTCTCGCGGTTGAACTCGCGCTGGACGCGCCGGATCCGGCCGAGCTCCTCCACGAGGTGGACGGGCAGCCGGATCGTGCGGGACTGGTCGGCAATGGAACGGGTGATCGCCTGGCGGATCCACCACGTCGCGTACGTGGAGAACTTGAAGCCCTTGGTGTAATCGAACTTCTCCACCGCACGCACCAAACCCGCATTGCCCTCCTGGATCAGGTCGAGGAGGGGGAGGCCGCTGCGGGGATAGCGCCGGGCGACGGCGACGACGAGGCGCAGGTTGGACTTGATGAAGACGTCCTTGGCCCGCGCGCCCTCGGCCGCTATGGCCTCGAGCTCCTCGCGCGAGGCGGCCTTGGCACCCTTCCCCGGCTCCTCGTGGCCGTCGAGGAGCTGCTGGGCGTAGACGCCCGCCTCGATGGTCTGGGAGAGCTCGACCTCCTTGGCGGCGTCGAGCAGGGGTGTACGTGCGATCTCGTCGAGGTACATCCCCACCAGGTCGCGGTCGGCGATCTCGCCGGAGGCGCGCGCACTGCTCGCCCTCTCAGCGCCCTTGTCGGCAGTCTGACGACGGGCGACGGCACGGGTTGCCATGCGTACTCCCTTGCGATGAGTCGGTCGCGGGACGGACGGGCTCGATAGGGCTTCCCTGTAAGGGCGGACCCTGTCACGGTTGCCCCGTCCGATGGAAAGAACGACTGGAATCCGGACAGAATTCCCACGGAACGTCTTATTTTTGGTGATCATGCAGTACCCTGTGCGACCGCATACCGGAATGCATGCCGAGGAGACCTACGGAAGCGCAGGTCAGACCACATGGGAAGGCGCCCCGGGAGCCTCACGGCCCCCTGTCGCCGCAGCCGGGTGAGACGGCCGTCACGTAGGCGCGACAGCCGGCGCCCCGGCCGGGAGCCGTCGCCCTTGACCGCGCTCCCACCCTCAAGGACGACGCGGACGGCCCCGTGGTTGCCACGCTCCGTTTGATCGAGTTGCCCGTGCACCCGCACGGGTGTGCGCTGGTGGGACGAGAGAGGAGCCCCGCGATGACGCACTCGATCATGCCCGGGCGCCACCACCACGCCCACGAGGGCCCCGGCCCGGTGGCGCGCGGCACTCACCTTCCCGCCGGGCACGCACCCCGGTCCACCTGGGCCGTACCCGTCGTCGGCGGGGTCGCGCTCGGCCTGTTCGCCATCTTCCTCGCGAGCAACAACGGCTACTCGGTGGGCGCCGCCGTGCTCATCGGCGTGGTCGCCGGCCTGATCGCCATGGCGGCGGGCTACGCCCTGCTCCACGAGCGCAACACGATGATCGCCGAGGTCCGCGCGGCGGCCTTCGGGGCGCTCTTCGGCGGCAGCATGGGATTCCTGCACAGCCTCAGCGGCGGCACGGTGCTGCGCTCCACGGGCATCGGACTGCTGACGGGGATCGGCATGGGCGTCGCCTCGTACTACGTCTTCTACTGGCACGAGCACCGGGCGGACGTGTGACGTGACCGGCGGGCGGCGGGCGCGGGCCCGGGTGAACGACGGGCCCGGGTGAGCGGCGGGCCCGGGTGAGCGGCGGGCCCGGGTGAGTGACGGGCCCCGGCGAGGTGACGGGGCCCAGCAAGGTGACGGGGCCCAGCGAGGTGACGGGGCCAGCGACGTAGGACTTCAGACGGTTCCGTGTATCTGACAACCGGCCCTAGCGTGAGGGCCGATGCCACTGCCCGAACCGCACCTACCCGAACTGCACCGAGCGCTTCGCCAGCCCCATCCAGAACCCGTCGATGACGCTGCGCTGACCGTCCAGCTCGTCCTCGGCGGCGCCGAGAGCGACGAAGAGGGGTGCGAAGTGCTCGGTCCGCGGGTGGGCCAGGTGACCCGCGGGGGCCTTGCGCTCGAAGTCCAGGAGCGCGTCGACGTCCCGGGCGTCGAGCGCCTCGCGGCCCCACGCGTCGAACTCCGCCGACCAGGCGGGCGGCCCGGATCCCGCGTGCCGCAGCGCGGCCAGGTTGTGGGTGAAGAAGCCGCTGCCGACGATCAGCACGCCCTCGTCGCGCAGGGGCGCGAGCTTGCGCCCGATCTCCATCAGCCGGCGCGGTTCCAGGGTGGGCAGGGATATCTGGAGGACGGGCACGTCGGCCTCGGGGTACATCTCGACCAGCGGCACGTAGGCGCCGTGGTCCAGGCCCCGGTCCGGGACGTCCTGGACGGGCGTGCCGGCGCCGCGCAGCGTCTTGCGGATGCGCTCGGCCAGCCCGGGGGCGCCCGGGGCGGCGTAGCGGACCCGGTAGTAGTGCTCGGGGAAGCCCCAGAAGTCGTACACGAGCGGCACGGTCCCGGTGGCGCCGAGGGCGAGCGGCGCCTCCTCCCAGTGCGCGGAGACCACGAGGATCGCGCTGGGCCGGGGCAGCTCCGCGCCCCAGGCGGCGAGCTGGGCGGTCCACAGCTCGTCGTCGGCGAGGGGCGGGGCGCCGTGGGAGAGGTAGAGCGCGGGCATGCGCGCGCCGGTACGGGTGTCGGTGGCCGGCATGGACCCTCCTGGTCGGGGCAGCACTCCAAGAAGTACTTGAACTCTCAAGCTCTTGGATATGAGCTTAACTCTCCCTTATTTAAACTTCAAGGATCCAGAGCGACCGAGAGCGCGATCGAGAGCGCGACAGCAGCGACAGGAAGCCGGTGGGTGAAACAGTGGATGTCATGACCGAACGACCCGAAGAGGACACCGCTCGTACGGAGCGGAAGGCCTCCGCCGCCGCGGCGGAGCCGCGCTGGCTCACCGACGCCGAACAGGACGTCTGGCGGGCGTTCCTGCACGCCACCACCCTGCTGGAGGACCACCTCGACCGGCAGCTCCAGCGCGACGCGGGCATGCCGCACGTCTACTACGGGCTGCTCGTCTCGCTCTCCGAGGCGCCCCGCCGCCGGATGCGGATGACCGAGCTGGCCCAGCAGGCCAAGATCACCCGGTCCCGGCTCTCGCACGCCGTCGCGCGGCTGGAGAAGAACGGCTGGGTGCGCCGCGAGGACTGTCCCTCCGACAAGCGCGGCCAGCTGGCCGTCCTCACGGACGAGGGCTTCGCGATGCTGCAGAAGTCCGCCCCGGGCCACGTCGCCGCCGTCCGGGCCGCGCTCTTCGACCGGCTCTCCCCCGAACAGGTCGTCCAGCTCGGCGCCATGTGCCGGACGATCGCGGAGGGGCTGCAGCCGGCGGGCGCGGACCTGCCCTGGCTGCGCTGACGCCGTCCGTCCGCGGCGTTCGTCCGCGCCGCACGCACGCACGCGAACGAAGGCCCCCGCCGTACGTGGCGGGGGCCTTCGTCAGTTACCTACTCTGTGCACTTACGTTCGTGCACTTACTTCGTGCAGGTCAGTGCGCCATGACCGGGACGGAGTTCTCCGCGCCCTCGCCGTCGCCCGAACCGGCGACCGCGCCGCCCTGGTGACCGGCGTTGACGAAGGCGACCGCGACCAGCGCGGACAGCACCAGGATGCCGACGGCCCACCACACGGCGGTGGAGTAGCCGTGCACCATCGACTGGAAGGTGAGCAGCTTCGGGTCGGACCCGGCGCCCGCGTGCGACTTGAAGTAGTCGGTGGTGGCGCTGGCGGCGATGGTGTTCAGCAGAGCGGTGCCGATGGCGCCGCCGACCTGCTGCGAGGTGTTGACCATCGCCGAGGCGACACCGGAGTCACGGGCCTGCACGCCGTACGTGGACAGGCTCATGGCCGGCATGAAGGCCGTACCCATGCCGAGGCCCATCAGCATCAGACCGGGCAGGACCACCGCCGCGTACGAGGTGTCCAGGTCGATCTGGGTGAGCAGGACCATGCCGACGGCCGCGAGCAGGAAGCCCGGGCCCATCAGCCAGCGCGCCGGGACGCGGGTCATCAGGCGGGCGCCGATCTGCGTGGAACCGGCGATCATCGTGGCGATCATCGGCAGGAACGCGAGACCGGTCTTGACCGGCGAGTAGCCCCGGACGATCTGCAGGTAGTAGGTCAGGAAGAGGAACAGGCCGAACATCGCGATGGCGGCGAGACCCAGCGAGACGTAGACACCGGCGCGGTTGCGGTCGGTGAGCACGCGCAGCGGCAGCAGCGGGGCCTTGACCTTCTTCTCGACGAGCACGAAGGCGAACAGCAGGACCGCGGCGGCGGCGAAGAAGCCGAGGGTGCTGCCGGCCGTCCAGCCGTCGGACTCGGCGCGGGTGAAGCCGTAGACCAGCGAGACCAGGCCGAGGGTGGCCAGGATGACGCCGGGGACGTCCAGCTTCGAGGGGTTGCGGCCCTCGGCCGGCTCACGGATGACGGCGATCGCACCGGCCGCGGCGACGACGGCGAAGGGGATGTTCACGAAGAACGTCCAGCGCCAGTTGAGGTACTCGGTGAACACGCCGCCGAGGATCAGGCCGACGCCACCGCCGGCACCGGCGATGGCACCGAAGATGCCGAACGCCTTGGCGCGCTCCTTCGCCTCGGTGAAGAGGACGGCGAGCAGCGACAGGGCGGCCGGGGCGAGCAGCGCGCCGAAGACACCCTGCAGGGCGCGGGCGCCCAGCAGCATCCCCGTGTTGACCGCGGCGCCGCCGAGCGCCGAGGCGGCGGCGAAGCCGATCAGGCCGATGACGAAGGCCCGCTTGCGGCCCCACAGGTCGGAGATGCGGCCGCCGAAGAGCAGCAGACCGCCGAAGGCGAGGGCGTAAGCCGTGATGACCCACTGCCGGTTGCCGTCCGAGATGCCGAGGTCGGCCTGGGCGGAGGGCAGGGCGATGTTCACGATGGTCGCGTCGAGGACGACCATGAGCTGGGCCAGGGCGATGAATATGAGCGCTTTCCAGCGCTTCGGGTCGAGGGCGGTACTGGTGTCTGGCATGAGTGTGTCTACCTCGGCGCGCAGTGGAGCGGGACGGTGGGGTCGTGGTGGTGGTGCAGGCCCGGCGGGGCCTGCGAAGTCTGGGGGGTCACCGGGAATCGGAGTCGGAGCCGGGGCCTGGGCCGGAGTCGGGGCCTGGGCCGGAGTCGGAGCCTGGGCCGGAACCCGGGCCCGACGCCTCGCCGGCGTCGGCGCCTGCCGCGGAACAGTGCTTGTGACGGCGCAGGTCCTCCAGCGTGGCGGCGGACCCGGGGAGTTCGGACCGGGCCGGGGCCATCAGGCCGTCGAGGAACAGCTGCAGGTGCCGGTGGACGAACTGATCGAAGGCCGCGCAGCCCTTGCCCGGCAGCGGCCGGGTCAACTGCGTGATGGCGACGATGAGATCACCGAGCCCGATGTCGTCGCGCAGCCCACCGGACGCGCGGGCGTCGGCCATGATGCCCTCGACCTGCTCGTCGAGACGGTCACGCGCCGCCACCAGCTCGGGGTGGTTGGGATCGACGCCCTCGTCGAGCAACGTGCAGAGCGCGCCCACCCGTTCGTCCGCGGCGGCGTGGACGAACCGCCTCAGCGATCGGAAAGCATCGGGCTCCTCGGCTCGTGCCGCCTCGGCCCGGTCCGCTAGACGGGCCATGACGGAGAGGGTGACATGGTGGATCAGCTCGCGGCGGTCCGCGAAGTGCCGGTACAGCGTGGCATTTCCGACCCCGGCCCGTCGAGCGATTTCATCGAGGGAGCTCTCCGCCCCGTACTCGACCAGCGCTTCCCGTGCGGCGGCGATGATTCGCTCGCGGTTGCGCAGGGCGTCGGCGCGGAGGCGCGGCGGTTGAGCGGTGACCACGGCCTTGCTCCTTCTGGACTGGGGTGGACGGGTGGGACGGAACCCGGGGCGCGGCCCGAGGCGGAAGCGGGGAGAGGTTCCCCGTTTTCCTCGGACGAGGGGTAAACGGGGAGAAGGTCCCCGGATATTTCACGGACAGAGGGTGACGTACGTCACCCGTTGCCGGCGGCGCGCGGACGGTCGGCGGGTGTGCCCCATCTGCCGCAGTCCGGGGAGCGCGCGGGGCCGCGGCGGCAGAAGGTGATCACAGAGAGCGGTACGGCCGGAGCGGCGGCCCGGCCGCGCCCTGGAAGGTGCCCGCCCCGAGTGAGCCCGCCTTTGCAGGCGCCCGCCCGTGCCGCACCCGGAAGTGCCCGTCCTGGAGGTGCCCGCATGAGCCCCGGCCCGGAGACTCCGGCATGAAAGCCCTGGCCGACCTGAAAGCCCTGGCCGACGTGAAGGCCCTGGCCGACGTGAAAGCCCTGGCCGCCGTGAAGGCCCTGGCATGAAGGCCCTGGCGTGAAGGCGCCGGCGTGAAGGCCCTGGCCGTCGTGGTCATGGCGGCCACCGCGCTCGCCATGACCTCGCCGGTGCCCGCCGGGCACTTCGGGCCCGGCGCCGAGGCCGGGGCGGGCGGGCCGCCCGCCGCCGGGGACACCGGGGGACGGCCGCCCTCCGGCCCGTGCGCCCTGCCCGGCGCCACCGACAACGTCTCCGAGACCGCGCGGACGCCGCCCGGCTACGCCCGCTCCAGCGGCACCGTCCGCGCCGTGACCTTCCTGATCGACTTCCCGGACTCCCCCGCCACGACCACCCCGCAGGCGCGCTACGCCGAGTTCTTCCCGGCCGTCGCGGACTACTACCGGGCCAGCTCCTACGGCCGGCTCGACTACCGCTCCACGCCGGTGCTGCGCTGGATCCGGATGTCCCGCCCCTACGCCGCCTACGGGATCGAGCGCGGCACGCCCTTCGACGCGGAGAGCGACGACGGCTACCACGCGATCGCGGCGGAGATCCTCGACGCGGTGGACGACACCGTCGACTTCCGGCACTACGACCTGATCAACGTACTGGTGACGCCGGGCGCGGGGCCGCCGGCCACCGAGGACGTGCGGTCGGTGACGTTCGCCGGCACCCCCACCGGCCTGACCACGGCCGACGGCGTCCCCTTCAAGAACGTCTCGTTCATCTGGAGCCGCCAGACGGGCGACAGCCCCTTCCGCGTCCTCAACCACGAGAACGCCCACAGCTTCGGCCTGCCCGACCTCTACTACACGGGCCGCGGCGCCGCGCTGCTGAAAACTCCCGTGGGCCACTGGGACCCGATGGACGAGGACTGGGGCCCGTCCAACGACTTCCTCGCCTGGCACAAGTGGAAGCTGGGCTGGCTCGCGCCCCCGCAGGTGCGCTGCCTCGACGGGCCGGGCGTCCGCTCCTTCGCCCTGACGCCCACGTCGGTCCCGGGCGGCCTCAAGCTCGCGGTCGTCCCCGTCTCCCGGCACACCGTGATCACCCTCGAGGCGCGGGCGGCCGGGCAGCTGGACCACGCGGTGTGCCGCCCCGGCGTCCTGATCACCACGATCACCACCACCATGTCCACCGGCTCCGGCCCCGTGCGCACCACGGACGCCACCCCGGGCAGCAAGGGCTGCTACACCACCGACCTGAACGTGAACGCGGCGCTGAGCGACGCCCCGTACACCGCCGGGCAGCGGTACGCCGGGCCCGGCATGTCCGTCGACGTGCTCGGCGAGGACGACGAGGGCGACTGGCAGGTACGGGTGCGGACGGTCAGGCCGCGCGCCAGTGACGGCGGCCGAGACTGATCAGCCGCAGCTGCCGACCGGCCGTGTCGGCGATGGCGCGCTCCTCCTCCGGGGACGCCTCCAGGAACGCCGACGCGGTCATCACGAGGTGGTCGACGTAGAGCCCGGCGAGCATGCGGACGTCCTCCGCGCTCCACCCCTGCGAGACCTCCTGCGCGGCGAGGGCGGCGGCGACCTCGTCCCCGAACCGCTCCAGCTCCGCCGCGATGGCCTCCCGCACCGCCCGCACCCCGCCGTGCCGTTCGCGGGCGACGAAGCGCACGTGCGCCGGGTGCCGCCGCACGTGACCGGCCACGGCCTCGACGCTGCGGTCGATGACCTCCTCGGCCTCCTGCTGCTCAGCCAGGACGGCCCGGATCATCACGTGCAGGCTGCCGAGCGACTCCTCCACCAGCGCGACGCCGAGCTCGGCCATGTCCCGGAAGTGCCGGTAGAACGCGGCGGGCGCGACCCCCACGACCCGCGTGACCTCCCGCAGCCCGAGGCTGCTCAGGCTCTGCTCCTCCAGCAGCCGCAGCGCGGCGTCGAGCAAGGCCTGACGGGTCTTCAGCTTCTGGGCCTGGCGGACCCCGAGGGTGGCGTGGGTGCTGCTGCTCATGGATTCAGTAAACAACTGTTTGCCACGGGACGCCAGGAGCGCTACGCTGGATTTCAGTGAACAACTGTCATTCCAACTGTTCACCCAAGAAGGGAAGGACATGATCTTCCTAGTGGCGGCCGTGCTCCTCCTGGGAGTCCTCGTGGGCGCCGCCGCCCATCTCGCACTCCCCGTGATCATCCCGGCGGCGACGGCGATCTCCCTGTGGCTGCTGGTCTTCGCGATCCGCGAGCGCAGGAGGGAGCACTGAAATGCCGACGACTCCGACGACGACCCTGACGAAGCACGCAGCACACCGGCCCGCGACGGACCAGGCGCGGCCGGATCCCCAGCCGCAGCCGCAGCCCGACAAGACCCCCGCCCGCCGGGAGGCCGACGGCATGGCGGTCGCCTCCTTCGTCCTGGGCCTGGTGGGCCTCCTGATCTTCAACATCGTCCTGGGCCCCCTGGCCCTGACCCTGGCCGGCCTCGCCCTCCTCCGCGGCACGAACCGCCCCGGCCGCGCCGCCCTGGGCCTGACCCTGGGCGCGGCCGACCTGATCGTCCTGGCGGCCCTGGCCACCACGGACCACACCCTCTCCTGGAGCTTCGGCCCCTGACCCCCGCCCGCCGCCACCCGCTACACTGGCGGCTACCTTGCCTCCGTAGCTCAGGGGATAGAGCACTGCTCTCCTAAAGCAGGTGTCGGCAGTTCGAATCTGCCCGGGGGCACCGCCTTGAAGCCCTCCAGCCATCCCGGCTGGAGGGCTTCGGCATGGCCGGGCAGCGCGACGACGACAGGCGCTCGCCTCGAGCCACCACGTGACCAGCCTCATGGCGCTCGACAGCAGTCACAGAGAAAAGTGACCCCACCCCGCCCCAACGCCCTACAGTGATCTACCAAGTTGATCGTAGGAGCATCCACAAGGGGAGGGCGCACAGTGTCAACGCATTCCGATCAGGACCCCCTCTTCGAAGAGGACGAAGGCGACGTCACATCCGAGCAGGCCGAGCCCCTGTTCGTCCCCCTCGAAGAGAGGCGGCTGGTCACCCAACCGTACGACCTTTCGCTGGCAACACTGGTGGATGACATCCAGCGCGAGCGGCTACTGCTCAGCATCGAGTACCAAAGAAAGTACGTATGGGACAGGTCTAAAGCCAGCAGACTCATCGAGAGCTTTCTCCTGAACATCCCCGTACCGGTTTGCTACTTCGCCGAAAACGAAGACGGATCCTACGAAGTTATCGACGGCCTCCAGCGGATCCAGACCATCAAGGATTTCCTCGGTGACGAGTTCGCCCTTCGCGGCGTTTCAGTGGTCAGTGAATTTGAAGGTCTCCGCTACAGCGGTCTCCCTCTGAAAGAGCAGCGGCGACTGAGCAACCGCACCATTCGTTGCATCGTAATCACCGACGATTCACACCCGGACATCAAATTTGATGTATTCGAACGACTCAACACCGGATCTGCGATGCTGGCCGCACAAGAGCTACGAAATTGCATTTACCGCGGATCACTGAACTCATCCCTGAAAGAACTGGCGGAGAATCCGGAGTTCTCCGGCATCCTGGGCGGACTAAAGAACAGTCGGATGGCTTACGAGGAGCTGGCCCTACGCTTCTTCGCACTTTACGAAAACCTCAGCGGTTACCGCCCACCGCTCCGTCAGCTCCTTAACACCTACATGCGGCGACACCGAAAGGGGACTCCTGGCGAAGCAGAGATTCAGGTTTTCCTGGAGACCTGCAGAGCGGTCTCAGAAATTTTCGGCACCAGTGCATTCAGGCTGATAAAAGACGGGAAGATGGGGGCGTTCAACAAAGCACTGTTCGACTCCATCATGCTCCCCCTTGCATTCTCCGACCGGCGGTCCGCAGTGAGCAAGGCCAAAGAAATACGAGAGCTGCGCTCCGAGCTACTTGACAGGGAAAGCTTCCAAACAGCGATTGGCCGGGCAACGGCGGACAAGAGCCGGATGCATGGGCGCGTACACGCATTCGCAAGTGGACTGGTGAAACTGGGAGTCCGCTGCGACCTGCCCACTCTTCCCGACTAGCGAGGATCGATGGCCGAGTCCGAACTGGATTCCTACTGTGAGTTCATCGACAGCCTCCGAGAAGTGGAAACGCTTCTTGCTGCCGGCCCTTCACAGCCGCTCGGGCATGGCGGGACTGTGGACCAGGCCCAAGATCGAGAACTGACCAACGCGGTGACCCGAGCATGTGTGGTGATGCTGGTTGCACACTTCGAAGGCTTCGTAAAAGCTGCCCTGACAGAACTCATCGACGAGATCTGCGAGGCGAAGCCACCGACGCGAAGAATCCCCGATGGCCTACTTGAACTGCACACCAGGGAGCGAATCCAAGAGATATTTGGCAGCGAGGGCCCCGACAGGATCCACAAGACCCGTCGATTATTTTCTACATATGCTCCGCTTTGGGAGGAGGACCGCTCCATCAATCCACAGGTCCTCTCGGCCAAAATCTTAACCCGCCAATTCACCAATGCCAGGCCAGAGATTCTGGACAACGTCTTCAGGCTTCTCGATGTTCACGACCTCATCAGCCAAATAGAAGCGCACGTCAATCGAGCCATCGTCAATCGCGGCGACGAAGCAACCAGCGTCAAGGTGGCAGTCAAACTGACCGAGATCGTGAGCAGACGAAATAAAATCGCCCACGGCGACAGATCGGAGAAGCCCACCCAGTTCGAGGTCGAGAGCTATGTTGATTTTCTCAAGGATGTATCGGAGTGCATATCCAGCATCATCCAAGCACGAATCGCCCATTGCTGCTCCCTCAGGTGAAGGGCGACACTCTCCAGCCTTTCAATGATGACTACCCGAGAAATTCTGCACTCGCAACCCCAGTGGCGAGCAGGCGACTCCAAGTGGGCCGCCAGGGTGAACTAGGCCGGGATCAGCCGTGCCTGAACTGCGGGGGAACAGTGGGGACCACCCAGCGGTCCCCAAGCGGGGCTGGTCAGGTTTTCACCAGGCGACCGGGAGGGACTCCGGGCCGCGGTTGATGGAGCCTCGGCGCCAGCGCATTTCGCTTTCGGGGACGGCGAGGCTCAGGTTCGGGAAGCGGTCGAGGAGGGCGGTGAGCATGACCTCCGCCTCCATCCTGGTGATCAGGGCGCCGACGCAGTAGTGGGGACCGTGGCCGAAGGACAGGTTGGGGGCGTCGTCGCGGGTGAGGTCGAGGCGGTCCGGGTCGCGGAAGACCGACGGGTCGCGGTTGGCGGCGAGGTAGGAGACGTAGACGACGTCGCCGCTGCGGATCACCGCCTCGCCGACCTGCAGGTCCTCGGTGGCGACGCGGGGCAGGCCGACGCCGTTGCGGTGCGGGATGTAGCGCAGGAGCTCCTCCACCGCCTGCGGGAGCAGGGCCGGTTCGGCGCGCAGGCGGGCCAGCTGCTCGGGGTGGGTGAGCAGCGCGTACACCATGTTGGACACCTGGTTGCGGACCGCGTCCATGCCGTTGAGGACGAGCATCACCGCGAGCGAGATCAGCTCCGGCATGCTGAGGCCGCCCTCCGTCCGGGCCTCGACCAGGGCGCTGAACAGGTCGTCGCCGGGGTGCTCGCGGCGGTGCGCGGCCATGGCCTTGAAGTAGCCCGCGATCTCGCCCTTGACGGCGTTGCTCTGCTGCTCGGAGTGGTTGCTGGAGAGGATGACGCTGCGCCAGTTCTGCAGCCGGCCGAGGTCGTGGGGCGGGACGCCGAGGAGCTCGCCGATGAGCTGGGCGGGCAGGGGGTCGGTGAGCCACTCGGTCAGGTCGGCCGGGGAGCCGTGCTCGGCCATGCGGGAGAGCATCTGGTCGGCGAGCTCCTCTGCGCGGGGGCGCAGGGCGGCGACGCGTTTGCGGCCGAAGGTGAGGGCCACGTGCCGGCGGATCCGGGTGTGGTCGGGCGGGTCGGTGCGGCCGACGCCGCCGGCCGGGGCGACGACGTGCGGCGTCATGCTGGTGACCGGCCGGTCGACGGTGAGGGCGCGGCTGAGCCGCGGGTCGGCCGCGACCGTCTTGACGTCCTCGTACCGGGTGGCCAGCCAGGCGTCGCCCTCGCCGAACCGCAGCCGGATCCGCGCGATCGGCTCCTCGCGCAGCAGGCGGTGCATGAGCGGATCGAACTCCAGGCCGGGGAGGTGGTCCACCGGCCAGTCGTGGACCGTCTCGCCCGGCTTGCGGAAGGCCGGGCAGCCGGCAGAAGCCGGGTCGGACGTCACATCGGACGTCACATCGGACGTCGCGTCGGACGTCACGCCGGACCTTGCATCGGGCGTCGGATTCGTCAGCGGTTCGGCCATCGGACCCTTCCTCGCTCGCCGGGCATCGCTCACCACGCGACGGGCAGGTGCTCCGGCCCCCGGATGAGCGCGCTCCGCTGCCACCGGATCTTCTCCACCGGCTCCGCGAGGCGCAGGTCCGGGAAGCGTGCGATCAGGCCGGCGAGGATGATCTCGGATTCCAGGCGGGCGAGCATCGAGCCCAGGCAGAAGTGCGGTCCGTGCCCGAAGGACAGGTGCGGATTGTGCTCCCGGTCGAAGTCGATCTCGTCCGGGTGGTCGAAGACGGAGGGGTCGCGGTTGGCCGTGAGGTACGAGGAGTGCACCACTTCGCCGGCCCGGATCAGGACGCCCCCCACTTCGACGTCCTCCATGGCGATGCGGCCGAGGCCCACGGCGTTGCGGTGCGGGATGTAGCGCAGCAACTCCTCGATGGCCTGCGGGAGCAGCCCGGGCTCGCGGCGCAGCCGCTCCAGGTGGTGGGGGTGGGTGAGCAGGGCGTAGACCATGTTGCTGCTGTTGTTGCGCACGGCGTGGGCGGCGCTGGCCTGGATGAGCAGGGCGATGGCGACGGCTTCCTCCGTGCTGAGGTCGCCCTTCGCGACGGCGGCGGCCAGCTCGCTGGCGAGGTCGGGACCCGGCTCCGCGCGCTTGCGCGCCAGCATCTCCACGAAATAGGCGGCCATCTCCGCCTTGGCGCGGTCGCTGGCCTCCCGCCCGTGGCCCGCGGACAGCAGGACCTCCGTCCAGTGCGCCATGCTCGGCAGATCGGCCTCGGGGACGCCCATCAGGTCGCTGATGACGGCGAGGGGCAGCGGGCCGTTCAGGTGCGCCATCAGGTCCGCCGGGGGGCCCTCGCGCTCCATGGCGTCGAGGAGTTCGCCGGCCACGCGCTCGGCGCGGGGCCGGAGCCGTTCGAGGCTGGCGGGCGTGAAGGAGCGCGCCACGGCCTTGCGCAGGCGGGTGTGCTCGGGCGGATCGGCGAAGCCCACCGCCTCGTCGAGCGGGATGAAGTGGGGGGCGAGCCGGGTGATCGGGCGCCCGAGCACGGCCTGCCGGCTGAACCGCGGGTCGGACGTGACGAACTTGACGTCCTCGTAGCGCGTGACGAGCCAGGCGTGCCCCTCGCCGTGGGGGAGCTTCACCCGGGCGATGGGCTCGTCCCGGAGCCGCTCGGCCATGAACGGGTCGAAATCGAGCCCGCGGAGATCGTCCACCGCCCAGAAGCGCACCGGATACTGGTCCGAGTCGGATGCTGTCGTCGTCACCATCAGTGCCCTCCCGCCCACCCCGTCGCTTACGAACCGTTGCTCACGAACCGGACGCCTGTGCGTGGTCCCTCCAGGACAAGCTCCCCGGAAAATCGCACCGGCAACGGGGCACGCCGGGAAAATCACCCGTACGGCTTACAAGGCGGCCCCTCGGCCGACTCGACGGCCGGCTCCGCAGTTCGGCGCCCCGGTCGACCACTCGGCCGGCCCCTCGGTCGCCCCCTTCGGCCACCCCTTCACCCCACACCCCCTCGTACGACTTGCAGCTGATCGGATTGTCCGTCAGGCGGCTAAAGTCGACTTGACCACTGGTTGTCGGGGCCAGTGCACGTGGTTCCGGGACGCCGGGTGTCCCGGGGGGAGGGCATGTATCCGCATGAGTCGTCGCTCCAGTGGACTGATAGGGATCTGGGCCGAAACGCAGCGCCAGCAGCAGCGCCTGCGGGAGGCCGAGCACCGGGAACGGGTGCAGTTCCAGAGGGAGCAGGAGCGGCAGGAACGGGCGGCGGCGCGGGAGGCCGCGCGGGCCGACCGGGAACAGCGGGCCGCCTACCGGCAGCGGCGCGAGGCCGAGGCCCGGCGGCGCACGGAGGAGATAGAAGCGCGCGTCGCGGAGCTGACGGGACTGCTGGTGACGGGCTGTCAGGTACCGGCGTTCTCCACCGCCGCCCTGCGCCACCCCGAGACCGTGGAGCCGTTCAACCCGGGACACCTCGGGCAGCCCCTCCCCATGCCGGACCCCGGCCTGTACCGGGCCCAGGGCGGCTGGGGCTTCGGCGCGGGCCACGGCCGCGAGCAGTACGACCACGACCTGCGGGCCGCGCAGGCCGCCGAGGCCACACGGCAGCAGCAGCTGGCGGCGTACCGGCGGCAGTACGAGCAGTGGGCCGCCGGGCAGCTCGCCGAGATCCGGGAGCACAACGCGGGTGTGGAGGAGATGGTCGCGGCGCTGCGCGCGGGTGACACCGACGCCGTCGTCGACTACTTCTCGGCCGCCCTCTACGCCTCCTCCGCGTGGCCCGACGAGTTCCCGCACCAGGTGTCGGCCGCCTACGACCCGGCCGCCCGGCAGCTGGTGCTGATGTGGGAGCTGCCGGGGTACGACATCGTGCCGGAGGCGAAGGCCGTGCGGTACATGCCGACCGCCGACCAGGAGAAGGAGACGGTGCGGCCCGCGGCGCAGCGCCGGGCCGTCTACCGGGACGTGCTGGCCCAGTGCGTCCTGCTGGTGCTGCGCGACCTGTTCGCGGCGGACGGGTCCGGGGCGCTGGAGTCCGTCGTCGTCAACGGCTTCGTCGACGACCACGACCCGGCCACGGGCCGCCGCGCGGAGATCGTCCTGGCCTCGGCCACCGTCTCCCGCTCCGTCTTCGCCGGGCTGCACCTGGAGCAGGTCAGCGCGGTGGACTGCCTCACCGACGGGCTCGGCGGGCTGCTGTCCGCCCGGCCCGACCAGCTCGCCGCCGTGCGCCCGGGCCGGATGCCCGCCGACGTCGGGCGGGGCGTCGTCTCCCACGGGGGCGGCGACGACCCCGACCTCTACGAGATGGACCCGGTCGCCTTCGAGGCGCTGGTCGCCCAGCTCTTCCGCGCCCGGGGCATGCAGGCCGTGATGACGACCCGCTCCAACGACGGCGGCGTGGACGTCGAGGCCCTGGACCCGGACCCGATCAGCGGCGGCCGGATCATCGTGCAGGTGAAGCGGTACCGCAAGACGGTCCCGCCGACGGCCGTCCGGGACCTGTACGGCACGGTGCAGGGCGCCGGCGCCAACAAGGGCGTGCTGGTCACCACGTCCGGCTTCGGCCCGGGCTCGTACGCCTTCGCCAACGGCAAGCCCCTGACGCTCGTCCCGGGCGAGGAGCTGGTGGGGCTGCTGCAGCGGCACGGGCTGCGGGGGCGGCTCGGCGGCGGGACGCAGGGCGGCCGGCAGCCCGCTCCCCCGGCGGCCGCGCCGGACGAAGGCGCTCCCGGCACGCCGGGAGATCACGGAGAGCCCGGCGCTCCCGGCGCTCCCGGCGCTCCCGGTGACCACAACGTCCTCGGCATGTCCTGGTCCG
This sequence comes from Streptomyces roseifaciens, assembly GCF_001445655.1. Lineage (NCBI taxonomy): Bacteria > Bacillati > Actinomycetota > Actinomycetes > Kitasatosporales > Streptomycetaceae > Streptomyces > Streptomyces roseifaciens. Next base: position 3,432,050 of record NZ_LNBE01000004.1, read on the forward strand.
GCGCCGTCGCCCTCGACGTGTGCGCCCTCGTCTGCCGAGGCACCCGCGTGCTCAGCGACGACCACTTCGTCTTCTTCAACAACCCCGCGACCCCCGACGGGGCCGTGCGCGCCGTGCCGCCGCCCCGCGGGGACAAGGCCGCCGTCCGCGTCGCCTTCGAGGCGCTCCCGGCGGACGCCGACCGGCTCGTGCTCGTCGCAGCCGTCGACCCGGCCGTCAATCCGGACGCCGACCTGGCGGGGTTCACCGACGCCCGGATCCGGCTGGCGGACGCCGCCGGTGCCGAGCTGGGGCAGCTGGAGGTCTCCGACGGCCGGGCGGGCGAGACCGCGCTCGTCCTCGGCTCCTTCCGGCGGCGCGCGAACGGCGACTGGGACTTCGTCCTCGGCGGGCAGGGGTACGAGGGCGGGCTGGAGGAGCTGCTGGAGGACTACGGGATCGAGGTCGCGTAGACCGGTGTCGGGCAGACCGGGGGCGCGCAGACCGCGGTGACGTAAATCGCGGTGACGTAGATCGGGGGCCGTGGAGCCGGGGTGCAGACCGAGGCCGCGTAGATCGCGGCCCCCGTACTCGCCTCCCCGGTCCCCGTGAGTTATCCACAGGCCCCCGTTCGTGTCGGCGGCCCGCCCTAGACTTTCCGCATGGCCGACCTCACCGAGACCGCCCGCCCCGCTGACTCCGTTCCGTCCCCCTCCCCCACACCCGACGCTGCGGGCAGTGAGGCTCTGGGCTGCCTGCGGCGCGTCTTCGGTTACGACGCCTTCCGGGGCGATCAGGAGGCGATCATCGAGCACGTCGTCGCCGGCGGCGACGCGCTCGTCCTGATGCCCACCGGCGGCGGCAAGTCGCTGTGCTACCAGATCCCGGCCCTGGTCCGGCCGGGCGTCGGTGTCGTCGTCTCCCCGCTCATCGCCCTCATGCAGGACCAGGTGGATGCGCTGCGCGCCCTCGGCGTGCGCGCGGGCTTCCTCAATTCCACGCAGGATGCGGACGAGCGGCGGATGGTCGAGGCCGAGTTCCTCGCCGGCGAGCTCGACCTGCTCTACCTCGCGCCGGAGCGGCTGCGCGTGGAGAGCACGCTGCGGCTGCTCGACCGCGGCAAGATCTCCCTCTTCGCCATCGACGAGGCGCACTGCGTGGCCCAGTGGGGCCACGACTTCCGGCCGGACTACCTGGCACTGTCCGCGCTGCACGAGCGCTGGCCGGACGTGCCGCGCATCGCCCTGACCGCGACGGCCACGCAGGCCACCCACACCGAGATCGCGTCCCGGCTGAAGCTGCAGGACGCCCGGCACTTCGTCGCGAGCTTCGACCGGCCCAACATCCAGTACCGCATCGCGCCGAAGAACGACCCGAAGAAGCAGTTGCTGGAGCTCCTGCGCACCGAGCACGCCGGGGACGCGGGCGTCGTCTACTGCCTCTCCCGCAAGAGCGTGGAGGACGCGGCGAACTTCCTGGTGCAGCACGGCATCGACGCCCTGCCGTACCACGCGGGGCTCGACGCGGGCACCCGCGCCGCCAACCAGGCGCGGTTCCTGCGCGAGGACGGGGTCGTCGTGGTGGCCACGATCGCCTTCGGCATGGGCATCGACAAGCCCGACGTCCGCTTCGTCGCCCACCTCGACCTGCCCAAGTCCGTCGAGGGGTACTACCAGGAGACGGGCCGCGCCGGGCGCGACGGCCTGCCGTCCACGGCCTGGCTCGCCTACGGCCTGCAGGACGTCGTCCAGCAGCGCAAGATGATCGACGGCTCCGAGGGCGACGACGCCCACCGCCGCCGGCTGGCCGCCCACCTCGACGCGATGCTGGCCCTGTGCGAGACCGTCGAATGCCGCCGGGTGCGGCTGCTGGCGTACTTCGGGCAGGAGAGCGGCCCCTGCGGCAACTGCGACACCTGCCTCACGCCCGCCGAGACCTGGGACGGCACCGTCGCCGCCCAGAAGTTCCTCTCCGCGGTCTACCGGCTGGCCCGGGAGCGGCGGCAGAAGTTCGGCGCGGGCCAGATCATCGACATCCTGCTCGGCAAGAAGACCGCGAAGGTCATCCAGCACGACCACGACGGCCTCACCGTCTTCGGCATCGGCACCGAGCTGAGCGTCGCGCAGTGGCGGGGCGTGGTGCGGCAGCTGCTGGCGCAGGGGCTGCTCGCCGTCGAGGGCGACTACGGCACGCTCGTCCTCACGGAGGCCAGCGGCGAGGTGCTCGGCGGCCGGCGCGAGGTGCGGCTGCGCAGCGAGCCGGAGCGTCCGGCGCGGGCCTCGGCGAAGTCGGGCGGTTCCGGCTCGGGCTCCGGCAAGCGGGCCGCGCCCGTCGACCTGCCCGCCGAGGCGGTCCCGGTCTTCGAGGCGCTGCGGGCCTGGCGCGCGGCCACGGCGAAGGAGCAGGGCGTCCCCGCCTACGTCATCTTCCACGACGCCACGCTGCGGGAGATCGCGACGGCCGCACCCGCTTCCCTCGAAGCGCTGTCCGGGGTGAGCGGCGTGGGCGAGAGCAAGCTGGCGAAGCACGGCGAGCAGATCCTGGAGCTGCTCGCGGAGATGCGGGGAGAGGCGTGATCGCGAAGGCGTGAGCGCGGAGACGTGAGCGCGGAAGCGTGAGCGGGCCGGGGCAGCCAGGGACGCGGCCGTGAGCAGCCGGCCGCGTGCCCTCACCTCACCCCGGTGAGATGGGCGTAGACGACCACGTTGCCGAGGTAGGCGTGGCTCTCCTCGGAGAACCCCCCGCCACAGGTGATCACCCGCAGCTCGGCGCGCTTCGACGGCCCGTACACCTTCTGCGACGGGAAGTCCGTCCGGCTGTACACCTCGATCGCGTCGATGGTGAACAGCGCCGTCCGGCCGTCCGCGCGCGCCACCTCCACCCGGTACCCCTTCCTCAGGGCGCCGAGGTTGTAGAAGACGGCCGGCCCGGTGGCGGTGTCGACGTGGCCGGCGACGACGGCGGTGCCGGTCGCGCCGGGCGCCGCCCCGTCCGCGTACCAGCCGGCGAGGTTGCTCTCGCCGTCCCGCGGGCTGGAGAGGCTGCCGTCCTGCAGCAGGCCCAGCGGCTGCAGCGGCGCGTCCACGTCGATCGCCGGGATCCGCACCCGCGTGGGCACGGCGGCCGGCAGCGGCGGCACCGCGCGCTCGCCGCGCACCGGCCCCACGGGCGGCCCGGCGGCCGGGAACGCCTCGGCCGCGGAGGGCACCGGGGGCGGGTCCTGGATGTCGGCACCGCGCTGGATCAGCCAGCTCCCGAAGCACAGGGCGACGGCGATGCACGCGGCGACGACGGCCTTGCGCCGGGACTCGCGCGCCTGCAGCGAGGTCCGCGGGGGACGGCGAGGGCCGGGCGGGCGGGCCCCGGAGGACCCGGGCCCGGCGGAGAGCGGGGCCACCGGGGCCACCCTGGCCCGTCTGTTCGGATTGCGGCGCATCTCCCGCGAGTTCCGCGGCTTGCGGGACCCGTGCGCCCTGCGGACGGCCCGTTCGCCTGCGTTCTGCGACTGGGACATCGTTCTCCTCCACCGCGCCCCTGGTCCCCGGACGCGCGCGCGTTCGGGGACCAGGGAACGGAGCCGGCCGGGGGCGCGTCAGACCCGGTTGCCGTTGCTGCCACGGCGCCGCAGGTACCAGGTGCCGCCCACCGCCGCGGTGGCCAGCACGGCCGCACCCGCCATGAGCTCGGTCATGCCGGAGTCGTCGCTCGTGGAGCCGACACCGGTCTTCATGCCGCCCTTCGGGGGCTTGGCGGGGGTCGTGGAGGACCCGGAGCCCGTGCCGGAACCGGAGCCGCTGCCCGTACCGGGGCTCGCGCTCGAGCCCGAACCGGAACCGGAATCGGAAGCCGGGCTCGAACCGGAACCCGAGCCCGAGCCCGCACGGGAACCCGGCGCCGAGCCCGAGCCGGTGGAGACGACCAGGTCGCCCGTGGCCTCCTTGCCGCTGTGGCACTTGACGCCGACGCCGTACGTGCCGGCCTTCGCACTGTTCGGGACCTTGAAAGTGCCGACGACGGACTCCTTCTGCGCGCCCGGCTTGAGCTGGAACGAGGCCGGGCCGCCGACGGCGCTGGCGTCGCCCGTGCCCGAGCCGTTGGCGCCGCAGGCGGTGGTGTTCACCGTGACCTCGGTGCCGGGCTTCGCGGGGTTCGGGCCGACTTCCAGCTTGCCGAAGTCCGCGGCGAGCGCGGGAGCGCTCGCCAGCCCGAGGGCGGCTATGGACAGGGCGGTCCCGGTGAGCACTCGTGAGTTACGCATGCTTGTTCCTCCGTGAGCGCGGCCGCGGCACTTCGATGTGCCACCGAAAGGAGTGGGGGGTCCGCGCTCCTCAGAGCCGAGCGAACCGGGATCCGGCCCCTCCCGCACCCTGACGTCACATCAGAACCACCGGTCCGGAACAGCCCGCCGGGCCCGGCCGGCGGACGTAAGAGCAGGTCACCGACGGTAACCATGCAGTAACCGGAGAGGCCTCCCCCGGGCGTGGCAAACGGGTGAACCCCGGGGGCGCACGGCACCCGCCGTGAATCACACGGAACGGTGACCCCACAGTCGGAGGGGGCACTTCCGCCGGGGGCGCGCGTATGCTCTGCGCCCATGGGGGAGGAGACCGAGGTCCCCGTCAACACCGAGATGCGCGGCGAGACTTGGCGGGTCCGCATTTCCACGTCCGGCGGGGACGTCCTGGGTGCCGGCATCCTGCTGGCCGCCGATGTGGTCCTCACCTGCGCCCACGTCATTCCCTCCGGCCCCCGTGACCCCGCCTTCCCCTCCGTCCCCACCGGCGACGTGCTGGTCGAGCTCGTCGGGGTGCCCGGCGCCCGCCCCGTGGCGGCCCGCGTGGCCGACGGCTGCTGGGTGCCCGAGCTGGAGGACTCCCGGGGCGACGTCGCCCTCCTCACCCTGGACGAGCCGCAGGACGTCCGCCACGCCGCCCCGCTGCACCGCGTCGCACCCACGCGCGGCCGGACGGTATGGATGTGCGGCTTTCCCAGCACCAGGGAGCTCAAGGACGGCGTGTGGTTCCGGGCCACCCTCGCCGGGCCGTCGGGGCCGCGCGGCGAGTGGGTGCAGATGTTCCCCGTGACGCCCGAGGAGACGGTGCGCCCCGGCTTCAGCGGAGCCGCCGTGACGGACGCGGAGACCCACCGCGTCCTCGGCATGGTCGTCAGCCGCTACGACGACCGCTCCTCGGCCGCGCCCGCCGATCAGCGGCTGCACCTGTCATACATGATCCCCATCGAGACCGTCGTCCGGCACCTGCCGGCCATCGCCCGCTACGTGAGCGGCGAGCGCGGAAACGGCCTGCCGTCGGTGCCGCGGAGCGCGGCCCGGGACCGTGACTTCGCCCGCTGGCTCGCCCGCTGGTTCGCCGGCGCGGAGGGCACGCGGCGGGTGGAGGCGATCGTCATCAAGAAGGGCGAGGCGGTCCGCTCGGCGACGCTCAGCAGGGCGGTCGCCCTGGCCGACCGCGAACTCCCCGCGGACGGCCCGGTTCCGGCCGATGGGCCCGGCGGCCCCGACGGGCCCGGTGCGTTACCCGGCGGCCCCGGCACGTCCCACCAGGACCGGAAGCAGCTGTGCAAACAACCGGCACAGCAGGCACAGCAGGCACAGCCGACGAAGCCGCCGCACCAGGCCGCGCCACCGGCCGCACCCACCCCCCGGCCCGCCGTAAATCGACCCCCCGGAAGCCAGTCCACGGGAAACCGGCCCGCCGGGAGCGAGCCCGCAGGGAGCAGGCCCGCAGGGCACCAGCCCACCGGCATACGGCCCCCCGCGCCCCGCAACGCCCCGCCGCCCGGCACCCCGCCCGATCCCCACCCCGATCCCCGCCCCGGCCCCCGGCCCCGCACCAACGGCACCTCGCGCCGCCCTCCGTCCCCGTACGAGACGGAGGACGACGTCCTGCCGCCCCTCGGCAGCGTCGACCTCGCCCTGGACGTCTCCGGGGAGACCGTCGCCAGGGTCGCCGAGCGCATCGCCGACCGGCTCGGGCTGCGCGCCGCCGACGACGAGGAGTCGCCGGTCGGCCGCCTGGGCGCGGCGCGGAGCGTTCCGCTGACGATCGTCGCGGAAGGCGTCGACTACGCGGCCGACCCCCTGGCACTGGTCGAGTTCACCGGGCTCCTCGCCGCCCGGGGCGCCCGGCTGCTCCTCGTCTTCCGCAACCCCGAATCGCAGAGCCTGGAGCTGGCGCTGAGGATGGCTGACCCCGCCAAGGACGACATCGCCGCACGCCTGGACCGGGTGCGCGAGGGCATCGACAACATCGCACGCCGCGAGCGCACCGCGTTCGAGAAGGCCGCCCTCATCGCCCCGGTGCGCCCCGTGCCGCAGCGCGCGGCCGCCCTCCGGCTGGACCTCACCGCACTGCGCCGCCACCCGGAGCCCGGCGGCGAGCGCTTCCTGGCCGACCTCTCCGCCTTCGAGCGGACCGTGGAGTCCGGGCTGCTGCGCATAGAGGAGGCGATCGGCCTGGCCGAGGCCCGCATCGCCCGGCGCAACGAACTGCGCGGCCGGCTGGAGGCCTTCTTCGCGCTGCTCGCCGCCCGCAGCCTGGAGGAGGAGCGGGCAGCCGCGCCCCTCTACCGCACCGCCCACAACCTCCTCTACCAGGCGCCCTGCGAGCTCGCCGAGGCCGAGCGCGCCGTGGAGCGCTTCGCCGAGGCCGTACGGCACCACACCCACCGTCCGCGAGGGGGCGACCCCGGATGACGCCACCCAGGAATCCCCGTAACGATCCTCCCGGCAAACCGCCCGCGCAGCCCCCCGACCCTTCCCCGCCCCCCGACCGCTGCACCTGGCCCGGCTGCGACAGCCGTATCGAGGCGACAGGCTTCTGCTCCACGCGCGGCCACCGCGCCCGGCGCGAGGTCCCGCCCGTGCCGGACAGCCCGCCCACGGCCGGCACCCGCAGGCGGGCCGAGACCGACCGGCTGTTCACCGTGGGCCCCGCCGAGGACGGCCTGCTCGACCTGCCCTACATCGCCACCCCCTCCCCCGAGGCCCTGGTCGTCGCGGACCCCCGGGTCCCGGCCGGCGGCAAGACCTGCGGACACGGCGGCTGCACCGCGATCGTCGGCCGTCCGTACGCCGGGCAGCCGGCCCTACCCACGGGCTTCTGCGAGCGGTGCGGCCACCCCTACGACTTCACCCCGCGCCTGGCCCCCGGCGATCTGGTCGGCGGGCAGTACCGCGTGGTGGGGTGCGTGGCCAACGGCGGCCTCGGCTGGGTCTACCTCGCACACGACATCCGGCTGGAGGGCACCCCCGTGGCCCTCAAGGGCCTCATCAACACCCGCGACCCCGAAGCCCTGCAGAACATGGGCGAGGAACGGCGCAACCTCATCCGCTTCAACCACCCCGACATCGTCCGCATCATCAACTTCGTCACCCACCCGGAACCCGCAGCCGACGGCGGCGCACCGGACGCGGACGGCCCGGGCGGCGACGGGCCCACCCGTTACATCGTCATGGAGTTCGTCCGCGGCATGCTCCTCTCCCAGGTGCGCGACCGCATCACCCGCCGCGAGGGCCCCTTCGGCGAGGACCGCATCTTCGAGTACGTCCTGTCGTACGGCTGCCGCATCCTCGACGCCCTGGAGAGCCTGCACCGCAAGAACTACGTCTACTGCGACCTCAAGCCCAACAACGTCATGCACTACGCGGACCGGATCAAGCTCATCGACCTCGGCGCCACCCGAGAGCTGGGCGACGAGAGCGGCTTGGTCCTCGGCGCCCGCGGCTTCACCGCCCCCGAGGTCGCCCGCCACGGCGCCCGGGGCCTGTCGGTCCAATCGGACCTCTTCAGCCTCGGCATGACCCTGCGCGCCCTCTCCGACGACTCCGGCCGGCAGCCCCCGGGCCTCGGCGCCGAGTCCTACCGGCGGGCCGTCTCCCGCGCCACCGCGAAGGAGGCGCCCGGCCGCTTCGCCTCCGCCCGCGAGATGGCCGAGCAACTGCGCGGCGTCCTGCGCGAGATCCGCTCCCTGCGCACCGGCACGGAGCACCCCGAGCCGTCCACCCTGTTCGCCCCCGCCGTCACCCTCCTAGACGCCTCGCTCGGGCGCGTGCCTCCCCTGGAGCGCTGGCTGGGCGGCGAGCCGCGCCCGCTCCTCGACCCCGGCCTGCCCGCGGCCGACCGCGTCCCGCGCCACCTGCCCGTGCCCTACCCCGACCCCGGCGACCCGGCCGCGGCCCTGCTCGGCCAGCCCACCACCAGCGGCCCGCGCCGCCTGATCCAGCAGCTGTCCGCCTCGAAGCACAAGTCGGTGGAGATCTGTCTCCGGCAGCTGCGCGCCCACCTCGAACTGGGCGAACTCGGGGCCGCCGAGGAGCGTCTGACGACTGCGAAGCAGCTCTTGGGGAAACTGGTCTCCTACGACTGGCGGATCTCCTGGCACCAGGGCCTGCTCCACCTCGCCCGGCGCGAACCGGACGCTGCCGAGGGCGAGTTCGACCGCGTCTACCACGACCTGCCCGGCGAGTACGCCCCCAAGCTGGCCCTCGGCTTCTGCGCCGAGCAGCGCGGCGACGCGGAGGCCGCCGAGCGCTACTACCAGGCCGTGTGGCAGCGCAACCGCTCCCAGGGCAGCGCCGCCTTCGGGCTCGCCCGGCTGCGGCTGGCCACCGGCGACCGCACCGGCGCGGTCGAGCTCCTCGACGGCCTGCCGGAGGTCTCCCGTCACTACGACGCGGCCCGCATCGCCTGCGTACGCATCCTCTCCGGCCGCCTCCACACCGACGGCGGCCGCGGGCTGCCCGGCCGCGCCGACCTGGCCGCGGCCCTGGACCGCCTGCCCCGGCTCTACCTGGACGAGGGCCACCCCGGCGGCCCGGCCCGCGAGCGGCTGGAGGCGGAGACGCTCGAAGTGGCCCTGGAGCGGGTACGGGCAGGGGCGACGACCGGCGGGCCGGGTGAGGGCACCGCACTCTTCGGCGCGGACGACGAGGAGTTCGCCCTCCGCTCCCGGCTGGAGGCGAAGCTGCGCCGGCTGGCACGGCAGGCACCCACCCCGGGCGGCCTGGCCGCCCTGGTCGACCTGGCGAACAGCGTCCGCCCCAGGACCCGCTTCTGACACGAGGGAACGAATGGACCGAGGCAAGGGACCGAGGCAAGGAACCGACGCGATGAACCGAGATGCGCGATGAACCGAGATGACGGTGCGGGCCCGCAGGACCGCGCGCCGACGGCGGCCCTGCCCGCCCTCACCGCCCAGCTGGGGCAGAACAAGCACCTGCCGGCCGGGGCCGGCATCGTACCGGCCCACGCCATCCTCACCGTCGAGGGCCACGGCCTGGGCGGGGTCACCGCCCACTCCTCCTCCGCGGAGGTCGTCGTCATCGACTGCTCGGGGTCGATGAGCTGGCCCAGCACGAAGATCTCGGCGGCCCGCAAGGCCGCGGCCGCCGCCATCGGCGTCCTGCGCGACGGCACCCGCTTCGCCCTCGTCGAAGGCACCGACAAGGCCCGCGTCGTCTACCCGGCCACCGGCCGGATGGCCGTCGCCGGCCCCGACACCCGCGCCGACGCCGCCCGCACCGCCCACGACCTCGTCGCCGCGGGCGGCACGGCCATCGCCTCCTGGCTCGCCTGCGCCCGCGACCTGCTCACCGCCCCGGAGCAGGACCACCCCATCCGGCACGCCCTCCTGCTGACCGACGGCAGGAACGAGCACGACCGGCCCGACGAGCTGGAGCGCGTCCTCGCCGACTGCGCCGGGAAGTTCACCTGCGACGCGCGCGGCATCGGCGACCAGTGGGGCGCCGCCGAACTGCGGGCGATCGCCACCCGGCTGCACGGCAAGGCGGATGCGGTCGAGCGCGACTCCGACCTTGAGGAGGAGTTCCGCACGATGATGACCAGCGCCATGACGAAGGCGCTGCCCGGCATACGGATCCGCGTCCGGCTGCGCGTCGGCAGCGAGCTCCGCTTCTTCAAGCAAGTCTTCCCCACCGAGCTGAACCTGACCGCGGAGGCCGTGCAGACCGGGGAGCGCAGCTGGGACTTCCCGACCGGGGCCTGGGGCGACGAGTCCCGCGACTACCACCTGTGCGTCACGGCCGACCCCGCCGGCGACCCGATGGACGAGGACATGCAGCTGGCCTCCCTGTCGCTGGTGGCCGACGCCGTCGGCGACCACCCCGCCGAGGCCGTCGTCGCCGTGCCCCGGCCCGTCCCCCTGCTCGTCCACTGGACCGACGACGCCGCCCTGTCCACGCGCGTCCACCCGCGCGTCGCCCACTTCGCCGGCCACGCCGACCTGGGCCGCGCGGTCAACGCCGGCTGCGAGGCGTACGAGCGGGGCGACCGCGCGACCGCGGAGGAGGAGTGGGGCCGGGCGGTACGGCTCGCCCACGACCTCGGCGACGAGAAGATGCTGCGCCGGCTGCGGCGGCTGGTGCACGTCGACGACGCCCGGGCAGGGCGGGTCCGGCTGCGCGACGTCATCGCGGCCGGTGATTTCAACGCGGCCTGGGTGGGCTCCGACCACAGCACGCAGACGCATGAGTCCTGGGAGCAGCCGCCCGCACCCGTACCCGTACCCGGTCGACGCCACGCGCCGGTTGCGGCGGACGACGGCGTGTCCGACGTGGAGTGCCCCGACTGCGGGCGCGTCTCCCCGGGCACCGCGAAGTTCTGCTCCCAGTGCCCGTACCGCTTCGCGGACCGACCCACGCCGCCGGAGCAGCACCGGCGACCGGAGCACGAACGGCCGGAGCACGAACGGCCGGAGCCGACCGCATGACCACCCCCGCGAACACCCCGCCGCACACCAGGCCCTGGCTGATACGCCGCATGGCCGCCCTGCTGGTGGCGACCGTGCTGGCCTGCGGCGCGCTCCTGGCGGCGTACTACGGGGTGAGCCGGGACGCCGCCCAGGTGCCGGACCGCACCGTGCCGGCCATGGGCCACGTCGCCGCGACGGAGAAGGCCCTGCGGGACTCGCTGAAGGCCGCGAAGGCCGCCCTGCGCAGCCCGGCCGCCGCCACGGAGGGCACCGGCGAGGACTACCGCGCGAAGTTCAACGCCGCCTTCAGGAGCCTGGAGAAGGCCTCCGCCACCACCGTCGCGGGCTCCGCCGGGCAGAGCATCCTGAGCACCGCGGCCGGCCAGCTCTCCTCGTACGACTACCTCGTCGGGCAGGCCGCCCGCAGCCAGGCCGACGAGAAGCTCCGCGACGCCTACCTGCACTACGCCGACAGCACGCTGAACCGCAAGAAGAGCGGCATCATCGCCCGGCTCGCGGACGTCCAGGACCGGCAGGCGGCGGTGCTGAGGGCGCAGACGTCGACCGGCTGGCTGCTGAAGCTCGCCTGGGGCGCGGCGGTCCTGCTGTGGTGCGTGCTGGCCTGGCTGCTCGTGGACACGCAGCTCTTCCTCCGGCACCGCTTCCACCGCCGGTTCAACGGCCCCCTCGCGGGGGCCACCCTGCTGCTGGCGGGGCTCGTGCCGCTGCTCCTGACCGCCGCCCTGCACCTCCAGGACGACCTGGGCCGGGCCTACGGCGCGGCACGCGGCGGGGACGTCTCCGGCAGCGTCCCGGAGACGGTGCGCGGCCACATGCAGGACACCCAGTGGCTGACCGCCGTCCCCGCCTGGATCCCCCTGGCGGCCGTCGTCATCGCCGCCCTGACCGTCCTCGGCCTACAGCCCCGCATCGAGGAGTACCGCTTCGCCCGGGTCCCGCAGAGCCTCGGCCGGCGGATACGTTCCTTCGAGACCGCGACCGTCCTCCTGGCCCTGTGGCTGGTGCTGGTCTCCACCGTCGGCACGGGCGACGCGCGCAGCGAGCACCACGGGCGCATCACCGTCCTCGCCCCGTGGACGGACACCGAGGAGGCGCGCTTCCGCCAAGTACTTGACGCGTACTCCGCCAAGTACCACGTCGACGTCGACTACCAGGGCACCACGGCCCTGCGCGAGGTGCTGCTCTCCCGGCTGAACGCGGGCAACGCGCCGGACGTCGCGATCCTGCCGAGCCTCGGCGAAGTGCGCGAGTACGTCGGCTCGGAGACCCCGCCGCGGGAGCTCGCCCCGGTCCTCGGGAACACCCTGGACGGGTACGGCCCGCTGTGGGCCCCCGCGATCGGCGGCAAGGTCTACGCCATCGCGGTCAAGGCCGACCTGAAGAGCGTCGTCTGGTACGACCCCGCCCGCGGGCAGGACCTGCGCACGCTCGCGGCCCGCGGCGGCCAGTGGTGCGCGGGCATGGGCGGCGACGCCACGTCCGGCTGGCCGGGCACGGACTGGATCGAGGACATCCTGCTGCAGCAGAGCGGCAAGGGGGTCTACGAGCTGTGGGCCCGGGGCGAGCTGGAGTGGTCGCGCGGGCCGGTGGCCGAGGCCTGGCGGACGTTCGGGGGGCTCTTCGACCGGGGACCGGCCACCGCCGCCCTGAGCCAGGACTTCGCGAAGAGCATCTTCTCCTCGCCGTGCGCCCTGCAGCACCAGGGCTCGTTCATTCGCGACTCCGACTACACCCGCCGCGCGGCCTTCGTGCCCACGCGGGACGTGCTCCCCGGCATCGCCCGCAGCCCCGCCTCCTCCGAGGTGTCGGCGGACTTCGCGACCCTCTTCGGGAAGAGCGCGGCGGCCCGGGCCCTGATGCGCTTCCTGGCCTCCCCGCAGGGCCAGCGGGCCTGGGCCGAGACACCGCCCGGACCGGGCGAGGGCGGGCAGCAGGGGGCGGCGGCCAAGGCCGCGGCGGACCCGGGCAATCCCGGCCGGCCCTTCTTCGTCACCGCGAGCGCACCGCAGCCCGGCCGCTCCGAGCGCGTCAACGACGCCATCGGCAAGGCCCTCCGGGACCGGCAGCGGCCCAAGTGCCTGGACGCCTCGGACGTCATGCCGCTCCGGATGCGCTTCGCCTTCCAGCACGGCGTCCTGGACTACCTCAGCGATCCCGGCCCGAAGCGGCAGCAGAAGGTGCTGGACTACCTGGACAGCGTGCAGAAGGACCTCAAGGCCCCGCCAAGGGCCGCCGGGTCACCGCCGCGCGTCTGCGAGTGACCCGGAAGCGTCCAGGCCGCCGGAAGCGTCCAGAGGCCGCCGGAGGCGTCCGGAGACGCCTGGGGACGCCCGGAGGCACCCGGCGGGGCTACTTCGCCAGGTTGTCCGGACAGCCCGTGCCGCGCGGCAGCTTGTAGCGCGCCACGATGTGGTACGTGCCCGGCTTCGGCGCGTTCAGCACCGTCCAGTTGTCCTCCGGCCGGTCCTCGCGGGCCTCCTGGACCTCCTTGGACAGGCAGCCGTTGACGTTGACCGGCGGCTCGCCGCGCGGCCCCGCCTTCGGGGGCTTGACGTCCTTGCCGTTCTCGTCGACCAGGCCCAGCCACGGGGAGTGCGGGATGCGGATGAGGACCGGGCCCGGCTTGTCCACGCGGATCGTGAGGCCCTCCGCGTCCGTGCGCTCCACGACCGCCGGGGGGTCGGCGAGGGGCGTCGGCGCCTCGACCTCGTACAGCCGCCAGTTGTCGTCGGACCACACCTGGCGCAGGTAGGGCTGGCCCTTGGCGACGAGCTTGGCCTCGTCGACGGCCGCGGGGTCCGGCTCGTCGGTGGGCAGCACGACGTAGTGCACGGCCCAGCGGTCGAGCCAGGCGCGGTAGGTGGAGGAGTTGAGCAGGCCGGGCTCGTAGAAGAGCGGGTTGCGCTCGCGGTCGGCCTGCCGGTTCCAGCCGCGGGCGAGGTTCACGTACGGGGTGAGGGCCGAGGACTCGCGGTGGCTGCGGGCGGGCACGACCTCGACGCGGCCCCGTGCCGTGTCGGTCTGCTGCAGCCGGTGCACCAGGGGCGCGAGCTCGCGCGCCCAGGAAGCGGCGGGCGTGGTGTGGATGATGTCGCCGATGGCGTTGGCGAGCTGCCACGACGTGCACGTGACCAGGGCCAGGATGAGCGCCGTCCAGCGCAGGCCGCTCTTGAGCAGCTCCGCCGGGCGCGGCACCTTCAGCTCCGGCAGGGCCGCGACCAGCACCGTCCCGCCGAAGATCATGCCGAGCCGGGAGACGTTCGTGCCGATCTGGGAGGGGATGAGCCAGACCAGCAGGACGGCCAGGACGTAGAGCGCCGAGGCCATCCGGACCGTGCGCCACTCCTTGGGGACGAACAGCACCCCGAAGAGGCCGCTCAGCAGCGGCAGGATCGCCGAGGCGAAGGCCATCGGCTGGTGGCCCGAGAACGGGAACAGCCACGCCGACAGACCCACCACCACGGCCGGGGAGACACCCAGCGCGTACGCCGCCGGGCGCCGCTTGCCCAGCCACAGGGCGGCCGCGACGAAGCCCACGAACAGGCCGGCCACCGGGCTCGACGCCGTCGCCAGCGCGGCCGCCAGCGCGGCCAGCCCGGCCCGGCCCCAGCGGTACTTGCCCTCCGAGCGCCAGCGCATCGGCCACGCGAAGATCACGGCGACGGCCGCCAGGCCGAACATCGTGCCGAGCCCGAAGGTGACCCGGCCGGATATCGCGTTGCAGGTCAGCGCGAAGGTGCCGTACAGGGCCGCCACGAGCGGCCGGCGCACGACCCTGCTGCGCACGAGCAGCAGGGCGATCAGGCCCGCCGAGAGCGTGCCCGCGATCATCATCGTGGTGCGGACGCCGATGCTGGCCATCAGGTACGGCGAGATCACGCTGTACGAGACGGGGTGCATGCCGCCGTACCAGGCGAGGTTGTACGCCGAGTCGGGGTGCTGGCCCACGAACTCGGCCCACGCGTCCTGGGCGGCCAGGTCGCCGCCGCTGTTCGCGAACACGTACACCCAGAGCACGTGCAGCGCCGCCGCCACGCACAGAGTGGTCAGGACGGGGCGGCCGGCCGCCGCGCGGCCCGCGCGCCTCAGGCGCCCGCGCAGGCCCGCGCCGCCCGAAGGCCGCGGGGCTCCCGGGAAGACGGAATCCCGCCCGTCCTGCTCACCCGGCTCGTCGGGCTTGCCGGCCCGTGCCGGGTCCACGGTGGTCACTGCTGTTCTCCCCGTCTTCCCCCGGAGGTCTTCCCCCATCTTCGCGCTGCCCCGGTTCCACGGGTAGCGGCACGGCGCGCGGCCGTGCTCAAACCCTCGCGACGCTAGCACGCCGCGAGGGCCCGGCAGGGACGGCGACCGCCGCCCCCGCGCACCTCAGCCGAGGCGCGTGAGCTTCGCGCCGAAGCCCGGCTCGGCCAGCGGCGCCTTCAGCGCCACCGGCACCCGGACCTGGCCCGGGCCGCTGCCCACGGTCAGCATGCCGACCTCGGCACCGGACTTCGCCGCGTGCGGCAGCTTGTGGCCGCCGTCGTTGAGCGCCAGGCCGACGGACAGGCCCGCCCAGCCGACGGCCGTGACGTCCTTGGTCGCCACGACCGGGGTGCGGCCGCCGAGACCGTCGTCCACGGCGCCCACGACGTCGCCCTTCTTCACGACCGTCTTCGCCTCGAGCGCCTTCTTCGCCGACTCGATCGCGTCCTTGGTCGCCGCGACCACCGAGTCGATGATCGGCGTCTTGTGCTGCGCCAGCACCGCTCCGATGATCAGCTGCGTGGTGCCGCCGATCTTCTTCTCCGCGGCGAAGAGCAGGTTGCCGCCGGCCGCGGTGGTCGTGCCGGTCTTGATGCCGGTGCCGTACAGCGGAACGATCGGGTTGAAGTTCTTCTGCTTCTCGCCGTTGCTGTCGATGTACTCCGTCAGCCCCGAGATCTCCTTGAAGACCGGGTCCGCCATGGCCTTCTTGCCCAGCTTGACCAGGTCCTTCGCGGTGCTCTTCGTCGTCGCGTCGAAGCCGCTCGGGTCGGTGAACGTCGTGTTCACCATGCCCAGGTCCTTGGCGGTGTCGTTCATCTTCTTGACGAACGCCTCCTCGGAACCGGCGTCCCAGCGGGCCAGCAGCTTGGCGATGTTGTTCGCCGACGGCAGCATCAGCGCTTCCAGCGCCTCGTACTCCGAGAGCTTCTGGCCCTCGGTCACCCGGACCAGGGACTCGCCCTCGGGCTTGCCCTTCTGGTAGTCGCTCACCGCCTTGGCGTCGACGGTCATCAGCGCGCCCTTCTTGTCACCCTTCTTCATCGGGTGATCGCGAAGGGTGATGTACGCGGTCATCACCTTGGTGACGCTCGCGATCGGGACGGGCTTCTCCTCGCCGGACTCGCCCAGCGCGCCCAGGCCGTCCACCTCGACGTACGCCTGGCCGGTCGCCGGCCACGTCATCTGCGCCTTGTCGCCGTCGAACTTGAACGTCTTCTTCGCCGTGAGCACCAGCGTCGGCTCCGGCAGCGGGCGGAACGCCTGCACCACGCAGAAGATGATCGCCAGCAGCACGACCAGCGGCGTCCAGATCTTCACCCGGCGCAGGATCGTGCGGGTGGGCGTCTCCGGCGGCGGAGGCGTGTTGGTCAGCTGCGCCAGCAGGTCCAGCGGCGCCGCGGGCTGTCCCGCCGCCGGGGGGACGGTGGGGCCGCCGCCGCCCGGCCTCGGGGGGAACGGCTGCTGCTGCGTCCGCTCGGAGGGGGCGGGCGGAGTGACGCTGACCGGAATGGCGGGCTTGCCCGGGGCGGGCGCGGGCGCGGGGACCTTCGCGGACGCCTTGGCGGCGTCCTTCGCCGGGGCGGGCTTGGCCGGAGCCTTGGCAGCGTCCCTGGCGGGGGCCTTGGCAGGGGCCTTGGCAGGGGTGGCCGACTTGGCGGCAGCCTCGTCGAGCGACTTCAGCGGCACGAACTGGCTGGTGCGCTCGGAGTCGGAGTCCCCGCCCTCGGCGGCACCGTCCTTCTTGGCGGCACCGTCCTTGGCGGCGCCGTCCTTGCGGGCGGGCGCGTCGATGACGGGGGCCTTGAGCAGGGCGGTCGCCTGATCATCGGATCCACGGGACTTGCCGTCGGCGGCCGGGGACTTCGGGTCCTCGCCGTCACGGGCGGGAGCCTCGGCCTTGGGCCGGAGCGTACGGAAGACGGCGGTGGCCTGGTCGGCGGGCGCGGAGTCCTCACCCTTGTCCTTGGCGGACGGGGCACCGTTGGCGGACCGCCCGGCGGCCGGGGCCTCCGCGGAGGAGGCGTCCTTGCGCTCGCCGGAGGCGCCCTTCGCGGCCTCGGAGGCCTTGCCGTCGCCGCCCGCGGACGGCCCGTCGCCCTTCGGCCGGACCGTACGGAACACGGCGGTGGCCTGGTCGGCGGGCGCGGGCGCGGAGTCCTTGCCCTTGTCCTTGCCGGACGGAGCGCCGCCGTTGGCGGACCGCTCG
Source organism: Streptomyces roseifaciens (assembly GCF_001445655.1). Taxonomy (NCBI): domain Bacteria; kingdom Bacillati; phylum Actinomycetota; class Actinomycetes; order Kitasatosporales; family Streptomycetaceae; genus Streptomyces; species Streptomyces roseifaciens. Next base: position 3,449,232 of record NZ_LNBE01000004.1, read on the forward strand.
GCGGCCGGGGCCTCGGCGGAGGAGGCGTCGGCCTTCGGCCGGACCGCACCGAAGACGGCCGTGGCCTGGTCGGCGGGCGCGGAGGTCTTGCCCTTGGCGGACGGGGCACCGTTCGCGGGCCGGCCCGCGGGGGTGGCGTCCTTGTCCTCGCCGGAGGCGGCCTTCGCGGCCTTGCCGTCACCGTCGCCGTTGCCGTCGCCGTCATCGGACGAGGCATCGGCCTTCGGCCGGACCGTACGGAAGACGGCCGTCGCCCGGTCGGCGGGCGCGGAGTCCTCGTCCTTGCCCGACGGGGCGCTGTTCGCGTCGGGCTCGCCGGGCTCGTCCGCGGCGGCAGGGGCGGCAGGGGCCTTGGAGGCCTTCTCCGAGCCGTCGGAGGCCTCGGAGCCCTCTTCGGCCTCTTCCCCGTCCGTACCGGCCACCCACGCCGCCACAGCGGCCTTCAGGCGGGCGTCGCCGCCGGGGGCCGCGCGACCCCCGGTGGAGGGCCCGGCCTTCGCCGAGTCCTCCGCAGAGGTCTCGGCCTTTGCATCCGCATCGGCCTCACCGGACGCCGGGGACACTTCTTCACGGCCGCCTTCGGCGGCATCCGCGGCATCCGCGCTCTCGGGCGCGTCAGCTTTCCCGGACGGCTTTCCGGAAGTTTCCCGGAAAACCCCGAGACGCGGGTCGAGCTCGCCGCCAGTCGTCTCCCCCGACGACTTCCGCTGCTCCGACTTGCCGGGGGACTCGCCCGCCACCGATGCCTCCTCGAATTCCCACGCGATACGCCACCGCGGGGTGCTCCGCACCCCGCAGGCCGAACCTTCTCAAACGCTTACCAGTGTCCTGTGCGGCAGCCCTGTCACCGCGCAACCGCACCGCCGGAAGGGATCGACCGGCCTCACCGTCGTGCTAGACGAGACGACATACCTACCGGTTCCCACCCGAAGCCACCACGCACTCTCGACAGACCAATGTGAGAGGGGTCACCCTGTCAGTCATCCACGCGGGGAGGCATGGATGGGCAGGAGCCGCAGAACAATTCCGGAGGAGCTTCTGCTGCTCGCTTTGGACCCGGCCACGGGAACCACGGCGCAGCCGCAGTCGCTCGACCTGGGTCTCGCCGGGGCGCAGCTAGTGGAGCTGGCTCTGGCTGGACGGATAGCCCCAGACGGGGATCGTATCGCCGTGGTGATGCCGCGGCCGACAGGAGATCCGACGCTGGACACCGCGCTCGAACTGCTGCGCCGCCGCGGCAGTCCGGTCCGCGCCGTCCACTGGATCGGCGGGCCCCGGCTGGGGCTGCGCCAGACGTATCTCACGCACCTGGAGCGGTGCGGCATGGTGCATGCCGTGGCGGGCCAGATGTGCGGGGTGCTGCCGACGACGCGCTATCAGGCGACGGACACCGCGATCAGCCGGGAGATCAGGGCCCGGCTGGACAGCGCGATCCGCACCGGCGTCCCGCCGGACCCGCGGACCGCGGCGCTCGCCGCCCTGGCCCACGCGGTGGGTCTCGGCAAGCACCTCTACCCGGGCAACGAGGGGCGGTCCTCCCGCTCCCGGCTGCGGGATCTGATCAGGCACGACCCGATGGGCGGGCTCGTGGCGCACGCCGTGATGGACGTGCAGAACGGCGTCGCGGCGCAGCCGCGGCGGGCCCCGGCAGCAGCCGGTTCCGGCGCGGGCGCCCACGGCGCCGGCGGCTCGGGGCGGCGCACGTCGGTCCGGGGTACGGCGTCCGGGCAGCAGGTGGCCCAGGGGACGGCCGTGATGGCCCGGGTCGGCGCGTCGTGAGCCGACGCCGCCGAAGCCGCTGACCGCCCGGAGAACGGCGCGACACAGCACATCGCACCACCACTGCATCACTGCACCACCGAATCACCGCACCACCGCACCACCCGCACAGCAACACCCACAGCACACCCAGAGCTCGACCGACCGCAGCGCAGTCCCCCGGCCCGGTTCGGGAGCCGCGATATCGCGCGGGGTGGTGGGCCGGCCGCCCGGGACGGCGGTCCGGACCACCACCCCGCGTGCACATGCACGGGACGATGCACGGTCCGCAGCGGCCGGCCCCGGCAACCCTTCACCGCAGGCGGACTCTGTGTGGCATTTTCCAGCGCCGCCCCGGCATGTGGTGGCAGGCTGCGAGGTCAGGAGACAGCAGCATGACGGAGCCGGAGGTGCGTCCCGTGGCGTCCAGTGTCAATCCCACCGTTAGGCGACGCCGCTTGGGGCAGGAGCTGCGCAAGCTCCGCGAACTCAAGGGCATGACCGCCGAAGAGGTGGCCGAGCGGCTGCTCGTCTCGCAGTCGAAGATCAGCCGCCTGGAGAACGGCCGCCGCAGCATCAGCCAGCGCGACGTGCGCGATCTCTGCGGGGTGTACGGGGTCGAGGACCACCGCATTGTCGATTCGCTGATGCAGATGGCCAAGGAGTCGCGCCAGCAGGGCTGGTGGCACGCCTTCGGCGACATTCCCTACAGCGTCTACATCGGCCTGGAGACGGATGCGGCCTCACTGCGCGTGTACGAGGCATCTCTCGTACCGGGTCTGCTGCAGACGCCCAATTACGCGAGCGCCGTGACCGAGGGCTCCTGGCCGGAGGCGACGGGCGCGGATATCGAGCGGCGCGTGCAGGTGCGGATGCGGCGGCAGGAACGGATCACCGATCCGGAGAATCCGCTGCGGCTTTGGGCGGTCATCGACGAGTCGGCGCTGCGCCGGATCGTGGGCAGCCGGGAGATCATGGCGGAACAGATGCGCCAGCTCGTGCAGTTCAGCATGGAGCCGCACATCACGGTGCAGGTGCTGCCGTACGACGTGGGTGCGCATCCGGGCATGTACGGAAAGTTCTCCATTCTTGAGTTCAACGACCCGCAGGATGCCAGCACGGTCTATCTGGAGGGGATCACCAGTGACCTCTACCTGGAGAAGCCGAACGATGTGCAGACCTACAGCGTGATGTACGAGCATTTGCGAATGCAGGCCCTCAACGCGGATCACTCCCGGCAGTTCATCGACCGGGTCGCGGAGGAGTGGGCGGCGGAGGTCTGAGCCGCAGCGGTCCGGGCCGATCCGAGCCCGTCCGGGCGGATCCCGGCGAGCCCGAGTGATCCCGAGCGAGCCCGAGCGGGCAGTCGAGCCCGTCTCCCTGGGCGGCCGCCGCACGGTACACCCTCCACCGGTCAACCGGGAAGGGCGTTCCCGAATATGCCATCCGGTCGAGTGAATGGCCCGTTCATCAGGTGATGTTGGCGCGTAACGTCGGTCGCACCTCGGGAAACCGGCGTTCCGACCGGCGTTTCTGATCAAGGCACATACTCACCAAGGCATGGGAGCAATCATGGCCATCCAGCAGGGAAACACCACGTGGCGCAAGTCCTCGTACTCGCTGGCCAACGGCGACTGCGTGGAGGTCGCTTCCCCTCTCCCCCAGTCCATCGCGGTCCGTGACTCCAAGGACCCCCAGGGGCCGATTCTCGGTTTCGAGCCCGCCGCCTGGTCCTCGTTTGTGACGACCGTTTCCCGTCGCGCGTACGACTTCTGATAAGTCCGCCCGATACGACATCTTCACCACCCCAAGGCAGTTCCGCGCAGAACCCCCTCGACTGGTCCGCCGTCCCGGCCGAGGGGGTTCCGCCGTATCCGGGCACAGGCCCGGGGGTCGCGACCGTGCGGCCGCGACCTCGGGTTGTGCAATCGCAACGGTTGCCCGCCCTCGGACGCCCCGGCCGCTAGCCCTGCGGGTAGCGCTCCGTCCAGACCGTCGAGGCGACGTCCGGGCCGTGCAGCTGCGCCCCCTGGGTGAGCTCCAGGGCGAAGTCGTCGGCGAGTTCGGCGATCGCGGCCCGTCCCTCCAGCTCGGCCAGCAGGTCCGGCGGCAGCGCGGTCTCGCCGTGCAGCGCGCCGAGCAGGTTGCCGCAGATCGAGCCCGTGGAGTCGGAGTCGCCGCTGTGGTTGACGGCGAGCAGCAGCCCGTGCCGCATGTCCTCGGCGACCAGCGCGCTGTACACGCCCATGGCAAGGGCCTCTTCGGCCACCCAGCCCTGGCCGAGCGCTTCCAGCCGCTCGGCGCTCGGTGCCCCCTGGCGTACGGCGTCGAGCGCCTGCCGGAGCGCGGCCGTCGTCTCCTCGTGGCCGCCCCACTGCGCCAGCAGGTCGAGCGCCTGCCGCACCGACGTCTCCAGCGTCCCGCCGCGGACGATGCCGTGCACGATCGCCGCGAAGGCAGCCGCCGCCAGGACGCCCGAGGGGTGGCCGTGGGTCTGCGCGGCGCACTCGGCGGCCAGCCGGAAGACCTCCGCGGCCTCCCGGTCCACCAGCAGGCCGAACGGCGCCGAGCGCATCACGGTGCCGCACCCCTTGGACTGCGGGTTCTTGGGCGCGGCGAGGGTGCCCATCCGGTCGTCCGCCAGCCCGGACAGGCAGGCGTTGCCCGGCGCGCGCTGCGAGTACAGCCACTCCTGGCGGCCCAGCCGGCCAAGGGCGGGGATGCGCGGATCCGGCCCCGGGTGGCGCTGGGTGGCCTCCCAGCGCAGGTACGCACGGTGCACCTCCTCGGGTGCGGGCCAGGTGCCGCTGTCGCGCCGGATCTCGGCGCGGATCAGGCCGTCCACGGTGAAGAGCGTCATCTGGGTGTCGTCGGTGACGGCGCCGCGCCGCCCGTAGGCCCGGACGTAGTCGCGTACGCCGGCCGGCCCGTGGGCGTCCCTGATCGCGTGCAGCGACTGGAACTCGATGCCCGCGCCGAGGGCGTCGCCGATCGCCCCACCGAGCAGGCAGCCGCGGACGCGGGCGCGGAAGTCCTGCTGCTGCGCCCGGCTCCACAGTGCGGTGGTGGTCATGGTGTCCCGCCCCTTCCTGTTCTCGGCCCTGTTCTCGGCTCTGCCCTCAGCCCTTGAGCGGGCGGACCGTCTTCATGATCTCGTCGATCCGGGACTCCGGCAGTGCGCCGGAGACGCCCTGGTCGGCGTACATGATCCAGCTGCTGAAGGTGCCGTCGGGGAGCTTGGTGACGATGCTCTTGACGATGGCCGTGGGCGGTACGCACGGGCTCGGGCGGTTGAGGACCTTGACCTTGGCGGTCGCGGTCCAGCCCTCGATGCCGTTCTGCTTCCAGGGCTTGGCCTGGCTGACCTCGATCTTGGGCTTGTTGCCCAGGCCGCCGTACGCGTAGACGCCCCAGTTGCCCGCCCAGTTGCGGGCGTTCTCCTGGATGCTCAGGGAGGCGTCGCCGCCCGCCGTGCCGACGGTGGCGAGCTGGCCCTTGCCGGCCTCGCCGATCGAGTTGGGGTTGGCGGACGAAGAACAGCCGCCCTCGCTGAAGTTGGCGGTGTCGCGCATCGAGATCTGCGGCTTACCGGACGCGTCCGTGTACGCGATCATCGTGTCCTGGGGGAAGATCTTCCACTTCTCCCCCGTGCCGGGCACGTCGTACTGGAGCTTGTGCTCCTTGCTGGTCTGCGTCTGCCATCCGGCGGGCACGGCCTGCGGACCGCCGTCCGAGGGGGCCGCGCTGTTGGCGCCGCCTTCGGGGGCGGGCTGCTGCTGGTTCCCGGCGGCCGGGGCGCCGGAGGCCTGCGACGTGCCGCCGGCCTTCTCGTCCTTCTTGTCGTCGCCGCCCTTGAGGAAGAAGAACGCGCCGCCGCCGATGACGGCGAGGGCCACGACGCCGCCGATGACGGCGAGCAGGGTCTTGTTGTTGCCGCCGCCGCCACTGCCTCCGCCCGGCGGGGCGGGTGCGGGGGCCGGTGCCGGGGCGGGGGCCGTCCAGCCGCCCGGCGGCGGGGGCGGAGGCGGCACGGATCCGGCTGCGCCGGGGCCCGGCGGCTGGACGGCGGGCTGAGCGAAGACGGTCGGCTGCGCGTGGGCGCCGCCGCCCTGCGCCGGGGCGGGCGGCGTCACCGCGGGCTGCGCGAAGGCGGTGGGCGCCGCGTGGACCCCGCCGGGCGGCGGGGCGACGGCCGGCTGGTCGACGGCAGTGGCCTCCGGCCCACCCCACGCCCCGCCCTGCGGTACGCCTTGCGGAGGCTGCGACGGATGCGGCTGCGGAGGCTGGTGGGGCTGCTGGGGATTCTGAGGCCAAGACATGCGGGCCACCCTAGACGCCCGTCGGTTGCCGTCTTGTCGAGGCATCTCGACAAGACGGCAACATCTGGGACAACCCGATAACCGAAACCGAGCCCGGCGGCGCGAGCCCGGCGGCAGCCGCCGCCGAGCCGGGCCCCGGCACGACCCGAACCGCCCGACGCTAGTCGTCCAGCACCGGCAGCAGCTCCGGCAGATGCCCGTCCGAAGCCATCGCGGCAGCCACCCGCTCCGCCGGCACCTCCCCGTACAGCGTCGTGCGCGGCCGCGCCCTCCGCCCCGCCGCCTCCGCGATGGCGACCAGGTCGCGGACCGACCGGTACGAGCCGTACGAGGAGCCCGCCATGCGGGAGATGGTCTCCTCCATCAGCGTGCCGCCCAGATCGTTCGCCCCGGAGCGGAGCATCTCCGCCGCTCCCTCGGCGCCGAGCTTCACCCAGCTGGTCTGGATGTTGGTGATGTGGGGGTGGAGCAGCAGCCGGGCCATGGCCGTGACCGCCCGGTTGTCCCGCATGGTCGGGCCGGGGCGGGAGATGCCCGCCAGGTACACGGGGGCGTTGGTGTGGATGAACGGCAGCGTGACGAACTCCGTGAAGCCGCCCGTCTCCTGCTGGATCTCGACGAGCCGGCGGAAGTGCCCGAGCCAGTGCCGGGGCTGGTCCACGTGCCCGTACATCATCGTGGACGAGGACCGGATCCCGACCTCGTGGGCGGTGCGCACGACGTCGATCCACGTGGCGGCGGGCAGCTTGCCCTTGGTGAGGACCCAGCGGACCTCGTCGTCGAGGATCTCCGCGGCCGTGCCGGGGATGGTGTCGAGCCCGGCCTCCTTCGCGGCGGTCAGCCACTCCCGTACGGACATCCCGGTACGGGTCGCGCCGTTGACGACCTCCATCGGCGAGAAGGCGTGCACGTGCATGCCCGGCACGCGCTCCTTGACCGCCCGCGCGATGTCGAAGTAGGCCGTGCCCGGCAGGTCGGGGTGGATGCCGCCCTGCATGCAGACCTCGACGGCACCGACGTCCCACGCCTGGGCGGCACGGTCGGCGACCTGGTCCAGGGAGAGGGTGTACGCGTCGGCGTCGGTGCGCCGCTGGGCGAAGGCGCAGAAGCGGCAGCCGGTGTAGCAGACGTTGGTGAAGTTGATGTTCCGCGTGACGATGTAGGTGACGTCGTCGCCGACCACGTCCCGGCGCAGGTCGTCGGCGATGCGGCACAGGGCGTCGAGCGCGGGCCCGTCGGCGTGCAGCAGGGCGAGGGCCTGGGGGTCGGTCAGCCGGGTGGGGTCGTCGGCGGCCTGCCGCAGCGCCTCGCGCACGTCCGCGTCGATCCGTTCGGGCGCCATGCCGGGCGCGGCGGCCTCCCGGAGCGCCTCCCAGTCGCCGTACACCTCGTCGAAGTCGTCGCGCCGGTCGGCGGTGCGGCCTTCGGTGTCGATCGCGCGGTGCAGTTCGGTGCGGCCGGAGGGGACGAAGACGTCCTCGGGCTCCTGCCAGGGCAGGCCCTTGACGTCGGCGCGCTCGTTCGCCAGCCCGGTCTCCGGGTCGGCCAGGGCGCGGACGTGGGGCAGTACGCGCGGGTCCAGCCAGGGCTCGCCGCGCCGGACGAACTCGGGGTAGACGGCGAGACGTTCCTGCAGCCGGAAGCCGGCAGCGGCGGACCGCTCGGCGAGCTCGTCGATCTGCGGCCAGGGGCGCTCGGGGTTGACGTGGTCCGGGGTGACCGGGGAGACGCCGCCCCAGTCGTCGATGCCGGCGCCGATGAGCCGCTCGTACTCGCCCGCCACGAGGTTGGGCGGCGCCTGGAGGCAGGCGGAGGGGCCCATGATGTGCCGGGCGACGGCGATGGTGGCGACCAGGTCGTCCAGTTCGGCGTCGGGCATGCCGCGCATCGCCGTGTCCGGCTTGGCGCGGAAGTTCTGCATGATCAGTTCCTGGATGCCGTGGTACGCGCGGGAGATGCGGCGCAGCGCGAACAGCGACTCGGCGCGCTCCTCGGGCGTCTCGCCGATCCCGATCAGCAGGCCGCTGGTGAACGGCACGGAGCTGCGCCCGGCGTCCTCCAGGACGCGCAGCCGGACGGCGGGTTCCTTGTCCGGGGAGCCGTGGTGCGGGCCGCCGGGCTCGCTCCACAGCCGTTCGGCCGTGGTCTCCAGCATCATGCCCATCGAGGCGGAGACCGGCTTCAGCCGCTGGAAGTCCGTCCAGGTCATGGCGCCCGGGTTGAGGTGCGGGAGCAGGCCGGTCTCCTCCAGGATGCGGATGGAGATGGCGCGGACGTAGGCGATGGTGTCGTCGTAGCCCGCCGCCTCCAGCCACTCGCGGGCCTCGGGCCAGCGGTCCTCGGGACGGTCGCCCAGGGTGATGAGGGCTTCCTTGCAGCCGAGTTCGGCGCCGCGGCGCGCGATGGCCAGGACCTCGTCGGGGGACATGAACATCCCGTGGCCCGCGCGGCGCAGCTTGCCGGGGACGGTGGCGAAGGTGCAGTAGTGGCACTTGTCCCGGCAGAGGCGGGTGAGGGGGATGAAGACGCTCTTCGAGTAGGTGATGACGCCGGGGCGCCCGGCGGCCTCCAGCCCCGCGTCCCGCACCCGGGCGGCGGACGCGCACAGGTCCTCCAGGTCCGCACCGCGGGCCCGGAGGAGAACGGCGGCCTCGGCGACGTCCAGGGCCACGCCGTCCCGGGCGCGCTTGAGGGCGCGCCGCATGGCGTTGGCGGTCGGTGCGGGTCCCTGCGGGGGCGGCGGGGTGGAAGTCATTGTCCGAGCATACGAGCGCGGTGCCGCCCGCCCGGAGGAGGTCCGTCCGTCATTCGTGTGCCTCTCGTCACCCCGGGTCACCCCAGGCGGAGGCGCCCTCCGGCAGCCCGGGGCGCCCGCCTGCCCGCCCCGCTCACAGGAATTCGGCGTGCGCGTCCAGCGCCCGCAGGATCTCCGCCTCCCCCGCCGACGGCAACCCCACCACGACCTCGGTGAGCCCCAGGTCGGCGAAGTACGCGAGCTTCCCGGCCGAGGGGTGCACCGCGTACGGGACGACCTGCGGCTCGCCCGGCCGCCCGGCCTCCTGCCAGGCCCGGCGCAGCTGCGGAATCGTCTCCTTGAGCCCGCTGCCGCCGACGGGCATCCAGCCGTCCGAGTACTCCGCGACGTGCGCGAACAGCTTCGGCCCCGCGGCACCCCCGATCAGGGTGCGCGGCCCCACGAGCGGCGGCACGTCCGGGCCGCGCCGGCGCGGCGCCCGCAGCGGCTTGGGGTCCGCGAAGCTGGCACTGACTCCGCCGAACTCGCCGCGGTATCCGGTCGGTTCATCGGCCCACAGCGCCCGCATCAGGGCCATCCGGTCGCGCACCAGATCGCGCCGCGTCTTCCACTCGACGCCGTGGTCGGCCGCCTCCTCCACGTTCCAGCCGAACCCGATGCCCAGCGTCAGGCGGCCGCCGCTGAGGAAGTCGAGCGTCGCGACCTGCTTGGCGAGCGCGATCGGGTCCTGCTGGGCCACCAGCAGGACACCCGTGCCGAGCTCGATCCGCTCGGTGACCGCCGCGGCCTGGGCGAGCACCGCCAGCGGGTCCAGGGCCCGGCCGTACTCGCGCGGCAGCGGATCACCCATGGGCGCCGGCGTCTCCCGGCTGACCGGGATGTGCGTGTGCTGCGGCATGTACAGCCCGTCGAAGCCCCGCTGCTCCAGCTCGCTCGCGAGCCGGACCGGGCTGATCGTCTCGTCGGTGAGGAAGACCGTGGTTGCGATCCGCACGGGGCGGCACCTCCTTCGCGTCCTGCGGGGAATGGGGCTCACCGTAAGCCCAAACGGGCCCCAGGGGCCCCCGGCGGGGCGGTGCCGCCATACGAATGTCGCAATCGTGGGGCTTCCTGTACCCCTCCGCGCCATCGGGGCGTACAACAGTGCCCCCGAAGAGCCAGAGCCCCTTCCACGGGAGGAGAGCGATGAAGCGGATGGAGCGACCGGACCGGCGCGCGGTGCTCACGGCTGTCACAGGCGCGGCGGCGGTGCTTACCCTCGATACCGTGACGTTCGCGAGCACAGGGGACGGCCACGACGGCCGGACCGCGACCCGGAAGGTCACCGGACACCTTCCGCCCGGAGCGCCCGACTACGTCTACCTGCCCGTGGACGTGCCGCCCGGCGTGCGCGAAATCGCCGTCTCGTACGCGTACGACAGACCGTCCGTGCCCGCCGGCACCCAGGGCAACGCCTGCGACATCGGCATCTTCGACGAGCGCGGCACGGAGCTGGGCGGTGCGGGCTTCCGCGGCTGGTCGGGGGGCGCCCGGTCCGAGTTCGCGATCGGCGCCGAGCGGGCCACGCCCGGCTACCTGGCCGGCCCCGTGCGGCCCGGCACCTGGCACGTCGTCCTCGGCCCGTACACGGTCGCGCCGCAGGGCCTGGCGTACGAGGTGACGGTGACGCTGCGGTACGGGACGCCGCCGGCCGGGGCCACCCCGCGCCCGGTGTATCCGCCGCAGCGGGCCCGGGGCCGCGGCCGCGCCTGGTACCGGGGCGACAACCACCTGCACAGCGTCCACTCCGACGGCAAGCGCACCCCCGCCGAGATCGCCGCCGCGGCGCGGGCGGCCGGCCTGGACTGGATCACGACCACCGAGCACAACACGACGTCGTCGCACGGGGCGTGGGAGGGCCTGTGGGGCGACGACCTCCTCATCCTGACCGGAGAGGAGGTCACCACCCGCAACGGCCACGTCGTCGCCCTCGGCACGGACCCCGGCGTCTTCATCGACTGGCGCTACCGCGCCCGCGACGCCGCCTTCGGCCGCTTCGCCCGCACGATCCACCGCGCGGGCGGCCTGGTCGTCCCCGCGCACCCGTACGCGACCTGCGTCGGCTGCAACTGGAAGTTCGGCTACGAGGACGCGGACGCGATGGAGGTCTGGAACGGCCCGTACACGCCGGACGACGAGATGGCGATCGCGGCGTGGGACGCGTCCCTCGTGGCGGCGGTACGCGAGGGCCGCCGCCGCTGGCTGCCGGCCATGGGCAACAGCGACGCCCACCGCGAGCCCCAGGTGGTGGGCATGCCGCAGACGGTCGTCCACGCGGACGCCCTGTCCCGCGAGGCCCTGCTGGCCGGCCTCCGCGCGGGCCGGAGCTGGATCGCGGAGTCGTCGGCGGTGAACCTGTCCTTCACGGCGACGGGCGGCCGCGGCAAGCACGCCGGCATCGGCGAACGCCTCCCGGTCGACCGGGGCACCCCGGTGACGATCCGCCTGGAGGTGTCGGGGGTGCCGGAGGGCTGCACGGCGTCGTTCATCACGGACCAGGGCCGCCTGCACGAGACGCCGCTGCCCGCGGCGGGAACGGGGTCGGGGTCGGCCACGGTCGAGTGGCGCACGACACCCTCGCACGCGGCGTACGTACGGGCCGAGGTGCGGCGGGCGGCGACGGGCGGCTCGGGGATGCCGGGTCCGATGGTGGCACTGACGAATCCGGTGTTCCTGGGAAAGCCGACCTAGATCGAACGCGAGTCGCACAAGAAAGCCACGATCAACCTTCCGCGCTATCAGGGGACTTGGCCGGATTCGCGGGTATAGAGTCCCTCTCGGCGCTTCGAGAGCGCCCCCCTTCAAGAGGTCCCGACATCGGGATGTCGCCCCAGGGTGTCCCGGTCCGGGCTCCCTCCGGCGCGGTCACCGGATCCTGGCCGCAGCCCGATGAAGGGGGGCGCCAGTGGGGCGCCACCGTAAGAAGCCTCTGCACGAGCGAATCGCAGCCGTGGTTCGCGAGCTGTGGAGGTGGTGCACCAAAAGGTGACCGCTGGACGGCGACCGGCAGTCCTCACACAGACTGAGGGCTGACGGTCGAACCGTCCCTACGGTTGGCCCTCGCCCGGGTATCCGGCCCGTGGCGAGGGCCTCTTTGCGTCGATCCCTAAGCTACCCAGGGATCGCGCCGTACGCGAGCCCTTCCGCGAGTGGGCGAGCGGCGAGTTCCTCGTACGCCGCCGTGAAAGCCGCCGTGAAACGAGTGTCAGCCTGAGCGGGCGTTCACCCCTTGGGGCGGTTTATGGGTAGTGCTCATGTCCCGGTGCAAGCCATCTCCCCACTGAATGCGCGCAGGGAGAGGGGACCGTCTTGCCTGATCGTCTGCCCAGAGTTCTGACCCTCGTCGCCTTCCTGGTGGGCGTGGGGGTGATCACCGGCGCCGCGATGGTGCCGACGGCGCCGTTCGACACCATGGCGACGTCCATCAGAATCGCCAAGAGCGTCGACCGGCCGTCGGCACACCCCGGGGACACGGTCACCTACACCGTGACGGTGACCAACACCGGCACGACGGCGATCGACGGCGCGGCGATCGCCGACGACCTGTCGGACGTGGTGGACGACGCGACGTTCAACTCCGCCTCCGCCGACCGGGGAACGACCTCGTACTCGTCCCCCACCCTCCAGTGGCAGGGCGACCTGCCCTCCGGCGCCAAGGCGACGATCAGCTACTCGGTGCGGGTGGCCAACCCGCCGACGGGCGACGACCACCTGGACAACCGGATCACCTCCACGACCGCGGGCAACAACTGCCCGTCGGGCAACACGGACGCGGCCTGCGCGGCCAGCACGCCCGTCTCATAGACGTAGGCAGGTACAGCCGGGCACGGGGGTGAGCGCGGGCGGGCCGCCGGTGTGGGGTACGGGTACAGGTACGGGCACCGGCCCCGTCCCGGCGCCCACCAGGGGCGGCCCCGGCGGTAAGAGCCGCACGGGCCGGCGACGCCGCCACCACGCACGCAGGGATCTCCAGGCCGCCGCCCCCTTCACCGCAGCCCCTGCTGCAGCCGGAGAAGATCCCTGGCTACCAGCCCCAGCCCCCTGGCAAAGGTGATCGCCGAGGCGTATCCGTCCCCGGGACCGAGCCCGAGGCGGTGGCGTGCCTCCGCGGCCGTGGCCAGAACCTCCACACGGACGGGATCGTCCACGGGCCTGCCCTGCACGGCCCCCTCGACGGCGGGCACCGCGGCCCCGATGTAGACACGGAGCCGGTCGGCCAGCTCGGCCACGCGACTGGGGGCGGGGAGCCAGCGGTCCATGGCGATGGCGTCGCGGATCACCTTCTCGATTCCGGCTCCGTCGGTCGGCGGAAGCACATAGGTGAGTCCTCCGCCGGTATGCGCGGTACGGGGGAACGGAGGCATGCGCGTCTCCTTCACGAGTGTGGGGGGCTGGCTCAACCACGGTCCCGCAACAGCTTGTTACGTCACAAGCTTGCCGAACATTCTCGGGAGAAATGGCATATACCTAAGCCCGGACATGGCTTGCGCACCCTGGGACACGCGGTGGAAGACTGCCAACATCCGGGCTCTGGAAGGCAACAGGAGCTCGTCGCGAACCGCCAGGGGCACGCCGACGGGGTACAGAGGCGCGGCACCGGGTACAGCACCGGGAGGGCTCAAAGTGGCAGCACGACGCGGTCCGACGTTCCGTCGGAGGGAGCTGGGCAAGGAGCTCCGCCGCCTGCGGGAAAAGAAGGGGTACAGCACCAAGGAAGCAGCCGCGGCCATCGAGAGCTCGGACACCAAGCTCAACAGGGTCGAGTCCGGGCACAACCAGCTCCCGCGCGTCCGCGATCTGGAAGACCTGCTCGATTTCTACGGCGTAACCGACCGCAACGACCGTGCGCAGTTGTTGGAGCTCCACCGGGATTCCCTCAGCGCCGACTGGTACAGGCCGTATCAGAACTACATGCCGTCCGGCCAGCTGCTGTACGTAGGGCTGGAGACCGATGCCCGCACGATGCGCGCCTGGCACTCCCAGGTCGTCTTCGGCCTCCTGCAGACGGAGCGCTACGCACACGCCCTGTTCTCGACGGCCAAGCCGGTCGAGGAGAGGACGACCGAGTTCGTGGAGGAGTCCGTGGCCGCCCGCATGAAGCGCAAGGAAGTGGTCTTCGGAGACGATCCGGTCGAGCTGCGGGTGATCCTCGATGAGGCCGCCCTGCGGCGCGTGGTCGGCAGTACGGCTGTCATGCGTGAGCAGTACGAAGAGATCGCCAGAGCGGCTGAGCTCGACCACGTGACCGTCCAGATCCTCCCGATGAACCTGCCCACCTACAGAGCGAACGCGAACTTCGTCATCCTGGACTTCGACTCCGGTCTCGATCCTGTCGTCATGGAGGACAGCCCGTCCGTCATGACGGTCAGCGACCGGCCGCGCGAGGTCTGGAAGCACGCCCGGAAGTTCGATGCACTGCGGGAGGGCGCCCTCGCTCCGGCCAAGACAGCGGATTTTCTGCACCGACTGGGAAGAGAGATCGATGAGCACTAGCCCCCACCTGACCGCCCTCGAAGTGGCGCCCCGCGATGTCTGGTTCAAGTCCTCCCACAGCGGCGACAACGGCGCAGGCGGCTGCGTCTCCGTCGCGGCGCTGGCCGATCACGTCGGAGTCCGCGACTCCAAACAACACAACGGCCCCGCCTTCATATCCCCGGCCGCGGCCTGGACCGCGTTCATACACGAGGTGCGGTCCGGGCGCTGGCCGGCGTAGGGCCGAAGCGAGGGGCTCATCCGCGACCGGCCAGGTACTGCTCGAACGTGGCCTTGCCGACCGCTCGGTCCGGGGCGAGGATGCCGCCCGCGCGCAGGGTTCGGGCGATCTTGCCCGGGAGTCGCAGCGGCACGATGCGTCGGTGGAGGCCCGTCGCGCGCAGGGTGGCGGCCGCCAAGTCGCGGGCGTCCCGGACCTCGGGGCCCGCCATGTCGGGCACGCGGCCTGCCGGGGCGCCCTGGACGAGCTCCGCCAAGCGGTCGGCGACCTCGGTCACCTCGACGGGCTGGACCCGTACGCCGCTCAGCGTCAGCACCACCGGCAGCCGGCGCTGCACCGTGGTCATGGTCGCCACCAGGTCGTGGAACTGCGTGGTCCGCAGGATGGTCCACGGCAGTCCCGACTCCCGGATGATCCGCTCCGCCTCCCGCTTCGAGCGGTAGTACGGGAGCGGCACCTTGTCGATGCCGACGATCGAGATGTAGACGAGGTGCGGGCCCGGGCTCCCGGACCGCCGCGCGGCCTCGACCAGTCGCCGGGTCGCCGCCACGTCGTTGCGGGTGTTGGTAGCGCAGTGCACCACCGCCCGCACGTCCGCCAGGGCGGCGTCGAGGCCCGTGCCCTTGGCGAGGTCGCAGACCGCCCACTCGTACGGCCGGTCGTCGCCCGCCCGCCGCGGCCGGCGGCTCATCACCCGTACGGGCAAGCCGTCGGCGAGCAGCCGCGCGACGACGGCACGGCCGAGGGTGCCGGTGCCGCCGGTCACCAGGATCGGCTTGTTCATGGTTGGAGTACCTCCCGTGCCCGATGGTGCTGTCACGGATAAGGACACGACGGAGGCCCCGGATGTGACATGCCATCGCAAGGTGTGTCCCGACTCGGGTCAGAACAGGCCGGCAGCGGGGGTGGGGGCGGCGGCCTTCCGGGCCCGGAAAACAACCGACCTGAGCCGTAGGGCGGCGGACAAGTGACCCGAGACGACGGCCGAGCGTCTCAACAGCCCCAGCCAGGCCTCCTCGCCGCACAAGCCCCCGCCCTCACCCCACCCCCCAGCCCGGTTACTTCATCAACGCGCTCACGTCGATCCGCTCCAGCCGTTCCGGGTCCGTCAGGATGTCCAGTGCCGTGACACGGCCGCCCTGGATCGTGAAGGCCATGACCGACATCGGCCGGCCGTCCGCCGTTACGGCGACCACGCCCGGCGTGCCGTTGATGAGCGCCGGGAGGGCCGCCTCGGCGAAGCGGGCGAACATGATCGCCTGGGAGGCGACCTCGGTCGCGCCGCGGCGCAACGCGCTCGGGAGCAGCGTGCCGCCGTCCGAGCGGGCCACGATGTCCGGGTCGAGGACGGCGACGAGGGCGTCGAAGTCGCCGCCGCGCGCGGCGGCGAGGAAGGCCTCGACGACGCGGCGCCGGGCGGCCAGGTCGGTGTCGGGCGCCGGGGCCTGCCCCTGGACGCGGCGGCGGGCGCGGCTGGCGAGCTGCCGGGTGGCGGCGGGGGTGCGGTCAATGACCTCGGCGATGTCGTCGAAGGGCACGTGGAACATGTCGTGCAGGACGAAGGCGAGCCGTTCCGCGGGGGCGAGGGTCTGCAGGACGACCATGAGGGCGATGCCGACCGAGTCGGCCAGGAGGATCTCCTGTTCCGGGTCGATGCGGTCCGCTCCGCTGATGACCGGGTCGGGGAGGCGGACGACCTGCCCGTCCCGGTCGTGGAGCGGCTCCTCGTGCCGCGTGGCGCGCGAGCGCAGCATGTCCAGGCACACCCGGCCGGTCACGGTGGTCAGCCAGCCGCCGAGGTTCCCGACCTCGCTGGTGTCGGAGCGGCTCAGCTTGAACCACGTCTCCTGCACCACGTCCTCGGCCTCGGCGAGCGAGCCGAGCATCCGGTAGGCCACCGCCCTCAGGTGCGGCCGGAGCTCCTCGAACCGCTCGGCCAGAAAATCTTTTTCGCTCACCTGTCACATCCCCCTGTTCCGATCCGTCAGTGAAGTGAACGGTCGACAACCGGCCGGGGAGGACGCCCCGGCCACCATGACACAACAGAGGATTTGATCACGACTGCTCGGATGAAGAACCCCGCGAAGGTCCTGCCCGACACCATGACGGGCATCCGGCACCCAGCGACGCCGAGCGCGCCGCGCTGGCCCTGGCCGAGGTCTCCACGCGGCTCGCCGACCACACCGGCAAGGCCGTGCCGGACGACATCTGGGACGCGGCCGCCGACCACTTCACCGAGGAGCAGCTCGCCGCGATCATCCTCATGGTCGCCACGACCAACTTCTTCAACCGTCTCGACACCACCGTCGAGGAGCCGGCCGGGACGACCTGGTAGCCCCGGCCCTCCCTACTCCCACCCCTACTCCCGCCCCTGCTCCCGCACCGCCTCCACGTCAACCGTGACGTCGACCATGTCACTGACGACCACTCCACCCCGGTCGACCACGTCGTTCCAGCTCACCCCGAAGTCCTGGCGGTTGATCCTGGTGGTGGCGGTGAAGCCGGCCCTGAGCCGGGGGCCGGCGTCGCGGCCGTCCTCCCACCAGGGGGTGTCCCACTGCCCCAGGTACGTGACGTCGAACGTCACGGGGCGGGTCACGCCCCGGATGGTGAGTTCTCCGGTGACTTCGAATTCGGTCGCGCTCGCCTGCTGGACGCGCGTCCCGGTGAAGGTCCATTCCGGGTGGTTCTCGCAGTCGAAGAAGTCCGCGCTGCGCAGGTGTGCGTCGCGCTGTTCCTGGCCGGTGTACACCCCGGTCGCGTCGATCACCGCTTCCACGCGGGCGTTCTCCGGGTCGTCGGGATCGACCTCCAGCGAACCGCGTACGTTCTTCAACTGCCCGCGCACGTAGGTGACCATCATGTGCCTGGCGCGGAATTCGGCGCCGGTGTGGCCGGGCTCGAAGAACCATCTGGTGCTGCCCATGACACCTCCCGGGAAGAACCCCCCGCCCGTGTAGCGCCCACCCCTTCCGCCAGGATAGGGCGCCATGGAATTCTCCGCGCCTGCGTGCGTCCTGGGCAGCACCGGCCTCTGCGCGCCCCACACCGACCGGGGCCACGACCCCGACGCCTTCGTCGAGATCGGCTCCCTGACGAAGACGCTGACCGGAACGCTGCTGATGCAGCTCACGGCCCAGGGCGTGGTCTCCCTGGACGATCCCGTGGAGCGGTGGCTGAAGACGCCCGCGGGTACGGGCATCACGTTGCGACACCTGCAGGAGCACACCTCCGGGCTGCCCCGCCTGCCCCCTCCGCTGCCCGGCGCGACCCGCTCGGACCCGTACCGCCCCTTCACCGACCAGGCGCTGCGCGAACTCCTCGCGGCCGGCCCGGGCGCCCTCGCCGTCTCTCCTCCCGGGGAGAAGGAGGAGTACTCCAACCTCGGTTACGCCGTGCTCGGCGCCGCATTGTCGGCCGCGGCGGATGCCCCGTACACCGATCTACTGGCGGAGCACGTGCTGGACCCCCTGGGCATACGCAGCGAGGTCACGCATCGGCCGCCGCCCGGCCGGAGCCTGGTTCCGACCGGTCTCTTCGGCCGCCGGCTGCGGCCGTGGACGATGACCGGCGCGATACTCCCCGCGGGCGGCATGTGGGCGACCCCGCGCGCCGCGGCCCGCATCCTCACCGGTCTGGTGGTGGAGCGCGTGCTGGGCGAACCGGCCCCGGCGTGGCAGCGGGCCGGCGAGCTCGTCTGGCACAACGGCGCCACCCGCAACTCCTCCGTCTTCGCCGGCGCCTTCCCGGACGGCCGCTGGATCCTCGTCCACCGCCTCGGCGGCGCCCCGGACACGACGGACCGTATGGGCGTCGACCACCTGCGGGGCACGAGGTGCAGCGGCGGCGCCTGAGCAGCGGATCAACGCCCCTCCCCGCCTCTCCCCCGCCCATCCCCTGCTGCTGCCCGCTACGCCCCCGCTACGTCCCCGCTACTCCTCCACCACCAGCGCCGGCGTCGACCGCGTCAGCACCTCGCCGCGGAAGAACGCCGGGCTGCGCCGCCGCATCAGTTCCATGAGGACCGCGCCGACCAGCAGCAGCCCCACCCCGATCACGAAGACCGAGCCCACGCCGAGGACGGAGCTCCCGCTGCCGTACGACGGGTCCCACATGTCGTACAGCGTCTTGCAGAAGACGGCGGCGAGGAGCACGCCGCCCAGGACCGGGAAGACGCCCTTGAAGAGCGCGTCGCGCGCCGAGCGGCCCAGGTCCCCGCGGAAGTACCAGGCGCAGGCGAACGCCGTGATCGAGTAGTAGAAGCAGATCATGAGGCCCAGCGCGTAGATCGTGTCGATGAGGACGTTCTCGCTGAGGAAGCTCATGGCGGCGTAGAAGACGCCGGTGGCGATGCCCGCCGCGACCGTCGCGCGGCCCGGTGACCTGAAGCGCGGGTGGATGCGGGCGAAGGACGGGGGCAGGGCCTCGTAGGCGCTCATGGCCAGGACCGTGCGGGCGACGGGCAGGAACGTCGTCTGGAGGCTGGCGGCCGCCGACGCCAGGACCGCCACGAACAGCAGCACGCCCAGGGCCGTGCCCATGACCGGGTCGGCGAGCGCGGCGAAGACGTTGCCGGCGGTGTCGGGGTTGCCGAGGCCGGTGCCCTCCTCGCCGACGCCCGCGAACATCTGCGCGGCGACGGCGGTGACCAGGTACGAGCCGACGAGGACGGCCATGGCGAGGAGCGCGGCGCGGCCGGGGGTCTTCGCGCTGCCCGCGGTCTCCTCGTTGACGGTCAGGCACGCGTCCCAGCCCCAGAACATGAAGATCGAGAGGGAGAGTCCCGCGGTGAAGGCCGCGAAGGACTGGACGGCGAAGGGGTCGAGCCAGGTCCAGGAGAAGTCGATGGAGGCGGGCAGGTCGCCCGAGCGGGCCTTGACCAGGGCCATCGCCGCGAAGACGGCCAGGACGGCGAGCTGCAGGGCGACGAGGGCGTACTGCACGCCCTTCGTGGCGGTCATGCCGCGGTAGCTGATCGCCGTCGCCACGGCGATGAAGGCGAGGCACGTAGCGACGTGCACGGGGCGGTTGCCGTCGAGGGCGGCCACCGCATCACTGCCGGTGATCTCGCCCAGCAGGAGGTAGAAGAACGACGTGGCCACGCCCGCCAGGTTCGACAGCACGATGATCGTGGCGATCACCAGGCCCCAGCCGCACATCCAGCCGACGCGCGGCCCGAACGCCTGCACCGTCCAGGTGAAGGACGTGCCGCAGTCGGGCACGGCCTTGTTCAGCTCGCGGTAGGCGAAGGCGACCAGCAGCATCGGCAGGAACCCGGCCAGGAAGACGGCGGGCATCTGCACGCCGACCTGGCCGACGGTCGGGCCGAGGGTGGAGGTCAGGCAGTAGACGGGGGCGACGGTGGAGATCCCGATGACGGCGCTGCCGAGCAGGCCCACGGAGTTGCCGCCGAGGCCTTTGCCCTTGCCGG
This sequence comes from Streptomyces roseifaciens, assembly GCF_001445655.1. Lineage (NCBI taxonomy): Bacteria > Bacillati > Actinomycetota > Actinomycetes > Kitasatosporales > Streptomycetaceae > Streptomyces > Streptomyces roseifaciens. The sequence continues at coordinate 3,469,247 of NZ_LNBE01000004.1, forward strand.
GCCGCGGCCCCGCATCGGTGACGCTCGTTACCGTGTCTCCGGCCCCGGGCCGCGGGTGTACCTGAACCATGGGCAGGACGGTAGGGGGTGCTGTTTCCGCAACAGGAGCTTTACGGTCCAGGAACTGGACCAAGAACTTCCGCCCTTTACGGGCCAGTTGGCCTGGCAAATGAAGGCCCTCTATGCGTTACGGTCGGTAACCCTAAGGCCGCACAGGCCATTCCCCTCGGTGCGGGAACCGCACCCCCACCCCTTTTGTCCCGGTTCAAAAATTTCCCGTTCAGGATTTCCCCGTCCCCGCCGCCCCCGCCGTCCCCACCGTCTCCGTGTCCCGCCCCGACCGCAGCACCGTCCCCGGCAGCGCCCCCGTCACCACGTCGTGCCGCACCGCCTCCACCCCGTTGACCCGTACGCTCACCACGCCCACCGCCCTCGAGTCCAGCCGCGGCCCGTCGCCCGGCAGGTCGTGGACGAGCGCGGCGGGTCCGGCGTCGATGCGGCCGGGGTCGAAGAGGACCAGGTCGGCCGCGTAACCCTCGGCGATCCGGCCTCGCCCGCGCAGGCCGAACAGACGCGCCGGCTCGTCCGTCAGCATCTGTACGGCCCGCTCGACCGGCACCAGCTTGCGGCCGCGCAGGCAGTCGCCGAGGAAGCGCGTCGTGTACGGCGCCCCGCACATCCGGTCCAGGTGCGCGCCCGCGTCCGAGCCGCCCAGCAGCACGTCCGGGTGCTCCCACGTGTCCCGGCGCAGCTCCCAGCTGGCGAGGTCGTTGTCGGAGGGCATCGGCCACAGGACCGTGCGCAGTTCGTCGGCCGCGCAGATCTCCACCAGGCACGCGAACGGGTCGAGGCCGCGCTCGGCGGCGATGTCGCCCACGACGCGCCCGGTCAGGCCGTCGTTCTCCTTCGCGTACGTATCGCCGATCACGTACCGCCCGAAGTCGGCCAGCCTGCGGAAGACCCCCGCCTCGGGGCTGCGGGCGCGGCGCAGCATGTCGGCCTGGACGGCCGCCTCGCGCAGGGCCGTGATGCGGTGGGGCACGGGCAGGTCCAGGATCTCGCCCCAGCCGGGGATGAGGTTGAGCGCGCAGAAGGTGCCCAGGGACATGTTCATGGGCGTGAGGATCGGCATGGTGAGCGCCACGATCCGGCCGCCTGCGGCGCGGGCCCGTGCGCTCGCGCCGAGCTGGCGGGGCACCCGGCCGGGGACGGCGGCGTCGATGGTGAGGACGTTCCAGTTGAGGGGGCGGCCGGCGGCGGCCGTCATCTCCGTCAGCAGGTCGATCTCGGCGTCCTCGAACCGGTCGAGGCAGCCGGAGACGATGGCCTCGATCTGGGTGCCCTCGTGCTCGCCGACCGCGGCCGACAGTGCGAGCAGCTCGGCGGGCAGCGCGTGCCGTGAGGCGACGGGCCGGCCGTCGCCGTCGGAGTGGGTGGACGACTGCGTGGTGGACAGGCCCCAGGCGCCCGCGTCCATCGCCTCGTGCAGCAGGGCGGTCATGCGCCGCAGCTGCCCGGCGTCGGGCTGCCCGCCCACGGCGCCGGGGCCCATCACGTACCGGCGCAGGGCGCAGTGCCCGGCCATGAAGCCGGCGTTGACGGCGATCCGCCCGTCCAGCGCGTCCAGGTACTCCCCGAAGGACGACCAGTCCCAGGGCGCCCCCTGCTCCAGGGCGGTCAGCGACATGCCCTCGACCTTGCTCATCATGCGGCGCGTGTAGTCGGCGTCGGCGGGCCGCGCGGGGTTCAGGGGCGCGAGGCTGAAGCCGCAGTTGCCGCCGACGACGGTGGTGACGCCGTGGCCGAGGGACGGTGTGGCGTACGGGTCCCAGAAGAGCTGGGCGTCGTAGTGGGTGTGCGGGTCGACGAAACCGGGGGCGAGGACGAGGCCGGTGGCGTCCTCCTCGGTACGGGCCCGCTCCCCCAGCCTGCCGCCCGCCTTCACCCGGGCCGGGGACCGTCCGATCAGGGCGATGCGCCCGTCCCGGATGCCGATGTCGGCGACGTAGGAGGGGCCTCCGGTGCCGTCGACGACGGTGGCGCGCTTGATCAGGTGGTCGAGCATGGCCGGTGTCACCTTCTCCAGAAGAAGTTCCGTAACACAGGTGCGCGGCGGAAACACAGGTGTGCGGCGGAAACACAGGTGTGCAGCGGACGGCCGGAGGCCGGGGCGGCGGATCCGGGAAGACGCCGCCCCGGTGCACGTGGAAGGGGCCCGGAAGAGGGACCCTCAGCCCGCCTGCCGCATCCGCGCCGTCCGGTGGACCGGATCCGTGTCGATCTTCGGGATGACGTGCTCGCCGATCAGCCGGATGGTGCGCATCGTGTCCTCGTACGGCACCCCGACCGGCAGCCCGAACGACAGCTGGTCAGCGCCCGCCTGTTCCCACCGCTTGCACTGGCGGAACACCTCGTCCGGGTCGCCGCAGATCATCAGCTCCTCGGCGATGAGGAGTTCGACGACCTCCTCGGTGTACTCCGGCAGCAGCTCGGGCCACTGCGGAATGCCCTCGGGGCGGGGGAACGTGTCGTGGTAGCGGAACAGCAGCGACTGCAGGTAGTGCAGCCCGCCCGCGGCCGCGATCTCCACGGCCTTCGCGTGCGTCTCGGCGCAGATGGCCGTGGACGTGACCATGACGTTGTCGTTGACGTAGGCGCCGACGGGCTCGGCGTCCGCGATCGCCGTCTTGTACGAGTCGACGACCCACTCCATGTCGGAGACCTTCTGCACGCTGAAGCCGAGCACGCCGAGGCCCTTGCGAGCGGCCATCGCGTACGACGAGGGCGACCCGGCCGCGTACCACATGGCGGGGTGCGCGGGCCCGTACGGCTTGGGCAGCACCTTGCGCGGCGGCAGCGACCAGTGCTTCCCCTGGAAGCCGGGGTACTCGTCCTCCAGCCACATCCGGGGGAACTCGGCGATCGTCTCCTCCCAGATCTCCTTCGTGAGGTTCATGTCGGTGATGCCCGGCAGGAACCCGAGGATCTCGTGGCTGCCCGCGCCGCGCCCGGTGCCGAACTCGAAGCGGCCGCGGGAGAGGTGGTCGAGCATGGCGGCCTTCTCGGCGACCTTGGCCGGGTGGTTGACCTGCGGCAGCGGGTTGAAGATGCCGGAGCCGAGGTGGATGCGGTCGGTCGCGTGGGCGAGGTAGCCGAGGAAGACGTCGTTGGCCGAGAGGTGCGAGTACTCGTCGAGGAAGTGGTGCTCGGAGGCCCAGGCGTATTTGAAGCCGGACTTGTCGGCCTGGATGACGTACTCGGTCTCCTCCATCAGCGCATGGTGCTCGGCCTGCGGGTCACCCCGCCGCCGGCCCTCCGGAACGTAGCCCTGCACGAAGATCCCGAATTCCACGGAGGTTCACCGTCCGTCCGCTCGCTCGTTGTCCGTTCGTCCGCTTACTCGTTGCTCGTTTATTCGTTGCTGCTTACTCGTTGCTCGTTTGCTCGTTGCTCGTTTGCTCGTTCACTCAAGATTTTCTGACGATGAGTCAGATGAGGAAGATGGGTGAGACTCTGGCACCGGCGCACGGGAGCGTCAAGACACCGGCAGCGGAACCCCGGCCAGCCACCCACCGTCCACGACGAAGTGCTGCCCGGTCACGTACGAGGAGTCGTCCGCCGTCAGGTAGAGGGCCAGCCGCGCCACCTCCTCCGGGCGTCCGATCCGGCCCATGGGCACCGCCTTCCGGTAGAACGCGGCCGCCGCGGCCGCCGCCCGGCCCGGGTCGGCGGAGGGGTCGAGGCCCGCCGGGTCGGTCATGGGGGTGTCGATCGCGCCCGGGCACATGGCGTTGACCCGGATGCCCCGGGCCGCCAGCTCCAGGGCGGCCACCCGGGTCATGGCGAGGACGGCCGCCTTCGAGGCCGCGTAGGAGGTGAGGAAGGGCATGCCGGCCAGCGCGGCGTACGAGGAGGTGTTGACGATGGTGCCCCCGCCCGCCGCCGCCAGTTCGGGCGCGACCGCGCGCATGCCGAGGAAGGCACCGAGCTGGTTGACGCGGCAGACCTCCGCGAACTCCTGCCGGGGCGTGTCGGTCAGCTGGTTGCAGCGCAGGATGCCGGCGTTGCCGACGAGCCCGTCGAGCGCACCGAAGGCCTCCTTGGCGGTGGCCACGGCCGCCGCCCAGTCCGCCTCCTCGCCGACGTCCAGATGGACGTACGCGGCGGAGTCCGGACCCAACTCCTTTGCCACGGCGCTCCCCTGCTCGTCCAGGACGTCGGCCAGGACGACCTTCGCGCCCTCCTCGGCGAACAGCCGGGCCTCCTGCTCGCCTTGTCCGCGCGCCGCACCCGTGATGAGCACGACGCGGCCGTCGAGTTTGCCCATGGTGTGTTTTTACCTCCGTCGCATTCATCGGGCGGGTGCAAGTCTTTGCGTCGTCACTCAGCCCGCACTCCGTCAGGGCCATGCGCCCGTCAGCGACGCGGGGAACTGCGCGACCGGCCACAGACGGCCCGCAGTTACTGGACCCCGCCCCCGCTCCCAGCGGCGCGCTCAGTCGTCCAGCAGCGGCGCCACCCCGTCCGCGAACGCCTCCATCTGGTCGAGCAGTTCGCCGAGGTCGCGGCAGCGGAACCGGACCTGGATCTGGTTCACGCCCATCGCCCCGTACACCCGAAGCGACTCCGCGAGCGTGCCCGGGCGGCCGGTCAGCGTACGGGCTCCCGTGTCCCAGGAGGGCGTGCCGACGTAGAGCGCCTCGGAGATCGCCCCGACCGCGAAGGGCCCGTCCAGCCCGTCCAGCCCGCCCAGCCCGGCCTCCTCGCGCAGCCGCCGCAGCGTGGCGATGCGCTGCGGCAGCTGATCGCGCCCGTCGCCCTGCGACAGCCAGCCGTCGCCCCGCAGCGCCGCCCGGCGCAGCGCCGCGGGCGAGGAGCCGCCCACCCAGATGGGCGGGCGCGGCGTACGGGCGGGCCGGGGCGCCTGCCCGAGTCCGCGGAAGACGAAGCGGCGTCCGCTGAACTGCGGGAACTCCGAAGGCCCCAGGGCCTCTTTGAGGGCGTCGACCGTCTCGTCGAGGATCGTGCCGCGCCGCCCGAAGTCCACGCCGAGCGCCTGGAACTCCTCGCGCACGTGCCCGGCGCCGACCCCGAGGACCAGCCGGCCGCCGGCGAGGCGGTCGACGGTGGCGTACTGCTTGGCGAGCGCGAGCGGGTGCCGGAGCGCGGCCACGGCGACGTGGCTGAGCAGCAGGGTGCGCTCGGTGACGGCGGCGAGGTGGGCGAGGGTGGCCACCGGGTCGTACCAGACGGTGCCCATGGCGGCGGCCAGGCGCACGGGGACGGCGACGTGGTCGCAGGTCGCGAGGTAGGCGAAGCCGAGCCGGTCGGCGGCCGCGGCGACCTTCCGCAGGTCGGCGGGGCCGGCCTCGACCTCCCACGGCTCGGCGTAGAGGGTGCTGAGGGAGGTGATGGGCAGCTGCATGCCGTACGAGAGACGGCCTTCGGGCAGTACCTGCAGGCCGTCGGGCGACGCCTGCGGGACGCCGGGCAACGCCTGCGGGGCGTCGGGCGGCGGTCGCAGGCCTTCGCGCGGCGTCTGCGGTACGCCGGCCGCGGCCCCGCCCGCTTCGGGCCCACCCGCTTCGGCCCCGCCCTCCGCGGCCCGCTCCTCACCCGGCCGCATGCGCCCACAGCCCTTCCTCCGTGAGCCCCAGCAGCTCGATCGCGTTGCCCCGCACGATCCGTTCCACCACCTCCGGCGCCAGGTGCCCCATCTGCTCCTCGGCGACCTCCTTGGAACGGGGCCAGGTGGAGTCGGAGTGCGGGTAGTCGGTCTCGTAGAGGACGTTGCCGACGCCGATCGCGTCGAGGCTGCGCAGCCCGAAGGCGTCGTCGAAGAAGCAGCCGTGGACGTGCTCGGCGAAGAGCTCGGAAGGCGGCCGCAGGACCTTGCCCGCGACGCCGCCCCAGCCGCGGTTCTGCTCCCAGACGACGTCCGCGCGCTCCAGGGTGTACGGGATCCAGCCGATCTGCCCCTCGGCGTACATGATGCGCAGGTCGGGGAAGCGGTCGAAAGCACCGGACATCAGCCAGTCGGCCAGGGAGAAGCAGCAGTTGGCGAAGGTGATGACGGAGCCGACGGCGGGCGGCGCGTCCGCCGAGGTGGACGGCATGCGCGAGGAGGAGCCGATGTGCATGGCGATGACGGTGCGGGTCTCGGCACAGGCGCGCAGGAAGGGGTCCCAGGCGTCGGTGTGGACGGAGGGGAGGCCGAGGTGCGGGGGGATCTCGGAGAAGCAGACGGCGCGCACGCCGCGCCCGGCGTTGCGGCGGACCTCCGCGGCGGCGAGTTCCGCGTCCCACAGGGGGACGATGCCGAGCGGGATCAGACGGCCGTGCGCCTCGGGGCCGCACCACTCCTCCACCATCCAGTCGTTGTACGCGCGCACGCCCAGGAGGGCGAGTTCGCGGTCCGACGCCTCGGTGAAGGTCTGCCCGCAGAAGCGCGGGAACGTGGGGAAGCAGAGCGCGGACTGGACATGATTGCGGTCCATATCGGCCAAGCGTTCCGGGACGCTGAAGGAGCCGGGCCGCATCTGCTCGTACGTGATTCCCTCCAGCCGGACCTCGTCCCTGGAGTATCCGACGGCGGTATCCAGCCGTGTGAGCGGACGGTGCAAATCCTCATAGATCCACCAGTCCGCCTCCGGGCCGGGGTCCCCCGGGGCGCCCATGACGGGAGCGAATCTTCCGCCGACGAAGGTCAACTCCTTGACGGGCGCCCGGACGATCCGCGGCCCGACGTCGCGGAACTTCGCCGGTAGCCGCTCCGACCAGACGTGAGGAGGCTCGACCGTGTGATCGTCCACCGAGATGATCCTGGGGATGCTCTCCATGGCTGACACGTTAGCGACGATCTGACGATCCGTCAGTAAGGTGCGTGCGGGGCCGTGGGGCGGTCTCTGGCAGGCCTTGTGGAGAGGCCGGACCCCTGCTGACGCAGAGCCCCCGGACAAGGCAGACTGGCCGTGCGACCGAGCGGGACAAGCAGGGGGTCACCATGGCCGGCGACACAGGGCACGGGCAGCAGCTCCGATTCACCGTGCTCGGGCCCGTGCGGGCCCGCCGCGGCGGGGAACTGCTGAACACCGGCTCGCCCCAGCAGCGGGCGCTCCTCGCCGCCCTGCTGCTGCGCGGCGGCCGCACCGCGACCGCGCCCGAGCTGGTGGACGCCCTGTGGGGGGACGAGCCCCCGCACGCCGCCCTCGCCGCGCTGCGCACCTACGCCTCGCGGCTCCGCAAGGCGTTCGGGCCCGAGGCCGACGCCCTGGTCAGCGAGTCCGGAGGGTACGCGATCCGGATCGGCCTCGGCTGCCTCGACATCGACCGGGCCGAACACCTCGTCGCCGAGGCCGAGAAGACCCGCGCCTCCGGCGACCGCCACCGCGCCCGCGACCTCATCAACGAGGCCCTCGGCGTCTGGGACGGCGAGCCGCTCGCAGGCCTCCCCGGCCCGTACGCGGAGACGCAGCGCACGCGCCTGGAGGAGTGGCGGCTGTCGCTCATCGAGACGCGGCTGGACCTGGACCTGGAGGTCGGCAGCCACGCGGAGGCCGTATCGGAGCTGACCGCCCTGACCGCCGCCCACCCGCTGCGCGAGCGCCTGCGCGAACTGCTCATGCTCGCGCTCTACCGCAGCGGCCGCCAGGCCGAGGCCCTCGCCGTCTACGCCGACACCCGCCGCCTCCTCGCCGACGAGCTGGGCGTCGATCCTTGCCCCGAGCTGTCCGAGCTCCAGCAGCGCATCCTCAACGCCGACGCCGACCTCGCCCTGCCCTTCGTCCCGGACGACCGGCCCTTTGCCGGCCCGGCCTTCATCCGGCCCGCGCAGCTGCCCGCGACGGTCTCCGACTTCACGGGGCGCGCGGCCTTCGTGGACGAGCTCGGCGACCAGCTGGCGACGTGCTCCGGCGGGGTGATGGCCGTCTCTGCGGTCGCGGGCATCGGCGGCGTCGGCAAGACGACGCTCGCGGTGCACGTCGCGCACGCCGCGCGCCACCACTTCCCGGACGGGCAGCTCTACGTCGACCTGCAGGGCGCGGGACCGCTGCCCGCCGAGCCGGAGGCAGTGCTCGGATCGTTCCTGCGCGCACTCGGAATCCCCGACTCCGCGATCCCCGAGGGCGTCCAGGAGCGGTCCGCGCTCTTCCGCTCCACCCTCGACGGCCGCCGCGTGCTGGCCCTGCTGGACAACGCCCGCGACGCCGCCCAGGTCCGCCCGCTGCTGCCCGGCACGGAAGGCTGCGCGGCGCTCGTCACGAGCCGGACGCGCATGGTGGGCCTGGCCGGGGCCCACCTGGTCGACCTGGACGTGATGAGCCCGGACGAGGCGCTGGTGCTGTTCACGCGGATCGTGGGCGCCGAGCGCGTGGAGGCCGAGCGGGACGCCGCGATGGACGTCGTTGCGGCGTGCGGCTTCCTGCCGCTGGCCATCCGGATCGCCGCCTCCCGCCTCGCCGCCCGCCGGACGTGGACCGTCTCCGTCCTGGCCCGCAAGCTCGGCGACGAACGCCGCCGCCTGGACGAGCTGCGCGCCGGCGACCTCGCCGTCAAGGCCACCTTCGAGCTGGGTTACGGACAGCTGGAGCCGGGGCAGGCCCGCGCCTTCCGGTTGCTGGGGCTTGCCGATGGCCCGGACATGTCGCTGGCCGCCGCCGCGGCCGTCCTGGACCTCGACATCGATGCCACCGAGGAACTGCTGGAATCGCTGGTCGACACGTCCCTCCTGGAGTCCGCCGCACCCGGCCGGTACCGCTACCACGACCTCGTACGCCTCTACGCGCGTGCATGCGCCGAACGCGACGAACAGCCGCCCGCAGAGCGCGAGGCAGCCCTCTCGCGGCTGCTGGACTTCTACCTCGCGACGGCTGCGGGCGTGTACGTCCTGGAGCGCCCCGGCGACCAGCTCCTCGCCCACCTGACGCCCACGACCCACCCCGGGCTCGTCTTCACCGACCGGGGCGCGGCGAGCGACTGGCTCTTCGCCGAGGCCGGGTGCCTGCTGGCCTGCGTCCGCCAGCACGCGACCGCCTCCGGCGACACCCTGCGCCGCGCCGTCGACCTGCTGCTGGCCGCCAAGGACCTCGCCGAGTCCGGCGCCGACTTCCGCCTCTACGAACAGGCTGCGAGCGCCCTGCTGGCCGCCACCCGGGGGGCCGGGGACACCCGGGCCGAGGGGCGCGCCCGGACCGTGCTCACGCACGTGCACAGCCTCGCCGGCCGCTTCAACCAGGCCGAGGAGCAAGCCCTGCACGCCGTCCTCCTCGGCCGCGCCACGGAGGACCCCATCCCGTGCGGCTACGCCTCCAACAACCGCGGCATCGTCGCCATTTACCAGCACCGCTACGAGGACGCCGAGGCCTACATCGGGCAGGCGCTGGAGTGCTTCCGCGACGACGGCAACCGGCCGTGCGAGGCGACCGCGCTCAGCAACCTCGCGCGCGTGTGCCTCGACACCGGGCGCATCCGGCAGGCGGTCCAGCTCGCCGAGCAGGCGCTCGCCATCTTCCGCGAGATCAACGTCAGCTGGCGGCTGGCCAACGGCCTTTACACGTACGGGCTGGTGCTCACGCACGCCCGCCGGTTCGAGGACGCGCTGCGGCAGCTGAACGAGGCCATGCCCATCTTCGTCGACAACCGGCAGCGGCTCTGGGAGGGCATGACCCACTACCGGCTCGCGGAGGTCCACCTGGCGGCCGGGCGGCCGACCGCCGCCGCCCACCACGCCGAGCAGGCGCTGAAGCTGCGCGGCATCGGCGGCGAGTGGCGGCGCGGCAACGTCCTGACCGTGCTGGGGCGCTCGCTCGACGCCCTCGGGCAGCCGGGCCGGGCGCGCGCCTGCTGGACGGAGGCGCTGGCGATCTACGAACAGCTGGGGTCCTCGGAGGCGGCCGACGTACGCGATCTGCTGTCGGTGGCGACGGCTGCTTAGCGGGTCGGCGCGGGGCTGCCCCAGTGGCACGCGGCTGCGACGGCGCGCGCTGCGGCAGCGCGGGGCTGCGGCAGCGCCGGAGGGCGGCGGCGCGTGGCTGCAGCAGCAGCGGAGGGCGGCGGCGCGGGGGCGGCGCGAGCTCTTCCGCCCGGAAGACGGCGCAGGAGGTTCGCTCGGCGAGGGTGGAACTCTGCGCTCCGGGGTAGCGCATAGATAAGTGCGACCGGCAGGCGAAGCGGAAGCGAAGATTCGAAGCTCTGCACGACGCCTCGAACCCCTCTCCGGGAGCGGCCCACAAGGGCCCTATGGCCCCGGAAAAACGCTGTCACGTGCCCGTTCATCGATCGTTTATCGCGACACGGCAGTCTGAGTCATGTCGATCCGTCGCGTCGGGGGGCAGACGGGTCGTAGGTGAGGCCTCACCTCAGGGGTGATCAGCCCCAGTCCCCGTCCGGCGGCCATCGGGGGAGTCGCCGGGCGGGTTCTGCATCCCAGCACCAACCCCTCACGCCAAACGACTCGCACCGACCCATCGGAGTTGATCGCTATGAGCGACGAGCGCAAGCTCACGCCAGGCGTGGCCACACCGCAGGACGACCACGCCACCGGCGGGACGTTCGCGGCGGGGCAGCAGTTCGCGCCTCCGCCGGACGACCACGCCACCATAGGGGAGCCGATCGTCCTGAAGGACAAGAACGTCCTGAAGAAGAAACCGGTCCCGACGGAGGACCGGATCGTCATGGACGACCATCCCACGGGGGACAAGCCCAAAACCGGGCTCGTCTGATCGAGCTCCCGGGGCGGGGGGTTTCTGACCGAAGACATCGGCGGCCAGGAACCCTCCGGCCGGGGGGCCTCAGGGGGAGAGCACGACACGGGGACGTTCCGGGGAGGAAGTACCGCAGGGAACGTACCCGGGGAAGACGCACGACGGGGGAAACGTACGGGGGACGTACGACGGGGGAGCCGTACGGGGGAACGTACGACGGGGGAAAGCACGACGGGGAGATCCGACCGCGGATTTCCACGGGGGATTCAACGGGGGTCGTCCGGCGCATGAGCGGAACGGGGGGCGTCGGACGGGAAGAAAGGCGCCATCGCAACGGGGGAAAGCACGGGGGAACACCACGGGGGACGCACAACAACCGAAGAAGGTGAACGGGGGAACGCGCACAACAACTGAACACGGAAGCACCAACGGGGGACTGTCAGGGGCCGGCGTCGGCAGCACGGAGGGGAAGCCGTCGACGCCGGCCCCTGCGGTCATGCGCCCATGGCGCTCAACTGCAAACAAACGGACCGGAGTTCACGCACTTCCGTCCGAACCGCGGACGTGGCCGTCCTCACCCGCTACGTTCGCTGGCATGCGCACCACCACCGCATTACACCCCCCGAATCAGAGAGGTCGGAAATGAACGCCACCAGCACGCGCACGAAGAAAGCTCTCCTCATAGCCGCCCTGGCCGCCGCCGGAGCACTGGCCGCGGCCGCCCCCGCAGCAGCCGCGGGCGCCGACGACCACACGACCAAGGGCGCTCCGTCCGCCTCCGTACAGCTCGTGCACTCGCTCGGCGGCGGTGCGGGCGCCCCGGGTGACGACCACACCACGGGCGGCTTCGACGACCACACCACCGGTGGCGCCGACGACCACACCACGGGCGGGTCGGACGACCACAGCACCCTGGTGCCCAGGCTCGATGCCGCCGGAGAGTCCCGCTAGGGACGGCTGCTGCAGCAGCAGCGGTGCTGCAGCTCAGCTCGCGCCACCCAGGTCGGCCGAGAGCCAGTGCCGCGGCCGCATCCTGATCGCCACGACCGCTTCCGGGTCGGCCATGATCCTCTCGACGTGCGCCTCCACCGCCGACTCCGTCGGCAGGTAACGGGCAGCGATCTCCCTCGCCAGCTCTTTCGTCGCCGTTTCGACCGACACGAGCTCGCCCTCGACGGAGACATACCGGTACGTCGGAGACGTCTGGTCCACCAAAAGCGTGAATCGCCCGGCATCGGCAATGAGCTGTGTCTTACGGGAGGCGCGGCCGGTGACGAGAACGACCTCACCGCCCGGACGGTAGACGTACCAGACGGGCACGTTCACCGGGCCGCGCCCTTCCTCGCCGGAATCGATGGCAAGCGCCGCAACGTGCGGGCCGACCAGGAATTTCTCACGCTCTTCGACGGAAAGCGGCATCCATCCACCTCGTTCACGGTCGTGCGGAATCGGGGGTCCGGGAGAGCCCTGCCGGGTTTTCCGGATCGCATCTTGGTCTTCCGGATCGCATCTTGGTCTCCCGGCCCACTCGGCGCCGCTGACCGCGCCGCTGTTCCCCCGTTATTCGGCCGTCATTCCGCCTGCTTGCCGCAATCCGCGCTTGACCACCTTGCCGGAGGCGTTGCGCGGCAGCACGGGAACGAACTCCACCTCCCGCGGCACCTTGTACGCGGCCATCTCGTGCCGCGCCCAGGCGATCAGCTCCTCGGCCGACACGGGCGGCCCACCGCCCCTGCGGACCACGAAGGCCTTGCCGACCTCGCCGAGCCGCTTGTCCGGCACGCCGACGACCGCGACCTCGGCGACGCCCGGGTGCCCGGCCAGCGTCCGCTCCACCTCCGCCGGATAGACGTTGAAGCCGCCGGCCACGAACATGTCCTTGATCCGGTCGGTGATCCGCAGATTGCCGTCGCCGTCCAGCACCCCGATGTCGCCGGTGTGCAGCCAGCCGTCCACGTCGACGGTCTCCGCCGTGGCGCGCGGGTCCTCGAAGTAGCCCTTCATCACCTGGTACCCGCGCACGAGGACCTCGCCCGGCCGCCCCGGCGGCAACGCCTTCCCGCCGGCCCCCACGACCTTGACCTCGGTGTCCGGCAGGGCCCGCCCGGAGGTGCCCGCGACGACCTCGGCGCGGTCGTCGCGGCGGCACATGGTGACGACGCCGGTGGCCTCGCTCATCCCGTAGGCCGTCAGCACCGTGGGGATGCCGGCCTCGTCCCGCAGCCGCTCGACCAGCCGCGGATCGACGTCCGCCGCTCCCGTCACCACCAGCCGCAGCGAGGACACCCCACCGGCGGTACAGGCCGGGTGGTCCAGCAGCGCCTGGAGGAGGGTCGGCGGACCGGGCAGCACCGTGATGCGCTCCGCCGTGAGGTGGGCCAGCACCGCGTCCACGGCGAAGACGGCCTGCGGCACCATCACCGCGCCGCGCATCAGGCAGGCGAGGACGCCGGCCTTGTAGCCGAAGGTGTGCGAGAACGGGTTCACGATCAGATAGCGGTCCCCTCTCCGCAGCCCGGCCAGATCGCTCCAGGCCGCGAAGGTGCGCAGGCTCTGGGCGTGCGTGACCACCACGCCCTTGGGCTCGCCCGTGGTGCCGGAGGTGAAGACGATGTCCGACGGCGCGTCGGGGCCGACGGCGTTCGCCCGCGCCCGTACGGCCCAGGCCGGCACCGCATCGCCCGCCGCGAGGAACTCCTGCCACGTCCGGAAGCCGGACGGCGCGTCCTCGGCCAGCACCACGACCTCCCCCAGGTGCGGCAGCCCGGGCAGGGGGACGGCCGGGCGACGGTCGCGGCCTTTGCCGTGCCTTCCGCCGGTGCCGCCGGTGCCGGAGGTGCCGCCGGCACCTCCGCCGACGCCTGCCGCGCGGCGTAGGGCGGCGACGTAGGAGGTGCCGAGGAACGTGCCGGTGACGAAGAGCAGCTTCGCCCGGGTGCGCGCGAGCACCTGCACCGCCTCGGCGCCCCTGAGCCGGGTGTTGACCGGGACGAGGACGGCGCCGGCCGTGACGGCCCCCAGGGCGGAGACGATCCAGTCGAGCGTATTCGGCGCCCAGACGGCCACGCGGTCACCGGCCTCGACGCCCGCCGCGAGGCAACCGGCGGCGGCCCGCTCGATCCGGGTGGCGAGCTGCTCGTAGCCGATCCTGGTCCGGCCCTCGACCACCGCCTCGCGGTCGCCGTAGCGCGCCGCGGCCGTTCGGACCAGCCGGGGTATGGACATGAACTCCAGGTCTCCGCGCATCGCGTGCCCTTCCCGCCGCCCCGGCCCGCCCACTGCTGACTGTTCGTCAGATTAGCGATAGCCTTCCGCGCTGTCAGCAGCGGTAGCAGGGGGAGCAAGCGGAGCACGAACCGGAGCACGAACGCGACGGAGGGGACGATGGCCGCGAGACGTACGACACCGGCAGCACCGACGGCGCACGCGACCACCACGACCACCACGGCGCCGACGGCGCCCCTGACGCCCACTGCGCCCAATCCGTCCACGGCATCCACCGTGTCGACGGCGTCCACGGCATCCACGGCATCCATGGCGCTCAAAGACGCCACCGCGATCGTCGGCATAGGACAGACCCCCTTCGCCCGCCGGCTCGATGCTTCAGAAAAGACCCTGGCCTGCCGCGCGATCCTCGCCGCGCTCGACGACGCGGGCATCCCTCCTTCCCAGGTCGACGCCTTGGCCTCCTACACCATGGAGGAGACCGACGAGGTCGAGGTCGCCAAGGCGATCGGCGCGGGCGACGTGACCTTCTTCGCCAGGACCGGCTTCGGCGGCGGCGCCTCCTGCGCGACCGTCGCCCACCTCGCCACGGCGATCGCCACCGGGCAGGCGTCCGTCGGCGTGGCCTGGCGCTCCCGCAAGCGCGGCTCCGGCCCCCGCCCCTGGACCGACACCCGCAGGCAGCTGCCCACCCCGGCGCAGTGGACCCGCCCGTACGGCCTCCTGCGCCCGGTCGACGAGATCGCCATGCTCGCCCGCCGCTACATGCACGAGTACGGCGCCACCCGCGACCACTTCTTCAACGTCGCCCTCGCCTGCCGCAACCACGCCGGCCGGAACCCCGCCGCGATCATGCACGGGCGCCCGCTGACCCGCGAGACCTATATGACCTCCCGCTGGATCAGCGAGCCGCTCTGCCTCTTCGACAACTGCCTGGAGACGGACGGCGCCCTCGCCTGCGTCGTCGTCTCCGCCGACCGCGCCCGCGACTGCCGCCGCTCCCCCGTCTACGTGCACGCCGCCGCCCAGGGGCTGCCGGCCCAGCACCACGGCATGGTCAACTACTGGAACGACGACCCGCTCACCGGCCCCTCCTGGACCGCCGCCCGGCAGCTGTGGAAGACGGCCGACTTCGGCCCGGACGACGTCGACGTCGCCCAGATCTACGACGCCTTCACCCCGCTCATTCCGCTCTCCCTCGAAGGCTACGGCTTCTGCGGACGCGGCGAGGGCGCCGCCTTCACCGAGGACGGCGCCCTCGAACTCGGCGGCAGGCTCCCGGTGAACACCGGCGGCGGCGGGCTCAGCGAGGCCTACGTCCACGGCTTCAACCTCATCACCGAAGGCGTCCGCCAGCTGCGCGGCACCTCGACCGCGCAGGTGCCCGGCGCCGCGACCTGCCTGGTCACGGCGGGTGAGGGCGTGCCCACTTCGGCTCTGCTGCTGAGGAGTTGACCTCATGTCCTCCATGATGAGGGGCACCACTGACAACGGCCTGCTGGCGCCCGAGCCCGACGACGACGGCGCGCCCTTCTGGGAGTTCGCGGCCCGCGGCGAGCTGCGCATGCAGGCCTGCGGCCGCTGCGGTGAGCTGCGGTTCCCGCCCCGCCCGTGCTGCCCGCGCTGCGGCGCCTTCGACAGCGAGTGGCGGCGCATGACCGGCCGCGGCAGCATCTGGTCGTACGTCCTGCCCCACCCGCCGCTCCTGCCCGCCTACGCGGCGCGGGCACCGTACAACGTCGTGGTCGTGGAACTGGCCGACGCCCCGCACCTCCGCATCCCCGGCAACCTCGTGGCGGCGCCCGATGCGGACATCGACTCCGTCGACCCCGCCCTCCTGTGCATCGGCGCACCCGTGCGCGTGACCTTCGCACGGCTCGCCGGCGGCGTCGTCGTGCCGCGGTGGCTGCTGGAGACGTCATGAGCGGCGACGGCGCGAGCAGCGAGGCGGAGGACGACGCACGACGCCCACCGGGGACGGCACAGGCGCGCGGAGAGGCCGGCGCCGGCGTCCGTACGGAGGTGCGCGCGGACGGCGTCGCCCTCGTCACCCTCGACCGGCCCGCACGCCACAACGCCATCGACCTTGCGACCGCCGCCGAACTCACCGCCGTCTGGCGCCGGTTCCGCTTCGACGACGACGTCCGGGCCGTCGTACTGACCGGCGCCGGGGACCGGGCCTTCTGCACCGGCATCGACCGCTCCGCCACCGTCCCCCAGCCGGGCTCGCCCTACTCCCTGGACGACCCGCTGCGCAGCGTCGGCCCCAAGTCGTGCGACCTGTGGAAGCCGGTCGTGGCGGCGGTCGGTGGAATGGCGTGCGGCGGGGCGTTCTACCTGCTCGGCGAGGCGGAGTTCATCGTGGCCGCCGAGAACGCCACGTTCTTCGACCCGCACACGACCTACGGCATGGTCAGCGCCTACGAGGCGATCCACATGGCGCAGCGCATGCCCTTCGGCGAGGCCGCCCGCCTGGCCCTGATGGGCACCGCCGAGCGGCTCACCGCGCGGCGGGCGTACGAGATCGGCCTGGTCTCCGAGCTGACCGCACCCGGCGGCGCCGTCGACGCCGCCCTGCGCGCCGCCGCCGTCATCGCCGCCTGCCCGCCGGAAGCGGTGCAGGGCACGGTGCGGGCCCTGTGGGCGGCGAAGGAGGCCACGCTGGAGCGTGCGCTCTCGCTGGCCCCGCACCTGATCTCCCTCGGCAACCTGCCGCCGGAGCAGCAGGCACGGCTCTTCGCCTCACGTGAGCGGGGGCACCGCCTGCGCTGAATCGCCTGCGCTGAATCGCCTGCACTGAACGGCCTGCACTGAACCGCCACCGCGGGAATCGCCACTGCAGGAATCGCCGCCGCGCGAGGGGTGCCCGAGATCCTCACCGCCGTGAGGACATGCCCGTCCCCTTCGCCGCGTCCAGCGCATACACGCAGCGGTCCTTGCTGCACGCGTACACCACGCCGCCCGCCACCACCGGCGAGCCCGTGATCTCCCCGCCCGTGGCGAGCTTCCAGCGCAGCTGCCCGCCCGCCGCGTCCACCGTGTACAGACAGTGGTCGGCGGAGCCGAAGTGGATGCGGCCGTCGGCGACGACGGGAGCGCCCACCACGTCGCCGCCTGCGGCGAACCGCCACTTGGGCGTGCCGGTGACCGCGTCCAGGGTGTAGAGCGCCCCGCCGCTGCCCAGGTGGATGGAGCCGGCCGACACCAGCACCGGCTCCGTGGACTGCCGGGCCTCCGTGGCGATGCGCCAGCGGTCACGGCCGGTGGCCGCGTCCAGGGCGTAGACGGTGCCCAGGTAGTCGGCGATGTAGACGCCGCCTCCGGTGACCGCGGGGCCGGGGGCGAACGCCGGCGGGCTGAGGAAGACGGCGGGCGCCTCGAAGCGCCAGCGCACGTCGCCGCGCGCCACGTCGATGGCGAGCACGCGCGTACCGGCGGCGACGTACACCACGCCGTCCGGGCCCGTCAGGAGCCGGACGGGCACGCCGCCGCAGGAGGCGGTGTCGCCCACGGGGTACGACCAGCGCTCGGCGCCGGTGCGGGCCTCGAGGGCGCGCAGCCGGGCGTCGGCCCAGACGTAGACGGTGCCGTCGTGGACGAGGGGGCCGCAGTCGGGCGTCTCGAAGTCGGTCTGGGCGCCGCCCATCTCCCACAGGAGCTCGCCGTTGGCGGCTTCCCAGGCCTGGACGCCGCCGCCGCGGGTGCCCGTGACGACCGTGCCGCGGTCGGCCCGCAGGGAGTAGACCCAGCCGTCGGTGGCGAGCCGCCAGCGCTCGGAGCCGTCGGAGGCGTCGAGGGCGTAGAGGGTGGGGCCGTCTGAGGCGTGGATGCGGCCGTCGGTGACGGCCATCGCCCAGGCCACGTCCCGGGTCTTGAACTGCCGCCGTCCGGTGGCCACATCGAGGGCGTGCACCTCGAACGACGTGACGTACAGCAGCTCGCCGGCCACCGTGGGCGTGCCCCAGACGTCGTTGGACATGCGGAACCGCCAGGGCCGCCAACGCCCCTGGTCGCCGGGCGCATTGGTGGCGCCGTCGGCCGCGGCGCCGGTCGTCTGGGCGGGGACGGACGTGGGGGCGGCCCCGCCGCCGGCCACACCTGCGGGCGGGCGCACCCAGCCCGTGGCGGGCCCGGTGCCCGCCGGGGAGCGGGTGTCGCGGCCGTCGGCGACGCGCGGGCCCGGGCCGATGGGGACCTGCGCCCCCGCCAGCCGTACGGCTCCGTCGTGCGCGGGCGCCGGCACCGCCCCGCTCGGCGCCCCCGGCCGCTACGCCGCGGCGCCCGCGCGGGAGTCGTGGGGCGTGCTCAGGACGCCGCGCGGGTCGTGCCCGACGGGCGCCGGGGAACGGCCCGTGCCGGCCGCGCCGCGCCCCTCCCCCCCCCCGGGCGCCCCCCGGCCCCGCCACGGGCTGGGTGCGCCCGCCCGCAGGTGTGGCCGGCGGCGGGGCCCGGCGACTGGTCGTAGGAGGGCGCGGGGGTGGGCGGCTGCGCGGGGCGCGGCGGGACGGCGGCCCGGGCGCGCCCGCGGCTGCCCGCGCCGGCAGCCGCCGGACGCTGGCCCGCGCGCCGCTGCTCGATGAGCGAGACGGCGTTGTCCGGCAGCCAGGCCGAGGCCGTGCCGCTGTCGTCGCCCCCGCCGGAGGCGAAGAGGTGCGGGGCCAGCTCGGACTGCAGGTCGGCCGGGCTGGGCCGGTGCTCGGCGGCCATCTGCATGCAGGAGTCGATCAGGGGCCGCAGCTCGTCGGGCAGGCCGCTCAGGTCGGGGCCCTCGCGGAGCAGCATGAAGACCGTCTCCACCGGATTCGCGCCGTGGAAGGGGGCGTGGCCGGTGGCCGCGAAGACGAGGGTGGAGCCGAGGGAGAAGATGTCGCTGGAGCCGGTGACGCTGCGGGAGTCGCGCGCCTGCTCGGGCGACATGTAGGCGGGGGTACCGACGGCGACGTTGGTCATCGTCAGCCGGGTGTTGGAGACGCCGGAGGCGATGCCGAAGTCGATGACGCGCGGGCCGTCCTCCACGACGAGGACGTTGGAGGGCTTCAGGTCGCGGTGGACGAGGCCCGCGCCGTGGATGGACTGCAGCGCCTCGGCGATGCCGGCCGCGAGCCAGCGCACGGCCTGGGCGGGCAGGGGACCGCACTCGTTGACGATCTCCTCGAGGGAGGGTGCGGGCACGTACGCGGTGGCCAGCCAGGGCACGGCGGCGCGCGGGTCGGCGTCGACGACGGCGGCGGTGTAGAAGCCGCTGACCGCGCGGGCCGCCTCGACCTCGCGCGTGAAGCGGACCCGGAAGAGCTGGTCCTCGGCGAGCTCCGTGCGCACCGTCTTGATCGCCACCCGCCGGCCGGACGCCGAGCGGGCGAGATAGACCAGCCCCATGCCACCGGCGCCGAGTCGGCCGAGCACCTCGAACGGGCCGATCCGTCTCGGGTCGTGCTGCGTAAGCTGCTCCACCACTGACCTGCCACCTCCCCGTCGGGGCTTGAAGGGTTTCAGCCCCGTGCAGCGTCTCACCGCGAATTATCCCGGGGTACGCATGCTGATTCTTCCTGGCGAACGACGCGGTGGCGAACCCGGGTCGCGCTTCACCCTCTCTCCACCACATGCGGAACGCCTCGCCCCGCGCCTCCTACCCCCGCTTCCCGTCCGCGATCCGCCGCCGCCCCCGGGAGCTTCCGCCATGGCCCGCGGGGTGTGTCACGACTGCCACGTTAGCGGGGGACCGCGGTCTCCCGCGGGACCTGTGGACAACCGTGCGAAGGGTCTCCGGAGGGCGTTGTCCACAGCCTGTTGATAAGAGGATTCACCGGTACGGGCCAATCCCGTGCGATCTCCCCGCGGTCCCCCGCAACCCCTCTGAGCTGGCCTTACACCCCACTCCACACCCCTGCCCCCATTTGCATGCGGCCGAATCGCGCTCCGATCACCCCTCGGTAAGCTGACGGCATGACAGGACAAGTACGCACCGTCGACGGCCGCGTGGCCGGACGACGCGGCCAGGCGACGCGGCAGAAGCTGCTCGACTGCCTCAGCGAAATGCTCAGCTCCTCTCCCTACCGAGACGTCAAGGTCATCGACGTCGCCCGCAAGGCCGGCACCTCGCCCGCGACCTTCTACCAGTACTTCCCGGACGTCGAGGGCGCGGTCCTCGAGATCGCCGAGGAGATGGCCAAGGAGGGCGCGAGCCTGACCGACCTGGTCGCCGGCCGCTCCTGGGTCGGCAAGTCCGGCTGGCAGGCCGCCGAAGAGCTCGTCGACGGCTTCCTCGGGTTCTGGCGCAAGCACGACGCCATCCTGCGGGTGGTCGACCTCGGGGCGGCCGAGGGCGACAAGCGGTTCTACAAGATCCGCATGAAGATCCTCAACGCCGTCACCAACTCCCTCACCGACTCCGTCAAGGAGCTCCAGTCCAAGGGCAAGGTGGACAAGGACGTGAACCCCGCGGCCGTCGCCGGGTCGCTCGTCGCCATGCTCGCCGCGGTGGCCTCGCACCAGAAGGGCTTCCAGAGCTGGGGCGTCAAGCAGGCCGAGCTCAAGCCCAACCTCGCCCTCCTCGTACACCTGGGCATCACGGGCAAGAAGCCGACGAGGTAGCGCTTCCGGCACCTCGCACGTCTGCACGTCCTGTCATCGCAGCGGCGGGCCCCCTCCGGCCGGGCCCGGAGGGGGCCCGCCGCAGTGATTTCCCCTCTGTTCCTCTCTCTGCCCCTCACTCCCCGCCGTCCGGACGCGGCTCCAGCCGGAACAGCCGGATCTCCCGCTCCACGCGCGCCTGGTACCGCGCGTACGGCGGCCAGAACGCCACCACCGCCTCCCAGGCGGCCTCCCGCTCCGCACCCCGCAGCAGCCGGGCCCGCACCGGCACGTCCCGCCCCCTCCAGCTGATCTCCGCCTCCGGGTGCGCCAGCAGATTCGCGGTCCAGGCAGGGTGACCGGGGCGGCCGAAGTTGCTCCCCACCAGAACCCACGCAGCCGGCGGCTTCCCCTTGGGCCCCTCCGCCATGCAGGCGAGCGGCGTACGCCGCGCCTGTCCCGTCCGCGCGCCGGTCGACGTGAGCACCAGACCGGGCAGCAGGCGGGCGCTGAGCAGCGTCCGGCCGCCCGTCAGGCGGTGCACCGCACGGTCCAGGGCCGGCACGCAGTGCGGCGCGATCCGCGCGAACGTACGGGTCGAGGAGAGCCTCTGCACCACGCGCTCCAGACGCTCCTGGCGCTGCCTGCGCCGTGCAGCAGTGCCGTTCACGGAGCCACCGCTTCCCGCTCCGGGCGCCCGGCAAACAGCCCGGCGACCTCCGCCGCCCGGGCGCGCAGCCGCCCCGGGGGCCCGAAGAGCAGGCCGTCCGAAGCAGCCCGTTTGAAGTACAGCTGCACGTCGTGCTCCCACGTCACCCCAATGCCGCCGTGCAGCTGGACGGCCTCCGCAGTCACCGTCCGCAGCGTCTCCAGGGCCTGCGCGAGGGCGACACCGGCGTCTCCGGCCGTGCTCGCGTCTTCTGCCGACCCTGTGGCTCCTGCCGACCCCGCGTCCGCTGCCGGCCCTGCGTCCGCTGCTGACCCCACGCCTCCTGCCGTCCGTACGTCCTCTGCCGCCCCCGTGTCTCCTGTTGTCTCCATGCCTCCTGCCGTCCCTACGTCCGTGGCGAGGCCGTCGCCCGCTGCGGCCGACCCGGACCCGGCCCCCGCCGCCCACGCCGCGTAGTACGCCGCCGAGCGCGCGGCCTGCACGGACACGTACAGGTCGGCCAGGCGGTGCTTGACGGCCTGGAAGGAGCCGATGGGCCGCCCGAACTGCTCACGCGTCCGCACGTGTTCGACCGTCAGCTCCAGCGCCCGGTCCGCCGCGCCGACGGCCTCCGCGGCCAGCATCGCCGCAACGCTCCCGCCCAGCCGGGCCAGCGCGGCCGGGACCTCGTCGTCCGCGCGGCCGAGGAGATCGGCCTCCGCGTCCCGCAGCTCGATCCGGGCCTGCGGACGGGTCTCGTCCAGCGCGGTCAGCCGCGTGCGGCGCACCCCGCGCACCACGTCCGGCCGCAGGACGAACAGCAGCGTGCGGCCGCGGACGTACCCGCCCGTGCGGGCGGCGACCAGCAGCACTCCCGCGCTGTGCCCGTCGAGGACCTGCGCCGCGTCGCCGTACAGGCGCCAGCCCCGTCCGTCCCCGCCCGGCCGCGCCTGTACGCCGCCCGCCCTGCCGCCCCCGGCCCAGTCGCCGCCGCCCGGCCCGGTCAGGCCGAGCGCCTCGGGCAGCGGGGTACGGGGCAGCGCGAGCGTGCCCGTCAGCTCGCCGGAGGCGATGCGCGGCAGCAGCTCCGTCCGCTGCGTGTGGGTGCCCAGCGCGGCGACCAAGGGGGCCACGAGGCCCGCCGTGGCCAGCAGCGGGGACGGCAGCAGTACGCGGCCCGTCTCCTCGCAGGCCAGGGCGAGCTCCGTGGGGCCGCATCCCACGCCTCCGTAGCGTCGCCCGACGGCGAGCCCGGGCAGCCCGAGCTGCTCGGCGAGCTGCCGCCACAGCGGCTCGTCGTAGCCGGCCCGGGTGCGGACCGCGGCCCGGATCCCGTCCGGCCCGCAGCGCTTGAGCAGCAGTTCGCGCAGGGTGCGCCGGATCTCGCCCTGCTCCTCGGTGAATGCGGCATCCATGGGACACGCCCTCCCGGATCTGACGGGCCGTCATCTTAAATCGGGCAACCCGACTTTCCCACCCCCTATCTGATGTAGCGTCAGTTCATGGCCTCCGTCCGCCGCGCACGCAAGGTCGCCGTCGTCGGCATCTCCCTCTCGGACTGCGGGCGGGTCGACTCCGCCACCCCCTACGACCTCCACGCACAAGCGGCCCGGCGCGCCCTGGCCGACTCCGGGCTCGGCCGGTCCGCCGTCGACGGACTCGCCTCCGCCGGCCTGGGCACCCTGGCCCCCATGGAGATCGCCGACCACCTGGGCCTGCGCCCCACCTGGGTGGACTCGACCTCGGTCGGCGGCGCCACCTGGGAGGTCATGGCGGCCCACGCGGCCGACGCCATCGCCGCCGGACACGCGAACGCCGTCCTCCTCGTCTACGGCTCCACCGCCCGCGCCGACCTCAAGGCGGGCCGCCGGACCGCCGGCCTCTCCTACGGCACCCGGGGCCCGCTGCAGTTCGAAGCCCCCTACGGGCACACCCTCATCGCCAAGTACGCCATGGCCGCACGCCGCCACATGCACGAGTACGGCACCACGCCGGAACAGCTCGCCGGCATCGCCGTCCAGGCGCG